>JBEBWI010000225.1:0-3031 GCA_040392345.1 Leucobacter soli | reverse complement strand
TGTCTCCACGGCGCGGCAGACGATCCCGCTGGCGCTGGCGCTGATCGCGACAATTATCGGCCTGGCATCGAGTATTCCTTATCAGTTCCTTCAGATCGGCCTGCCCGAAGTGTTGGAGGGAGGGACGGAATGACACAGGCACTTCCCATCGCCCTGATGGCCTGCGCCTTCGCGCCGTCCTTCATCTGCTTCTTCCTCGCGGAGGAGCGCACGCGGCTGCGCAACTCAATCAACATCGCCGGCGCGCTCCTGAAGCTGGTGCTGATCGCCTTCCTGCTCGAGGGCGTGGCGCGCGGCATGGTCTACGAGACGCGGCTGCAATTCGTTCCCGGTCTCTATCTGCTGTTGCGGGTCGACGCTCTCGCGCTGCTGTTTGTGACGCTGTCCGCCTTCCTGTGGCTCGTCACCACTGTCTATGCGATCGCCTATTTCGGTGGGAAGCCGAACCTGTCGCGCTTCTTCGCCTTCTTCAACCTTTGCGTGACGGCCACCACCGGCATCGCCCTGTCCGGCTCGCTCATCACCTTCTTCCTGTTCTACGAACTGCTGACGCTCTCGACATGGCCTCTCGTCGTCCATAAGGGCGACGAGAAATCCATGGCCGCCGGCCGCTCCTATCTCGCCTACACCATGGCCGGAAGTGCTGCGCTGCTGTTCGGCATCGTGTGGCTGGCAGGCATGACCGGCCCGGTCGAGGTCGCACGTCCCGATGCGCTCGCGAACATCGACGACTGGACCTTGCGCGCGATCTTCTTCCTTTGCGTCGGCGGGCTGGGGGTGAAGGCGGCGCTGGTGCCGTTCCACGGATGGCTACCGCAGGCCATGGCCGCGCCGGCGCCGGTGAGCGCGCTGCTCCATGCCGTTGCTGTCGTGAAGGCCGGCGCGTTCGGCATCGTGCGCTTCATCTACGACATCTACGGCATCGAGCGCGTGGCCGAGCTTTCGCTGGGGCTGACGCTGGCGGTGCTCGCCTCGCTGACCATTGTTTACGGCTCGGTCCGCGCACTCCAGCAGACGGACATCAAGCGCCGGCTCGCCTTCTCTACCGTCAGCCAGGTCTCCTACATCGTGCTCGGCGCGAGCCTGGCCGGTCCTTTCGCCACTCTCGGCGGGCTCGTCCACCTCGTCCACCAGGGCCTGATGAAGATCACGCTGTTCTTTACAGCAGGTGCGCTCGCCGAGCGGCTCGGCATCACCTCCATTGACCAGCTCGACGGTGCAGGACGGCGCATGCCGGTGACGATGCTCGCCTTTACCGTCGGCGCGCTCGGCATGATCGGCGTGCCGCCGGTCGCCGGCTTTGTGTCCAAATGGTATCTCGGCATCGGCGGCCTCCAGGCGGGCCAGCCCTGGGTGATCCTCGTGCTGGCCACCTCCAGCCTGCTCAACGCCGCCTATTTCCTGCCGCTGGTCTATCGCGCGTGGTTCCGTGCGCCGGCGGGCGACCCGCCGCGCGAAGGCATTATCGAAGCACCGGCAGCGCTCATCCTGCCCGGTGCGGTGACGGCGCTCGCGTCGCTCGGCGCGGGTCTGCTCGCCGCCTTCGCGCTCAGCCCGCTCGGCTGGTCGACGCTGATTGTGGAAAGGGTCTATCTGCCATGATTCTTTCGTATGGTTCGCTCTGGCTAATTCCTGTCCTCGCCTTGCCGCTGACGCTGGCGGTGGCCGCCCACCTGCCGGCGATGCGGCCACATAGCCTGTCGCTGCTGCCGCTGGCGCCGCTGCCGGCCCTCGCTACGGCGCTGTTCGCGCCCGAGGGGAGCGCATTCGAAGCCCCCGACCTGCTGCTCGGCGCGCAGCTTGCGCTCGAAGGCAATGCCCGGCTGTTCCTCGGCTTCGCGGCATTCCTGTGGACCGCCGCCGGCATCTTCGCGCGCACTTACATGCGCGGCGACGAGCGGGCTGGCGGCTTCGCAGCACTGTGGTGCCTGACGCTTGCTGGCAATCTCGGCGTGTTCCTCGCAGCCGACGTCGCAACCTTCTATGTGAGCTTCGCCTGCGTTTCGCTCGCCGCCTATCCGCTGGTCGTTCATACGCGCTCGGCAAAGGCCATGCGTGCGGGCCTCGTCTACATTGTGCTGGCGCTGGCCGGCGAGACCGCTCTGCTACTCGGCTTCATGCTGGCCGCGTCCAGCGCGGAAACGCTGCTGATCGCGGACATGCGCGAAGCGATGGTCGACTCGCCGTGGCAGGGGGCGATCCTTATGCTTCTCGTCGCCGGCTTCGGCATCAAGGCGGGCCTTGTGCCGCTACATGTCTGGCTGCCTCTCGCTCATCCTGCGGCCCCGACACCTGCGTCGGCCGTTCTGTCGGGCGCCATCGTCAAGGCCGGGATATTCGGGCTCATCCAGTTCCTGCCGTTCGGGGTCGACCTGCGCTTCTGGCACGAGGCGCTGCTGTGGGCCGGACTCGCCACCGCCTTCTACGGCGTAGCGATCGGGCTGACGCAACAGAACCCAAAGACCGTGCTCGCCTATTCGACCGTCAGCCAGATGGGTCTCGTGGTTGCCGTGCTGGCGACGGCCCTCCAACAGGGCTCGCCAGAAATCGCGCTCGCCGCGGCGAGCTTCTACGCCCTTCATCACGGTCTCGCCAAGGGCGCGCTGTTCATGGGCGTCGGCGTCGTGGGCGCGAGCGGGAAGCGGTCGCTCGTGCCGGTGCTGGCGACGCTCGCCCTACCCGCGCTGTCGCTCGCCGGTCTGCCGCTCACCGGCGGGGCGCTGGCCAAGCTCGGCGCAAAGCCACCTCTCGGCGGCGGCGCGGCGGAACTCCTGTTCACGCTCTCTGCCGTCGGCACCGCAATGCTGATGCTTCGCTTCATGCTCAAGGTCGCCGCGACCGGCAGCCACGAGCCTGACGCGCGACCGGCAGCCGGCCTGCTCGTTCCATGGCTGGCGACCGTGGCGGCGGGCCTGATCGTGCCATGGTTGCTGTTCACAGGCGTCACCGGCCTGCCGGTCGCCTATCCGCTCGCGCCGGACAGCATTCTGTCCGCCTTCTGGCCGGCGGCGGCGGCCGGTGTCGTTGGCGC
>JBEBWI010000224.1:0-3054 GCA_040392345.1 Leucobacter soli | reverse complement strand
CCCGCCGCGACCGGCACCGCAGCGCGCAGTGCAGTCGCAACCGCAGCCATCAGAGAGGATGCTCATGACGATCTCAGCCCCCGCACCGACCCCGGTGCAGAGCGACCCGCGCGTTCCGCTCGGGTGGAAGAACGGCAGTGCCACCTTCATGCTCTCCCTCGCCGGTCTCATGATGGCGAATCTCGCACCGCTCATCATGGCCGTGCTGGGCGATCTCGGCTTCGACATCGTCGAGGCCGGCAACATCCTCACCTGGGCGCTGCTCGCCTCGGCGGTGGTCGGCCTCGGCACCGCCAGACTGGCCGCAGGTGCGAGCCGCCGCCGGCTCGCGGCTGCCGGGCTCGTCGTCGCGGTCATCGGCTTCGGCGTCTCCGCCACTCTCGCCGGCCCCGCGGTCGTCGTCACGGCCTTCATCGTCGGCGGCGCGGGCGTCGGCACGGCGATCGCGGCCTCCGGGGCGGCCATCGCCGCGATCCGCAATCCCAACCGCGTGAGCGCGACCAGCGGTGTCGTCAACCGCATTCTCGTGATGATCGTGCTCGCGATCATCCCCATCCTGGGCCTCAGCCAGGTCACCGTCTTCGGCGCGCTCGCGGTGCTCGCGCTCATCGGCCTCGCCCTCGCAGTGTGGCTGCCCGACGCGCCCGAGTACGCCGAGCCCGCCGAGGTCACCGAGACGCTCAAGATCGCCGAGCCCCGCCGCATCCGCATCGCTGGCATCGCGCTGCTCATCCTCTTCCCGATCTGGGGCGCCAGCGAAGACGCGGTGTGGACGCTCACCTCGGTGCTCGGCGACAACGTCGGCCTCGATCCCGCGTCGTTGAGCTTCGCACTGAGCGCCGCGGCCGGCGGCGGAGCGGTCGCCATGGTCATCGTCACCGTATTCGGGCATCGCCTGGGTCGCGCCCTGCCGCTCGGCATCGCCCTGCTGCTCGGCGGCATCATCAAGGTGTGGATCGGCCTCACCGACGACGCCGCGACCCTTGCCGCCCTGATCGTGGTCGTCAACACCGTCTACGGCTTCGCGTTCGTCTTCTTCATCGCCACCGCCGCCGGCCTCGACGCGCGCGGCCGCTGGTCGGCGCCGCTCGTCGGCGCGTACCTCATCGGGTCGAGCTTCGCGCCCATCATCGGCGCGTGGATCATCGAGATGCTCGGAATTCCGACGTTCGGCGTGCTGATGGGTATCGTGAGCTTCGTGGCGATCGCCCCCGCAGTCTGGGTCGCACTCGTCTCGACCGGCGCGGAGCGGGCGCTCGCCCGTCGCGCGCCGCTCGCCACCTCGTCTCAGGAGCACCGATGACCAACGCAACGCCCGCGCAGACCGCGACCGTCTACCGCGCCGCCGCAGTCTTCACCGGGCGCGCGCAGGCCCCGCTCGCCGAAGCCCTCGCGGTGCGGGAAGGGCGAGTGCTCGCCGTCGGCGACCTCGAGGCCGTCGTACGCGCGGCCGGCGCAGGTGCTGCACAGGTCGACCTCGGCGACGCGTTCGTCGCGCCCGGCATCGTCGAGGCGCACACCCACATGCTCATGCTCGGGCAGGCCGTCGAGAAGGTGCAGCTGCGCGACTGCGAGAGCGTCGCCGAGATTCAGCAGCGGCTGCGCGATGCTCGGGCGGCGAACCCCGATGCGCGCCAGCTGCTCGGCATCAGCTGGCGGTTCGAAGCGCTCGGCGGCGCCGACCCGACCGCCGAGATGATCGACGAGGCCGTCGCCGACGTTCCCGTGCTGCTCGATGCGAACGACCTCCACTCGGTATGGGTGAACACCGCGGCGCTCACTGCACTCGGCATCACCGCAGACACGCCCGACCCGATCGGCGGGGAGATTCGCCGAGACGCCGCCGGCCAGCCGACCGGCTTCCTGCTCGAGACCGCAGCGATGCAGTACGCGTGGGGGTACCTCGAGCAGACGGCGACCGAGGTCGACCGCGACCGCTTTCTCGCGAACGCCTTCGCGGCGTACCTCGAGACGGGGGTCACGACGGCGACCGAGATGGCGCTCAGCGAGGCGGATCTCGCGGCATTCGAGCGCATGCTCGAGCGCGACGGGCGACTGCCGTTCCCCATGACCGCGCACGTGCTGCTGCAGCCCACGGGCGATGCGGCATCGGACCTCGCGCAGATCGAGCGGGCCGCCGAGTGGCGCGACCGCGTCGCCGCGCGCTTCGGCGATCGCTGGTTCCGCATCGTCGGCGTGAAATTCATCCTCGACGGAGTCATCGACGCGTGCACCGCCGCGATGCGCGCGCCCTACGCCGACGGTTCGAACGCCGCGCCGATCTGGCCGCGCGACGCGGCAGTGGCCGCGGCGGTCGCCGCCGACGCGCACGGGCTGCAGCTCGCCCTGCACGCGATCGGCGACGCCGCGAGCGAGCTCGCCCTCGACCTCGTCGAGGCGTGCGCCCGCGAGAACGGGCCGCGGGCCGACCGCAGGCCGCGCGTCGAGCACCTCGAATCCGTCGCCCCCGACACCATCCGTCGTCTCGCTGCGCTCGGCGTCACCGCCTCGATGCAGCCGGTGCACTGCGACCCGGCGATTCTCGACAACTGGCTGGCGATGCTCGGCGACGAGCGGGCCGAGCACGGCTTCCCCTGGCGCGCCATTCGCGACGCGGGAGTGCGCATCGCGCTCGGCACCGACGCGCCGACGGCCCCGCACGAGGCGCCGCACAATCTCTTCATCGCGCTCACGGCCCGCTCGGCGCTCGAAGCCGCGCGCCCTCCGTACCGCGCCGAGCGGGTGTTCACGCCCGCCGACGCGCTCGAGGCGATGACGTTCGGCGGCGCGGCCGCGACCGGCTGGGAGGCGGAACTGGGCGCGCTCGTGCCGGGCGCCCGAGCGAACTTCGCGGTGCTCGACACGAACCCGTTCGCCGACGCGCCCGAGCAGCTCATCGGCACGCGGGTGCGGCTCACCGTCGTCGACGGGGAGCCCGGCCACGCGCTGTAGCCGGGGCGTGCTTCTCCTGCCCCGACTGCGTGGCCGCGGGCGCGCCCTCACTGCCCGAACTCAAGGAGATTTGCCTAATTTCGGACGTTTTCCCGTCGAACC
>JBEBWI010000223.1:0-3097 GCA_040392345.1 Leucobacter soli | reverse complement strand
GCCGCCTGGATCTCGACCTGCAGGCTGCGTGGCGCCCGGAACACCCACCCGGTGATGGGCACTTCGGTGCCCGGCTTGAGTTTGAAATCCTTCGTGGCTTCGAGAAGTTCTTCGAACATGATCTTCTCGACCTGGCGCCCGAAGAAGTGCCCCGCGCAGAAGTGCGGGCCACCGCCGAACGCTTGATGCGTCTTCTCGCTGCGCTCGATGTCGAACGACTCGGAGTCGACGTACTTCGTCTCGTCGCGATTCGCCGATCCCAGCATCGCCTCGACGTGGTGGCCGGCCGGGATCGTCACTCCGTGGAACTCGAGGTCTCGCACGGGTGCGCGGCCCGCGGTGCCGATTGGCGCGATCCAGCGCAGCCCCTCGAGTACGGCGTTTGAGATCCACTTCGACGGATCCTCTCTGAGAAGCCCCCACTGCCCGGAGGTGAAGAGCCCGTATGCCGACGAGGAGGCCGCGTGTCCTGGTTCCTGCATGCCGCCGAGGAGGATGATCTTCACGGTCGACAGGATGTGGTTGACATCGCGAGGCGCCCCGTCCTCCTTGCCTGCCCAGAGCATGTGGGAGAGCATCGTTTCGTCTTCGGGCTTGGAGGAAAGATCGTCGAGTACCGGCAGCACTATCCCCTCGAGCTCCTTGGCGATCGCTTCCGTCTGCGCGTTCACTTCGGGGTCGTTGACAAAGTTGCCCGCCCCCACGGCGAGAGTCTTGAACCAGCGCACGAGCGTGTCGGCGTCGACGTAGGGGTCGAGCCCGAGCACATGGCGGAGGGCCTCGACGCTCATAGGCTCGAAGTACTCGGTCACGAGATCAGCCTCGCCTCTCGCAGCGAGGTCGCGCGCGCGGGCTTTGGCAAGTGGGCGTATGGACTGCTCGATTACCTGGGTGATCGGCCGTGGCCGCAGCGTCTTGTCGACGCCGAGGCGCAGATCGTCGTGCAGCTCTCCGCCGACCATAGTGATCACTGGGTCTCCGAGGGTGCGGCGGAGGGGATGCTCGGGGCTGGCGTAGGAGGTGCCCCAGGGATCCTTGGCCGCGACCACCTCAGCGACATCGTCATAGCGGGAGATCCAGTAGATGCCCAGCTGCGGAATGAAGGCGACTGGGGCATCCCTGCGGAGCTTCTGGTAGATCGGGTAAGGGTCGTCGAAGAGCTGCTGTGGGCTGATTGACTCGAGGAAACTGTCGACTGTCGACATGTGTACTATCTCCTTTGATAATGGCGGTACTTCCCGCGGTTCGGGGAAGCAGGGGGTGGTGGTTCCTCGGCTAGAACCTGTCGCGCACTCTGCGCTCGCGGCCGTAGATCGCCACCATCCCGAGGATGATCGCGCCGTAGACGATCCTCGTTTGCGCCTCGTTGAGGCCCTGGCTCATGATGATGGTCGAGAGCACGGTCAGGATGAGCGCGCCGAGCGCGGTTCGGGTAAAGCCGCCGCGGATCGAACCGAAAGTGGTGCCGCCGACGAACACGGCGGCGAGGCCGGAGAACAGGTAGGGGTCGCCGATCGAGGCCGACCAGCCCGAACCGAAGGCAGTGAGGAAGACGCCGGCGATTCCGGCGAATACGCCTGAGATGGCGAAGACCGACGTCCAGACCAGGGGAGTGCGAACACGGGTTAGACCAGCCGCGCGAGGGTTGACCCCGGTTGCGTAGATTCTGCGGCCCGCCGGGGTCTTCGAGAGGAAGAGCCAGAGCATGATGCCGAGGATCAGAACGATGAAGACGACCGGAGGGATCGGGATGCCGAAGGTCGTGCCGGAGAGCTGAGCCAGTGCCCGGAGCTCCTGCGGCGGCTGGCCGCTGTAATCGCCGTCTGCCAGGAACATCGCGCCTCCGGTGAGGGCGACGCCGACACCGAGAGTCATCACGAGCGGCTCGGTGCGGAACCGGTTGCAGAACCAGCCGACGAGCGCCCCGATGCCGCCGCAGACCGCTATGACCACCAGGAACGCCAGCCACACCGGCCACCCGAGGCGGCTGGTGGCGTTGCCCGCGATCATCGCGCCGAAGGTGATGTAGCCGGGGATGGCGAGGTCGAGACCGCCGATGATGACCACGAGCGTCTGCCCCATGGCCGCGAGTGCCAGCAGCGTCGCCAGCGTGAGCACCGATACAGCTGCGATCGGGCGATCGAGGAACGCCGGGACGAGGGAGACGAGCACGATGATGAGGACGGCGAGGATGACCACCTGGATGAGCGGAGTCTCCACGAGCAGCCGCTTTGCGCGCCTCATCGGCGATGGCGGGGCCGGGGGCGTGGTCAGAGAGCGTGTCAGGTCGGGATAGGTGTCGGTCATGAGCGGATCTTTCTCTGACTGGGGTTGAGGAGAGTGGCGCCGAGGATCACGCCCAGGATGAGCACGGCCCCGAAGCTGAACTGCACGAGAGTCGAGGGCACGCCCGTCGCGGTGAGCAGTTGCTGCAGCAGGTAGAGCACGAGGGCGCCGAAGAACGTGCCCAGCAGGCCTCCCTTGCCGCCGCCGAGCGCCGTGCCGCCGAGCACCGCGGCGGCGAGGCCGAGTAGAGCGTAGGTGTTGGCAAGCGAGGCCTGGGACGATTGCAGCAGTGCGGTCAGCGCGATGCCGCCAACCCCTGCGAACACGCCGCCGATGGTGTAGGCGAGGGTGCGGACGACGGTGACGTTCACCCCTGAGCCGTAGGCGGAGATGTCGCTCTCGCCGGTGGCGAGCAGGTTTCTCACGTAGGCGGTCCGCCTGAGCAGAAACCACGCGAGTGCGACGATGCCGATGGTGATGACGGCGCCGGGCAGCCAGCCGATCGACTTCGCAAGCCCGCTAGACCAGTTGGTCGGCGCAGAGACCGGTGCCTTCGAGATGGTGATCGAGAGGCCGATCAGCACGAACAGGATGCCGGTGGACGCCACAACGGGGTGGAGCCGCACGACCGTGACCAGCAGGCCGGTGATGGTGCCGATGACTGCGGAGGTGAGGAGCAGGATGGGGATGGCGCTGTACCAGTCGCCGAGGCCGTGCGGCAGGAGTATGGCGACGAAGAAGCAGTTGATGAACGTCGCCAGCGGCCCGACCGAGACGTCGATGCCGCCGGAGAGGATCGCGGGGGTCGAGG
>JBEBWI010000222.1:0-3111 GCA_040392345.1 Leucobacter soli | reverse complement strand
CCCGAGTTCAAGGGGCAGGTGCCGCTGCTGCAGGAGGCCCTGCACGCGATGGGGATCCGCACGCTGGAGAAGGAGAACTACGAGGCGGACGACATTCTCGCGACGCTCGCGACGCGCGGCGCGGAGCAGGGGTATCGGGTGCTGGTGGTGAGCGGCGACCGTGACACGATTCAGCTGGTCGACGACCGCATCACGCTGCTGTACCCGTCGAAGCAGGGAGTGAGCGAGCTGACCCGTTACGACGCTGCGAAGGTGATGGAGCGCTACGGCGTGCGCCCGGAACAGTATCCCGAGATCGCGGCGCTCGTGGGCGAGACGAGCGATAACCTGCCCGGTGTTCCTCGGGTGGGGGAGAAGACCGCGGTGAAGTGGATCACGCAGTTCGGTTCTCTCGAAGAGATCCTTCGTCGCCAGGATGAGATCGGCGGCAAGGTGGGGGAGAGCCTGCGCGAGAACGCGCATCTCGCCGAGCGCAACCGCCGGTTGAATCGCCTGGTGCGCGACGTCGAGCTGGATGTCGAGATCCTCGATCTCGCGCGCGGCGAGATCGACATGGCGGCCGTGCAGGAGGTCTTCGCGCGGCTCGAGTTCCGCACGCTGCTGCAGCGGGTCGGCAAGCTCGCGGGGGCGGATTCGGCGGAGCTCGCCGGTGACGTCGTGGGTGCGGGGCTCGCCCCGAAGCTGCCCGAGCCGAAACTGCTGCTCGATGAGGAGCTCGGCGACTGGCTCGTGAAGGGCTCCCGACCGGCGGTGCTGATCCGCGAGATCGGCGAGGGCTTCGAGGTCGGCATTGCGCGCACCGACGCGACGGTGCTGTTGCACTGGCAGCCGGGGGGCCGCGACTACGCGCTGTTCGAAGAGTGGCTGGCTTCGGATGCGCCGAAGGTCTTCTTCGATGCGAAGTCGCAGATCAGACTGGCCGAGAAAGCCGGAGTGATGATCGGTGGCGTCGCGGGCGACGTCGCGGTGGCGTCGTGGCTGCTGCGCCCGAGCACGCCGGAGAAGACGATCGATGAGGCCGTATTCCGCTTCCTCGGCGAGCAGGTGCCGCAGGCCGATCCGAACCAGCTCGTGCCCGAGGAGGGCGCTTCCGCAGGCACGGATGCGCTGGCGTGGTACATCGCCCGGGTGCACGAGGTCGTACTCTCCCGCTTCGAGGGGGGCACCGGCGCGGTGTACGCCGATATCGAGATGCCGCTCGTGCCGGTGCTGGCGGCCCTCGAACAGCGCGGGGTGCAGATTGACCTCCCGCTGCTGCAAGCCCATGAGGCTGAGCTGAGGGAGCGGGTGGCAGCTCTCGAGGAGCGCGCCTATGCTGCCATCGGGCACGAGGTGAACCTCTCTTCGCCGAAGCAGTTGCAGCAGGTGCTGTTCGAAGAGCTCGACATGCCGAAGACGCGAAAGACCCAGACCGGGTACACGACCGATGCCGCTGCGCTCGCCGATCTGCAGGCGAAGAACCCGCATCCGTTCCTGGACGCGCTGCTCGCGCACCGCGATGCCAATAAGCTGCGTCAGATCGTCGAAGGACTCATCAAAGCGGTGCAGCCCGATGGGCGCATTCACACGACCCTCCAGCAGGTCGCCGCGAGCACCGGCCGTCTCGCTTCGACGGAACCGAACCTGCAGAACATCCCCGTGCGCACCGACGAGGGGCGGCGGCTGCGCGAGGGCTTCATCCACGGGCCGGAGTACGAGGCGCTCATGACGGCCGACTACTCGCAGATCGAGATGCGGATCATGGCGCATCTCTCCGGCGATGCCGGATTGATCGAGGCGTTCAATCAGGGAGAGGATCTGCACCGATTCGTCGGTTCGCGCATTTTCGGAGTGCCGCCCGAGGAGGTCACGAGCGAGATGCGTTCCAAGGTCAAGGCGATGTCGTACGGTCTGGCCTACGGGCTCTCGGCATTCGGGCTCTCGAAGCAGCTGAACATCTCGGCTGCGGAGGCGCGACAGCTCATGGCCGACTATTTCGAGCGCTTCGGCGGGGTGCGCGACTACCTGCGGTCGGTCGTCGAGCGGGCGAAGCGGGACACGTACACCGAGACGATCTTCGGCCGGCGCCGTCCGTTCCCCGACCTCGCGAGTCCGAACCGGGTGCTGCGGGAGAACGCGGAGCGGGCGGCACTCAACGCCCCGATCCAGGGCAGTGCGGCTGACATCATCAAGATCGCGATGATCGGCGTGGAGCGTCGCATGCGCGAGATGCAGATGGCATCGCGGATGCTCCTGCAGATTCACGATGAACTGATGTTCGAGGTCGCGCCGGGCGAATGGGACGCTCTCGAAGCGATCGTGCGGGAGGAGATGGGCGGGGCTGCCGAGATCACGGTGCCGCTCGAGGTGCAGGTCGGTCGAGGCGCGAATTGGAACGCCGCCGCCCACTGATCGTGCGATGCCGCTCTGCGCGATGCGCATCGTCGCCGGTTCGAGCGGGGACGATACCGCTCGCCGAAGCCGAGCGCCGTAATCGCACCCCGAGGCGCACGACACTGCAACTTGGGTTTCTCGGGATTATCGCGGTAGACTGAGGCGTCACACTTGTGGCGTATTAACCATGTCCACATGCCGGGCATGTGCGCGAACTGCTTCCCAGCGTTTCGGGCACACGCGTGCGCGGCCTGAATTCCCTGTCCCTCTGGAGACCAATTTCATGACGAATGCAACGACCGAACTGGCAAGCAAGCAGGTCGCGATCAACGACATCGGCTCGGCCGAAGACTTCCTTGCCGCGGTCGAGAAGACCCTGAAGTTCTTCAACGACGGCGACCTCATCGAGGGCACCGTGGTGAAGATCGACCGCGACGAGGTGCTCCTCGACGTGGGTTACAAGACCGAGGGCGTCATCCCCTCGCGCGAGCTGTCCATCAAGCACGACGTCGACCCCGGTGAGGTCGTCGAGGTCGGCGACTCCGTCGAGGCACTCGTGCTCCAGAAGGAGGACAAGGAAGGCCGTCTGATCCTGTCGAAGAAGCGTGCGCAGTACGAGCGCGCGTGGGGCGACGTGGAGAAGATCAAGGAGACCGACGGCGTCGTCACCGGCACGGTCATCGAGGTCGTCAAGGGCGGCCTGATCGTCGACATCGGGCTGCGCGGCTTCCTCCCCGC
>JBEBWI010000221.1:0-3126 GCA_040392345.1 Leucobacter soli | reverse complement strand
GCGACGTGCATTCGGGAGGTGTTCTTCTATGGCCGCTGGCCTGAAACTCGATGACTCGGTTCTGAGTTCCGCACAGTCGACGCTGATCGGAGCAGGGCATCGGCTCGTGACGACAAGTGCTCGACCACCTCGGCTGACGATGCGGAGCCTGACCGGTATCGCTCCGGAGGTGCTCGGCTATCTCGAGGCGGTGAGGGTTGCGGGCGAGATGCTCGGAACCGGTGCCAACGCGACCGGGCAGGTTACGGGAGACGTGCTGCTGGCAAGCACGGAGGTCGATCGGTCCCTCGCATCGGCGATCACCGGCGGAGTGCTGTCCGCATCCTCACGCGTCGAAATGGGGACGCCGGCATGAGCGGCGTGCCGAGTTCTGCGAGCGACCTGCTGCCGCCGAGTGAATTGATCGTCGGAGATCCCGACGAGCCCATGGTGGTGGCCCGGTATCTGGGCGATGTGTCTGCCGAGCTGGGCAGTTTCACCGCTCAGCTGGGGATCGCGCAGAGCCAACTCGGCACTCAGTCGGGCGCCGGTGTTCTGGCCATTCAGTCGAAGATCGAGAACGCTCCGATGCCCGGGGCGAGAGTGCTGGAAACCGGGGTCGTTGCTGCTCGGCAGGCGTTTCTGAGCTATGCCAGTGGCCTGAACAGCTTGAACAACGAAGGCAGGGCCGTGCTGGCTCGGGTCGACGGCCACCTCGGGATCATACGGATGCAGTCGAGTGAGATCGAGGGCATCGGCCGTGCCATCGGCGTGTGGGCCTCATACGCCTGGGACCAAGGAGCTCCCCGCAGCATGCCGGGGCCGGGCGAGGGATCGCTCCCCGGTGCGTCCGATGACGCGGACCGTATGCAGGAGTCGAATCGTCTGCAGCGGATGCACGGCGACCGCTGGCAGACCGCATCGGTGGCCTGGGAGTCGGCGCTCGCGGGCATCCAGATTCAGCGTCGACGTTGGATGACACTGATCGACCAGCGGCGAGCAGCCGAGCGCAGCTTGGTGGCCTCCCTGCGCAAGACGAGCCTGGGAGTGCTGGCGTATTCGCCGGCCGCACGGAGTGGCGCCATGCGCAGCGTGGTAATGACCGGGATGTTCGGCGCGAAGTCGACTGCTGGTGCCGCTGCGGCGAGGCCGAAGACCTCGCATCGACTCCTGGTGAAATTGATCGGGCATGAAGACGGTGTCGATATCTGGAGCAGCCCGCCCTCCCCGACGGAAGTCTCTCGGAATTGGGCCCGGCTCACCACTGCTGAACAGAATATGTTGATCGCGCAGGTCCCTTGGGTGATCGGCAACCTCCCCGGTCTGCCGTATACGGTGCGCGACCGCGCGAACCTCGAACTGATCGAGTTCTACGACGCGAACCGCGCAGGTCTCAACGCGCGAGCGTTGACGGCGCTGGACCAGCTGAAGACCATCGCAGACCCGAGCAAACGCAAGAATCCGCCCGTCTACGTCGTCTCTCTGAACCTGGAGGGAGAGGTGCCGATGGTGGCGACGGGCTACGGCCACCTCGACACTGCTGACTATCTCACCGCACAGGTGGCCGGGATGGAGAGCGATGCAGATAAGGCACTGCCGACTTGGCATCGCGCGAGCCGCAATCTCTATGCGGTGCAGGGCAGGATGCTTGGAAGCGGTACTGCTAATACGGTCGGAGTGATCGTCTTCCTCACCTACGATACTCCCGATCTCGCAGACTCGATGCAGGTCGAGTCCGGAGGGCTCAAGGCCGGTGAAGGTAGTGTGCTCTCTTCCAATCTGGCGAGGCAGGGCGCACCGCGCATCGCCGCGGAGTTCGACGGGATGTGGGCAGCGCGCAACCAGCCGCTGGGGGTGGGGCACGGTTTCACGCACCCCGACTCACCGCGCATCTCGGTGATCGGCCATTCCTATGGCACCACTACGGCAGCAAATGCGCTGACGCTCGTGAAGCACGACGTCGATGCCTTCGTCATGCTGGGCTCCGCGGGTCTCGATACGGCTCAGGTCCCCTCGCTTCAGGCGCTCGGAGTGATCGATCGCTGGGGCGCAGGCCAGGAGATCTACACGGCTCATGCCAGCGCTGACCAGTTGGCGCCGTTGGGCCTCGTCACAAGTGGGAGAGGCAACCCGAACCCCGGTCTCAAGTATGAGAACAACCTGAACTATGAGGGGGCCGGGCAGTTCTCGGTGGAAGGGTTTGCCACACCAGATGGCGAGTTCTACAAGCCGACCGACGGGCACAGCGTCATCGGTGAGTCCACGCCATGGTACGACGTGCTCGGGCACGGCAAGAACGCCGCGGGGTTTGAGGCGAGTGAAGGGCGCGGATATATGGACAAAGATACG
Organism: Leucobacter soli; assembly: GCA_040392345.1. Lineage (GTDB taxonomy): Bacteria > Actinomycetota > Actinomycetes > Actinomycetales > Microbacteriaceae > Leucobacter > Leucobacter soli_B. The sequence continues at coordinate 798 of JBEBWI010000221.1, read as the reverse complement.
CAATCAATACACAATGCCTCGGCCGTATCGCTCGGTCTTGGTGATCGAGTTCTGGGAGGTGTGAGCTATGCGAAGTAGTGATTTTGGTCGTTGGTTGAGGAACGCCGTAGCAGCGGTGATGTGCGCGCTGACGGTGCTGTCGCCCTCAGCATGTCAGACGTCGATGGAGGTGCCGGTGGTGTCGGAGCGGAAGGTGTCGTCGAATTCGACTCTTGAGGAGTTGCAGGCTTGGGTAGTGGACGAGATTGATGCGGTGATGGAGGTAACCGGCGTGAGCGCTGAATGGCGTCCGCTGGGTTGGGATGAAGAGGCGAGATGGATCGGGGACCGGGAGTGGATCTTCGAAGCGACGGAACGTCCGCAGTGTACGTTCAACGCAGGCGAGGTGAACCCGGCCTCGGTGGAGATCATTCTTGCCACCGGCCCGCTGGAGCAAGATCCCTTTGTTCTGCTCGAGCAGGTGCGAGAGATGTGGATCGCGGACGGCTGGGAGGTGCACAACCTCTACGAGCCCGAACAAATACAGGTGAAGATGCTCGATATCGTCGCCAGGCGGAGTGACGGCTCGGTGATGATGCTTGGCGCCAGCGACGTTGAGCCGGGGAAGGAACTGTTCCTGACTGTGAACTCAGTGTGTTCCGACCACCCCACCGTGGCCTGGTGATGTGGCAATAGGGGCGCCACACCGAACCCCGCGGTGGGCGTCGACGTCTGCAAATCATGTATCCCCGGGCGCATAGACAACGAGAACAACGAAAAAGTGAGGAACGAAATCATGGCAGACACGCAAGAACAGGT
>JBEBWI010000220.1:0-3165 GCA_040392345.1 Leucobacter soli | reverse complement strand
GCAGGAGGACCACTGTGGCCCGCAAAATTCTGGTGACCGGCGGAGCCGGCTTCATCGGTTCGAACTTCGTGCACTACCTCGTCGAGAACACCGATGACGTCATCACCGTGCTCGACAAGTTCACCTATGCCGGCAACGAGGCCTCACTCGCGGGCCTTCCCGAGAATCGCGTCACGGTCGTGCGAGGCGACATCTGCGACGCACCGTTGGTCGACCAGCTCATCGGAGAGACCGACATCGTCGTTCACTATGCGGCCGAGTCGCATAACGACAACTCGCTTCACGACCCGAAGCCCTTCCTCGACACCAACATCGTCGGCACCTACACGCTGCTCGAAGCAGTGCGCCGTCACGAGAAGCGCTACCACCACATCTCCACCGACGAGGTGTACGGCGATCTCGAACTCGACGACCCCGAGCGCTTCACCGAGCACACCCCCTACAACCCCTCTTCGCCGTACTCCTCGACCAAGGCGGGCAGCGACCTGCTCGTGCGGGCATGGGTGCGCTCCTTCGGGGTGCAGGCCACCCTCTCCAATTGCTCGAACAACTACGGCCCCCGCCAGCACGTCGAGAAATTCATCCCCAGGCAGATCACCAACATCCTGGTCGGAGAACGCCCGAAGCTCTATGGCGAAGGCCTCAACGTGCGCGATTGGATCCACGCAGACGACCACTCCTCCGCAGTGCTGCGCATCGTCGAAGCCGGCCGCATCGGTGAGACCTACCTCATCGGCGCAGACGGCGAGAAGAACAACAAGGACGTGCTCGAGCTGATCCTCACCGCCATGGGGCAGCCTGCAGACGCCTACGATCACGTCATCGATCGCCCGGGCCACGACCTGCGCTACGCGATCGACAGCACCAAGCTGCGCACTGAGCTCGGCTGGCAGCCCGCGTTCCAGGATTTCGACCGCGGCCTCGCCGCAACGATCGATTGGTACCGCGAGAACGAGAACTGGTGGCAGCCGCAGAAGGCCGCCACCGAGGCGAAGTACAAGGAGCAGGGGCAGTAACCATGGCCGCAAAGCCGCTTGCGATTCGCGAGACCACCATCCCCGGCCTCGTGCTGCTCGACCTACCCGTGCACGGCGACAACCGCGGATGGTTCAAGGAGAACTGGCAACGGGAGAAGATGGTGGCGCTCGGGCTGCCCGACTTCGGCCCGGTGCAGAACAACATCTCGTTCAACGACAAGCGAGGGGCGACTCGCGGCATCCACGCGGAGCCCTGGGACAAGTACGTGTCGGTTGCGACCGGCAAGATCTTCGGCGCATGGGTAGACCTGCGGGAAGGCGAGAGCTTCGGCGCCGTCTTCACCGCCGAACTCGACCCCTCCACCGCGATCTTCGTGCCCCGCGGCGTCGGCAACTCGTATCAGACGCTCGCAGACGACACCGCGTACGTCTATCTGGTCAACGACCATTGGAGCGCCGAGGCCCAGAGCGAATACACCTTCTTGAATCTCGCCGACCCGACCGCGGCGATCGCCTGGCCCATCCCCCTCGAAGAAGCGGAGCGTTCGGACAAGGACCTCGCGCACCCGGTGCTCGCGGATGTCGTACCGATGAGGCCGAAACGCACCCTTGTCATCGGCGCGAACGGCCAGCTCGGCCGCGCCCTGCAGCAGGCCCTTCCCGCCGCCGACTTCGCCGACCGCAGCCGCATCGATCTCTTCAATGAGGAGACACTCGACCGTGTGCGTTGGGCCGATTACGACACCGTGATCAACGCCGCCGCCTATACCGCGGTCGACAATGCAGAGACGGAAGACGGCCGCCGCGATGCCTGGGACGCGAACGTCAGCGGTGTCGCACGGCTCGCACGGATCGCCAGTGCGCACGGCATTACTCTGGTGCACGTCTCCAGCGACTACGTGTTCGACGGAAGCAAGCGCATCTACACCGAGAGCGACGACTTCGCTCCCCTCGGCGTCTACGGCCAGACCAAAGCGGCAGGTGATGCGATCGTCTCGACTGTGCCCCGCCACTACATCGTGCGCACCAGCTGGGTCATCGGCGACGGGAACAACTTCGTACGCACGATGGCGACCCTTGCAGAACGCGGAATCGACCCGAGCGTCGTGAACGACCAGCACGGCCGATTGAGCTTCACCGAAGACATCGCCTCGGGCATCGTGCACCTGCTCAGCACGCGCCCTGGGTTCGGTGTCTACAACCTGACGAACGAGGGCCCGGTCATGTCGTGGCACGAGATCGCAAGCCTCGTGTACGCGGGCACCGGCCACGAGGCCACACGTGTGTCGGGTGTCAGCACCGCCGAGTACTTCGCCGGAAAGTCGGTCGCCCCGCGACCGCTCAACAGCACGCTGGCCCTCGACAAGATCGAAGCGACCGGGTTCACCCCCCGCGATGCGCGCGAGGCGCTCACGGCATACCTCGCCTCGGCATAGCGAAACTATCCAAACGCACGCCTGCGGGCTGCGGCATCGAGAGGCGAGGGTTCGTGATCTCCGTCGTCATTCCTGCGTACAACGCGGAGGAGACCATCGAGCGCGCACTCGATTCGGTTCTCGGGCAGAGTCACGACGAACTCGAGGTCATCGTCGTCGACGACGGCTCGAACGATGGAACCACCGAGATCGTCGCCTTCCACGCACGGCGAGACCCCCGGGTGCGCCTACTGAGAAACACCCACGGCGGCCCGGGGGCCGCACGCAATGCCGGCATCGACGCCGCGACAGGGGAATGGGTCGCCTTCCTCGACGCCGACGACGAGTATTCGTCCGAAGCCTTCGAAACCGTGCTCGAACGAATCGGCGCAGACGAGGTGGGCCTCGTCATCTTCTCGATCAACACTGTCCGCAACTACATCTATGCCTGGCCGCCGGCGATCGCGGCGCTGGAGGACCGCCGATTCCCCGGGAGCGGCGAGCGCGCCGACGCCTTCATCAGCGAGTACCTGAGCAGGAAGCAAATGCTCGTCTACTCCCAGAGCAACAAGCTCTACCGCCGAAGCATCCTCGTCGATCACCGGATTCGATTTCCCGAGCACCTCAGGTTCGGCGAGGATCGCCTGTTCAACTTCGCATATCTCCGGCACGCCGGCACGGTCCTCACCATGAGCGAGGCCTTGCTCAACTACTATCACGGGCGACCCGGCACGCTATCGACGAGTTTCACGGATGACTGGGCTCAGACCCTG
>JBEBWI010000219.1:0-3196 GCA_040392345.1 Leucobacter soli | reverse complement strand
CACTTCGTGCCGAGCAGTTCGGCGGCGTCGATGCCACGGTATCCGAGCTGGTTGAATGTCTCCGCGGTGATCTTGCCAGTCGAGTTGACGTTCGCGAGGATGTTGACGACTTCGGAGATCTGCTCGTTCGAGCCACCCATTGCGGCGACAGACTGCTGGATCGCGTCGAGGGTCGGGATGACCTTCCCGGCCTCCATGCCGAAACCGATGAGCTGCTGCTGCGCCTGGATGAACACGCTCTTGGAGAAGGGCGAGTTCCGGGCGAAAGCATCCAGCTTGTCCATCTGGGCGTTCGCCTGTTGCGCGCCACCGAGCAGCACCGACAGTGCGGCGCGGCTGTTCTGCTGCAGGCTGTTGTAGGCAATGCCCTGCTTGGTGAGGATCGCCAGATAGGCGCCCGCCGCAGTGACGAGACCCGTGGTCGCGCCGGCAGCAGCACGCACGGCGGCTTCCGCGGCGCGCCCGAACGACGCGCCGCGCTGCCCGGTCTCCGTGAGCTTCCGGCCCACACCGTCGAGGTCGCGATGGAACTCGTTGACCCCGTCCAGGGTCAGGGCGGCGGAGAGGCGGCCTACTTCAAAGTTCACTGGTCCCCCTCCTTCGGTCGGTGCAGGCGCGCAAATGTCGCGCCGGTGAGTGAGTCGTGGATGCCGAAGAGGGAGAGGATCACCTCCCGCAGCACACGCCAGGGAAGATCGAGCAGCGCCTGCTCGTCATCGGCGGGGAGGCGCGGATAGAAGCGCTGCAGGTCTGGCAGTACGAACGCGCGCCAGTTCTCCATCACGTGCGTCCAGAGCTCGCGGGAGTCGATGCCGTCGGGCTCGCCGCGGTCGGCTGCGGCTTTCTCTAGACGGAGGTATTCGCGGTACCAGTCGGGGTAATCGTAGACGGCATAGAATCCGTCTCCGAGCTCGGTTCCTGGACGACCCCATCGAGATATGCCTTCAGCACCTTGTACTTGTCGCCCAGCCCGGAGGATTCCATCACGCGTCCGAGGGCTTTTGGGTAGCCACCTGCCTCGTTGAGGAGATCGTTCACGGCGTCGATACCGCCGCCGCCTGTGTTCCAGAGGATCGCCGCCTGCGCAACGATGGTCTGGCGGGCGGCACGCATCTGATCGAACTCGGCGTGCCGGCGTTGTGCGGCCTGGTCCTTCTGGTTCGGAGCCTTCCGGAACCGCTTCTTCGCCTCGGTGGGGATGCCGAGCGAGAGCTTGGTGAGACGGTCGGTGTTCGCGATGACGGCTTCGGGGCCTTGCTCGTTCATGGTGACGCCGAGGGCGACGCCGACGAGGAGGGACTGGATCTCGATACCGGCCGATCCCGGGACCGGGTAGATGGTGTAGGTGGATCCGTCACCGAAGTCGAGGATCAGGTTCCCGGCTTCTTCGCGTGCAGTGGTGGGCATGGTCGTGCTCCTTCAGGGTCTGTGGGTCGTGCGAGGTGGGGAATCCTCGGGGGCGCGGCACGACCAGGCGCGCCCCCGAGGGGTCAGGGTCAGGCGCCGCGCGTGTACGCGAACGCCGACGAGGGGCCGGCGGGGGTGGTGACGATGATCGGTGCCGATCCCGCGTCGCCGGCGGGGATCTTCACGAACATGCGGCCACCGGTGGAGGGCACGAATACGGCCGCGCTGCCGCCGACGGTCACGCCGGTCGCATCACCGAACCCGGTGCCGAGGATCTCGATCCACTCGTCTTCGGCTGCTCCGGAGGGTTCGGCCGCGGTGATGGTCGGTGCGGACGGTGCGTCGAGTGCCGGGTTCGCGATGACCTTCCGGTCGCCCTGACCGGTCAGCGTGAAGCTGAAGAACTCGACATCGGCATTGCCGGTGCTCTTGCGCTGGAAAGACACTTCGGCGCTGAGCTGCCAGGCGAGCTCCTCGATCCACTCGTGGTAGACGCGAGCCATGATGACCTTCTTCGACGGATCACCACCGGGGAGAGAGGCGTTGGACGCTGCGAGGAGCAGTGCCATGAACGGTGCGACCTTCCCCTCGCTGTTGCGGATGACCTTCGCGTCGTAGCCGAGCGTGAAGGCCTCACCCATGCCGACGGGTGCATCCTGGCCGCGGTGGGCGTAGGTGCCGCCGTCCGCGGTCTTGGGCTGCGGGTTGGGCTGCAGCGTGGTGATGTCGGGGCAGACCAGCCACGACGGTTCCGTGGGTGCGGACACGAGGGGTGCGACGTCGAGCTTGAACTCGTAGCTGTTGCCGTTGACGCCCTCGGTGGGGGCGGGCGGGGTGTAGACCATGATGGCCTCCTTCTGGGTAGATGCGAAGAGCCCCCAGCAGTTGCCAGGGGCTCAAGGTCTATGGATTGGGGTCAGTCGTAGCGGTTGCCGCGGAACTCAAAGTTCTGCGTCGTCTCGAGCGCCTCGGTCGTGTTCGGTTCACCCCACGAGGTGGAGCCGAGTTGCCGGACACGGTCGAACCAGAGGCCGCCGACCTGCATCTTCGTGAGGTCGGGGAACAAGGCGCGGATGTCGTCGAGCCAGTCCCGCACCTCGAGCGCAGTCATGTCGGGATGCCTCGCACGCAGTTGGATTCGGGTGCGTTCGATGTTCAGGATCCCCGCCTGCGGCATGTACGGCGTGATCACGAGCGTCTTGAGGGTCTGCGCGTTCTTCCCGGTCGGCGAATGGTCGAAGTAGACGCCCCGCACATTATCCGGGTACGGCTTGTGCTCGGGGTCGTAGACGGCGAGTCCGGCCGCGTTGACGAGCTCGGCGATGCCGACCATCAGCTTCCCCGTGTACCGGCGGGGACTGTAGACGGCCACGGTCAGAGCCCTTCGCCAAGGCGGGAGGCGATCGCCTTCAGGTACTTGCCGGCGTTCTGCTCGAGCGGCTGCTCAAGGTACTTCGCCTGCCCGTCTTCGTGCCGGTAGTCGAGTTCTTCATGCTGGCGGACAGCGTATGGGGTGTCGTAGGACACGTAGGCGGTCTCGTTGCCGTGGGTCGCGGGGGTGACCTGTGCTGAGGCGCGAAGGTCGCCGCGGTCCATCGGTGCGAGCGGGACCGAGTCGCCTCGCAGCAGTTCCGCGCCGACGTTCAATGCAGCGGGAACGCTGGCTTTGATCATTGCCGCGACGATGTCGCCGTCCCATTCGGTGGTGATGCTGGTCATGCGAGTCTCACCTCCAACAGGTCTGCGATGCGAGGATGCTCGTACCGGTCGCAGCGGATGACGTGCGTCT
>JBEBWI010000218.1:0-3203 GCA_040392345.1 Leucobacter soli | reverse complement strand
TGTCTGGAATCTCAGCGCGCGACACCTGCACCGGCGTACGAGGCCGGTGCTGCTACCGGCCCCGAAGCGTCTGCTGCGGGGCCGCTAGCTTTTGGGGCGCGGTTCACGGAGACGTCGGCGAACTTCAGCGAGGCACCGACGTTGTCGGCGATGATGTCGCGGGTCTCGCGCGTCTGTCCGGTCTCCTTGTCGGTGTAGCTGCCGAACCGGAGGTCGCCGACGACGATCGCGGAGTCGCCCTTGTGGAGGGACTCGGTGACGTGGCGGGACTGCTGGTTGAAGACGACGACGCGGTGGAAGACGGTGCCGGCGTCCTCCCATCGTCCGGTCTCCTCGTTGAGTCTGCGGTCGTTGACGGCGAGGGTGAAGCGGGCGTACTCGTTGCCCGTTTCGCCGGCGCCGTGCTCGGGGTCGGCTGTGAGGTTGCCCTCCAGCGTGACCGGGATCTTGGTGGTCATCGTTCATTCCTTTCGTCGCGGACGCGCGGTGCGTCCTCATTCGGCGTGGGCCTGGGTGGTCCACGCTTCCCATTCCTGCTCGTCGGTCGAGCCGGCCCAGGAGCGGGGTCTTGTGGGCTTGTGTCCGTTGTTGCAGCCGCCTCCGTAGGAGCGGTTGAGTCGGGGGATCGCGATGGCGAGGCGTTCGTGCCAGCCGATCGGGCCGAATCCGCTGTCGCTGGGGTCGAACGCGGCGACGTGCGCGGCGTGCAGGGCGGAGAGTTCTTCGACGAGGGGGCCGTGTCTCCACCAGCAGTCGGGGACGATGCTGACGGGGATGTTGTAGCGGGTGGCGAACCACTCGACCCACGCACGCAGCGCCTGCCAGTGCTCGGCGGCTTCACCGTCTGTGAGTTCACGCCAGTTCGTGACCGCGCCGCCGATCATGCCGGATCCGACCGAGCGGGAGTTCAGGTTGAGTCCGCTGAGTTCTTGGGCGAGTAGGGCGTCGACGTCCTCCGGGTCGTATCTGCTCATGACGCGGCCTCCACGTTCTGGAGCTTGAGCTGCAGCATCCGCAGCGCATGGTCGGAGGCGTCGCGTCGGGTGCGGTGCTGGGCGAGTACGACGTCGCGGTCGATCAGGCGGTGCAGGAGCTCGTGGCAGCTCGGGTGCAGGGGGATGAGGTCCTCGTCGTCTTCCCACGCCTGCCAGGTTCCCTGCACGATGCGGACGCCCTGGTAGTCGCGATGGTGCAGCTCCAACGCTGCTTTGGTGGTGACTGCTCCGCAGGCGGCGCAGGCCACCGTGCCGTTGTTGGTGCAGGTTCGGAACCAGCGGTCTCGGCGGGCGAACCATGCCGGTGAGCGAAGGAACTCGTTCCGGTACAGGTTCTTCAGTCCGGTTCTGCGTCGATTGGTCATTCGTCATTCACCGCCTCTGCGGGTTGCGGGGTCGTCGTTTCCTCCGTGTCTTCGTGGTGACGCGGGGGAGTGGTGCGCCGGTTGGTCGCGTCGAAGACGAGGCGCTGTTCGGCCTCGGTGCTGGTCTTGCCCTGCTGGATCGCTTTCGCGTCGCGTCGCGCGTCCCATCCGGCGAGGTCGAGGAGCACGCCGCGTCGGTTGCGGTAGGCGAGCAGTCCGAGCGTCTCGGGCATGCGGCGGATCTCGTCGACGGACATCAGCGGCAGCCGTTCTTGTCGTTCGCTGGTGTGGTGGCCCTGCTGTTCGGTGTTCCAGGAGCGTTCGGTGCGCCGCGCTTCGCGTGCGCCGAGCAGTGCTTCGACGTCGCGGAGGTGGGCGACGTGCGATGCCCCGCCGAGAAGGACTTTCGCGGTCGCGGCGGCCCAGATGGTGTCTGCTTCGGCACGGGACCAGGCGGTCTCAGCTTGGGAGAGTGCTTGGAGGACGACGAAGGTGCAGATTCCGCGTCCACCACCGTCAGCCATCGTCCGTGGCAGGGCGTCCCAGCGGAAGATATTCGCGATCTCGTCCAGGATCAGGCCGAGCGGGTGCACGAGCCTGGACCCGGGAGAGGCGAGTGCTCGTGCGCGGGCGACTTCGACGATGTCGTCGAGGAGAGCGCCGAGGAACCCGCCCATCGCGGCTGCTCCCGAGGAGGACCCGATCAGGTAGAGCGAGTTCGCACCGTCCAGGAATTCTCGGGGGTCGAGGGTGGGGTCGCCGGGGCGTGGCATGAGGGCGTCGCGGATCTGGGGGACGGCGAGTGGGGCGACGGCGCCTTGTACGCCGAACCAGATGGAGGAGACGAGTTTCTCGTCGCCGCTGATCGTGGCCTCGAGGTTGTCGCCCCATCCGGGGGCGCCGTCTGAGCGCAGCACGTCGACGGCGGTGCGGGCGAAGGCGGGGCTGGATCCCCAGTCGTACACGTCCTCGATGGTGCGGTCTCCGATCGCGGCAGCATGCAGCAGCCGGCCGAGGACGACGCCGGATGCCTGTGCCCACTCTCCATTCGTTGTCGAGGCGCCGAGTGCGGTGCCGGTGATGATCGCGTTGCCGCGCTGCATCGCGACGAGGGGGTCTTCGCATCCGGCAAGAGGGCTCACGCGCAGCGGGTGACGGACGCCGGACAGTCCTTGCGGGTCGAACACGTGCACGTCGCCGCGTTCCTGGCGCAGCCGCATCGTCGCGGTGAGGTTGTCGTTGGTCGTGGAGGTGGTGATGAGAGGGCCGGACCAGTCCAGGATCGCGGAGATCAGGACCCGGTATCCCTTGCCGGAGCGGGGCGGGCCTTCGAGGGCGACGGAATCTTCGATGGAGACGTACACGTCGCGGCCGCGGGAGCGGCCGACGCGCCACCCGACGTCGGTGGGCTGCGGCTTGTCGATATCCGGTCGCAACTGCCGTGCACGGCGCAGTACCGCCCGGGCGGACAGATGCTGGCGCACTTCCGACGCGCTCGCGAATCCGGGCCGGCCGCGCAGATCGGCGATGAAGGCCCGGTCGGAGCTCTTGTAGTGCCGGTAGAGCACGAACAGGGCGAGCACCGCACCGGCGACCAGCAGCAGGAGCAGGAGGTCCAGTGCGCGGATCTGCCACACCGGCATCGGGCACGAGGATGTGTATTGGGAGTCGTCGCCGGTGACGCCGAGCAGGAGGCCGGCGAACACGCTGGCGGGATGTGGTCGTTCCCCGCAGACGAGCGCGGTGACGGCTTCCGCGATGAGTGCGGTCACCAGGCTCAGTGCGAAGCCTGCGGCGATGAGGACCGCCGCGGCCTTGCCTGCCCATCCGGTGTTCATGGTGG
>JBEBWI010000217.1:0-3218 GCA_040392345.1 Leucobacter soli | reverse complement strand
GCACGAAAAACTATGCTCATAATTATGGCACACTCGGCCCCACACGCCGCCTCGCACTCAAGTGCGCAGACGGGTCGGAATTCAGGCCACGGACTCGAGCCCGCACTCGAGAACGAGTCCCAATGCGAACTCACGGGCAGACCCGGCGCGCAGACTCAGCGCGCAGACTCGGCGCGCCGACGAAGCGCACTGAGACATCTCGAGGCGCAGACGGAGCGCTCACGAGGCGCGTGCGTGGCACGGGGCGGCGAAGTGGCGACGCAGGCGGGGCGTAGGACAGGGCGCAGGCGAAGCGCAGGCGCTCAAGGCGGCACAGATATGCGCCCCGTGGCGCACTGGGCTCTGCATGGGATCCCGCATTCAGGGAACGTCATTGTTGCCTGGATACTATCGGGGCATGATGTGGCGAGATGCGGCGCGGAGGGCCGGTGTGTTCACGGCCGCGGTGACGTTGACCGCGACGCTCACCTCGTGCGCGTCGGAGACGGGTGCGGATGCGGGCGCGGGTTACAAGGCGCCTACGATGGCGCCCGAACAGACGGTTGCCGAGGCGTGCGGGATATCGCGCGAAGAGGTCGATCAGCTGGTTTCCGAGGTTGAGGCGAGCGTCGGCGCCGGCGTCGAACAGGCCGGCCAGGATCTGCTGAACGGCGAGATGCCCTCCCTTGAATTCATGAGTGTGCCAGTGGAGAGCACGCTTGATCGGGTGCAGCGGCACATCACGAACTCCGAGGTCTCGGATGCGCTCGGACGCGTCTCGTCGAGCATTTCGGGTTTCGGCGAGATCACGCAGCCGGGGTCGCTTCTTGAGGTGCCGGCCTATATCGGCAGCTTGCATGGGCAGCTCAGCGCGCTGGCCGAGGCCGGATCGAAGCTGAAGGAGCTCTGCGGAGTCGGCAGCACGCAGAACTAGCTGCACCTGCACCTGCACCCAGCTCCCCGACCCCGACACCTGCCGAAGACTCACGCTCCGCGGCCCACACGCATAGCCATGCCGACTCTCCTACGCCGCTGAGAGCGGGAGTCAGACAGGCCTCACGCCCCAGGGCCGCCGTTTGCAGGGTGCGCAGCGTTTGACCGTTGTCAGAAGGGCACGTCGAGCCTCGGTGCCGGTTTGCCCGGAGTTGTGTGCCCGGGTGGTGCTGTGTTCCGGGCGGGCCCGTCTTCCGTGCCATCGGCAGGCTCGGGCTCGTGTTCCTCGCTTCGGGCAGAGCTCTCCCTCGCATCCCGGGCAGAGCTCTCCCTCGTTGCCCGGGACGGGTCGTCTCCGGTGCCCTGGGCAGACTCGTCCCCCGCGCCCCGAGTGGTGGCATCTCGCGTAGGTCCCGCGTATCCCCGCACGGGGGTGTCCGCGTATTCTGCTCCGGTGGGTGCGGTCCAGACCAGGGTGCCGTCGGGCTGCTGGATCACTGCCCATTTCGCTTCCCGGCTGACGTCGGGGTGTTTCAACGCGTGGTGCGCCCGGCAGAGGTGACTGGTGTTCGTGATCGTCGTCTGCCCGTGGTGCATCCATTCGACGGTGTGGTCGATATCGCACCGGTTCACGGGCATGCGGCAGCCGATGAATCGGCAGTGGGTGTCGCGTGCGGCAAGGACTCGCCTAATGGGTTCGGTGACCCGGTACCGGTCGGTCGTGACGACGTGCTCGTCGGAGTTGATGCCGATGCGGTCCCAGCCGGGGGCTGCGGCGGTGAGTTGTCTCGCGGTGACGGGGTCGATGGGGCCGTGCCCGGGAAGTTGCGCATGATCGGTGAGGCCGTCTGCGGGGAGGGTGAGCATGATCTGCGGGGTGATCCCGGAAAGCCCCGCCCCGGCTGTGGTGCCGGTGTCTTCGGTGAGGGTGCCGGTGAGGAGGAGTTCCACGAACAGATCAGCTTGAAGTTGCCGCATCGTACGCGACCCGAGCACCGTGCCCGTGGTGGTGGCCTTCGTCTCACCGGCGGCAGCCGCCGTCGTGTTCTCGGCGTCGCCTACGGTAGCGGTGGTGGGCCCAACTTCAGGGTCTGCCGCGTTCTCGCTGGCACCGGTCGCCGTGCCGGCAGGGTTGCTACTCGTAGCACCATCACTTGTCGCACCATCGGCGGTCTCGCCGTCGCTGCTGCCACCCGCCGTGTCGCCGCTGGTGTTGCCCATGCGGAACCCGTCCCCATCAACCGTGGGCGCCGTCGCGGCGATGCGGGCGGCAGCCTTCGCACCCCTCGTGATGCGGTCGTAGATGCCGTGCGCGTGCACCGCGGACAGGGTCGCGCCGAGTTCTGCCATGCCGTGGTCGAGGTCCCGCACCCAGATCTCCCGCAACAACACCTCCCGGTCATGGCGTTCCTGCAGCGTGGTCGGGTGATGCGTCTCCGCAAGGCCCCTCAGCTGGGTACGCAACCGGTTCGGCGAAGTGCCCTGCGCGAGCCTTGCGGCGTCCCGATCAAACCCCGCACGTGCGTCAGTGGGGAGCGGCTCTCCAGCGCGAGTGATCGCGTTCGCGTGCTGCACCGTAATACCCCCTGCCGCAAGCACCGCATGGGTGTGCGGGTAACTCGTGACGAGGGTGTGCCCGGCATCAAGCTGGTGTTCCAGGGTGCGGCTGGTCTGTTTCGTCGCGGCCGCGCACTCCGCCGCAGCCGACCGGACCAGCAGGTCACGGTTCTCCCCGCGCGCAGCCGCAGCTTCGGTGAGGGCCATAATCTCGGACAGGATCCCTGCCCGATGCGCCTCAACCTGCGCGAGGAGTGCGGTGTCTTCCCGGTACGCGTCCCGCAGGGTCGCGAGCCGGGCCAGGTAGCTTTCCCGCTCGATGGTTTCGGTATGGAGTGCACGCAGCTTCTCGCGCCGAGCGGCAGCTGTATCGTTGCTGCCCGCTTCCCGGTGGCGGGCGCATTCGCACGGTGCGGTGCTGCACTGACAGGCGCGGTCACCCTCAGGAGCGGCGGGTCCGAACCGTACCCGTGAGGTGCGCTGCGACGCGCCCGCACCGGCAGACCCGGGGGTCTGGGTGGGGGCAGCGGCACCTGGTTCGAACATATGTCCAGTCTATCGAATCGGGCCCGAACCCGGAAGCGGATTCGCCATTTTGGTCGCATTGATTCTTCAAGTAAACCCCAGATCAATGCAGTATTAGCCGTGACCTTTGCCGCTCACAGGCACCGGTTTCGCTGGGAACTAGCTGGGTTATCCACAGCCCCGAACAGCAGGAGAAAGATCGGGCTCAGGGCCTGCTAATCTCC
>JBEBWI010000216.1:0-3243 GCA_040392345.1 Leucobacter soli | reverse complement strand
CGTCGCTGAGCACGAGCCCGGCGTTGACGTGTCGAGTGACCTGCCCCGCCTGCACCGCGACACCCGGGCTCGACAGGGAGGTGGATGGATCGGCGCAGGAGAGGGAGCTCAGGCACGCCGGGGCCTTCCCAGTGAACCCGTAGCTGAGATCATCCGGGGAGTGCCCTGTGCCCAGAGCCGCGTCGACGGCGGCCTGGCTCGGTTCCACTCCTCGTACGTCGAAGTGCACGTAGTAGCCCTCCCCCGCCGGTACGGATCGGAACTCGTAGATGCCGTTGCTGCCGGTGCGGGTCTGCCCCATGAGCACCCCGGAGGGGCCGTAGAGCCCGATCAGCACTCCGCCGACACGAGGCTCGGACGCGTCGAGCACGCCATCGGTGTTCGCGTCCACCCACACGTACCCGCGGAGCGACCCCGGGGTCGATGCCGCTACCGGGATGCGCAGCGGCACCTGGTCGCAGGAGTCTGGCCAGGTATAATTCTGCCCGTCGGCACTCGTGTCGCAGGAGGCGTTGCCGGTGATGCCCGCAGGGTCGAAGGCTGCGCCGGGGTCGTTGGGAAGTATCGACTCGACGCGCAGACCGCGGTTCTTGGGAATGCCGCCGTACGGGGTGGTCGGCGATGTGAACCAGGCCTGGTTGAGGACTGTGAGTTCGCTCGAACTCTGCGCGACCTTGCCGCGCACGATCACCGAAAGCGTCTCCCCCGCCGGAATGCTCGGAATCGCATAGCTCCGTGCGGTGAGGGCTCCCCCGCCCTTCGTCTCCGAGGAGGTCGGGAGAATGGCCGATTCCCCGAGCTCGAACCCGGCAGGCAGGCCGACCACGGGTGCAGGCGCCGTGGAGATAACCCCTGGGCCATACCCGCCGCTGCCCGCAGCGTTCGAGCCCCAGCCGACGACTGTACCGTCCGACTGCAGCGCGTACGCTCCGACACCGTTCCATTTGTAGGGCGGAGCCCCCGATTCCGACCCCCACTCCACTCGCGCGGAGAGCTGTCGTACATCTGAGACATCCGGCACGGGCATGGCGCGGAGCTGATGGCCGGCGTCTCCGTTGCCATTCGCTCCGCCAGCCCCGCTGCCCCATGCGAACACCCGACCGTCAGCGGTCAGCGCGAAACCGCCGGAGCCGCGATCGACCACATCGACAATGCCACTGGGAAGTCCCAGCACCTCGACGGGAGTGTGCTGATCCGCCGTTCCATCGTTGCCGAGCGCTCCGCCCTCTCCGATGCCCCAGGCGAAGACTCGACCATCGGCGGCGAGCGCGTACGCTCCGCCGCGGCCCCCGCGCAGTTCGAGCGTCGCGATCGGCGGAAGCGATGTGAGTTCCACTGGCACCCAGCTCTCCGCGGTTCCGCCGCGGCCGCCATAACCTCTCAAACCTTCTCCCCAGCTGAACACCTTGCCGTCCGAGGTGAGGGCGAAGACGGCATTCACCTCCTCTTGGGATCCTCCGGTGATGAGTTGCTGCACTATGGTTCCCGCGGGGAAAGGAATCATCACAGGCGTAGCGGTACTGGTATTAGCGCCGGTTCCGTTCAAGCCCGAGCTTCCCTGACCCCACGCATAGACATCACCGGCCTCGGTGATGGCGAACCCGCCGTATCCGCTCGGCTTGGAGATCACCTGCTCGGCTCTCGCGCCGCCGGGCAATACGATGCGGATCGGGGCGAGCGCGTTCGAGGACCACGCCTCGCCGTCGGCGTTCCCGTCCATCCAGCCGGAGCCCCAGGCGAAGATCTGCCCGTCATCGCTGAGTGCATACGCGCCGATTCCCTGCGAGGTAGGAGCACCGGTGCGCACGACGACCTCGGCGATGCTCGCCGGTGCTCCGGGGAAGGCAATCAGCTGGGGTGTCAGGTTGCTATCCGCGCTGCCGTCGCCGTTTGCTCCATACTGGCCATAACCCCACGAGTACACTTGACCGGCATCGGTGATGGCGTACGCACCCTGGTCTCCTCGAGCGATCACCTTTGCCACTCGGACCGATCCGGGTAGCGCGACCTTCGTCGCAGTCGGGTTCGCTTGATCCGAGCCATCGCCGTTGCCGCCGTTCCAACCCGCGCCCCAGGAATAGACATCGCCGGTCGTGGTGAGTGCGTACCCGCCCCAGCCGGCCCGATCGACGACCTCTCTCACCACGGCATCGGCGGGGATGCCCTCCACCGGCGCCGCGCTCCAGGCGTTCGCGTTCGAGCCGTTGCCGTTGCTCCCCTGCGCCCCGGCGCCCCAGGAGTACACGCGACCCTTCGCCGTGAGCGCCAGACCTCCTCCGGTTCCGCGGGGGATCACCTGAGCCGCGACGTCGTCGAACTCGCCGAGGATCATCTCGACGTCGTAGACCTCCGCCGTCATGGCGTCGGTCAGGGTTCCGCCGACGATATCGACGTTGCCGAGATTCTCGATATCGATCTGCCAGGCGACCTCGCATCGCGCCGTCGCATCGTCGCAGCTCGCCACCCCCTCGTGCTTGTCGACATCGACCACCGGCTCAGCGTCGAAGAAGCCGAAGTCGACATTGGCCTGCGCGCGATCCCTCGGCAGCGCAATGACCGTGGACTCGAAGCCGGCTTGCGCATGACTGCGCTTGTTATAGGAGTAGCTGGGGTCAACAGACAGATACACGTTGTAATAGCTGGTCTTCGCCTCCCGCAGGTTCGGTCCCCGGTCGATGATGCGCGTGACGTACTCACCGGCCTTGAGATCGGCGAACTCGTAGAAGCCGTCGCCGTCAGTGGTCACCGTGCGCAGGGGGCTCTGCTGAGGCTGCCCGTCGATCACCCGGAACAGGCCGATCTCGACCCCTTCGATGCGCTGCTCCCCGCTCTCGCGGGTCGCCGAGCTGTCCGAGTCGAACCAGACGGTCCCCGAGATGGCGCTCGAGACGACCTCGACCTGGGCGGGCCAAGGCACCGGCGCGATCTCACCGCCCGCGCCGTCGACCATCTGTGCCGCCCAGAGCACATAGACATCGCCCTTACGGCTGCCGGTGGGATCGAGCGTCAGGTCGATCAGCGCGACCGAACCCTGCGCCTGCTCGGGCAGCACCACGCGCACCGCGGTCGCATCGGCCAGCGGCGGGCGACCGCCCTGTCCGGCGAGGGTCACGGGATGCCAGACATGGGCTTCTGCTGTGTCGAGGGCCGGGTTCGCATCGACGGTGTACATCAGCACGACTCCGTCACTGCTCTCTTCGGGATCCAGCGTCAGCCCCGAAAGCGCATAGCCGCCGTGGAAGC
>JBEBWI010000215.1:0-3247 GCA_040392345.1 Leucobacter soli | reverse complement strand
AGAACCGCCAGGAGAGGGATCACCGGGCCGGCGTGATCGGATCGGTCGCCAAGGCCCTCGAACTGCTGCAGATATTCGCGCGCGGTGAGGACATCCACGTGAACAGCGCGGCCCGGGAGCTCGGCGCCTCGCGCTCGACGGTGCACCGTCTGCTGGCCACGCTGACGGCGTACGGCTACGCCGAGCAGGATCCGATGTCGCGCGCCTATCGACCAGGTCCCGCTCTCACCGGCGTCGGACTCGCGGCTGTCGAGAGCGGGGGCCTTCGCACGATGACGAACAAGCTGTTGAAGAGACTTGCGGAAGCCACCAATGAGACCGCCCACCTGATGATCCTGCAGGGCGACCATGTGCTGTGCATCGACAGTGTCGAGAGCAGTCAGGCCGTGCGCACGGGGAGTCGTACCGGTTGGAAGCTCCGCGCCCAATCGGCCTCCGCGGGCAAGGCGCTGCTGGCCGAGTTGAGCGAGGCCGAAGTCGCGGCGATCTTTCCCCAGGAGATGATTTTCGGCAGTTCCTGGATGCCGCCGCTGCGGCGGGTCGATCTCCTGGCCGAACTCGAATTGGTGCGTGCTCGCGGGTACGCGACGAACTACGGGGAGAGCGAGCCCGATGTCAGCGCGGTGGGCGTCGTGGTCCGCGACGACAACGGTCAGGCCCGCGCCGGCATCTCGATCACCGCGCCGCGCAGTCGGGGCAACGAGGCCTGGATGCGCGCGACCGGCTTGCTGGCCCTCGAGATCGTCGAGGAGTTTCGCGGCAGGATCGCCTGAAGTGCCCGTGTCGCTGGTGGTGCGCCGCGAGTCGCACGAATGATGTGAAACGATGAGCAGGTGCTTTCCAGAGAAACGCGCCCGATCGACGAACTCATATTCGAGATCTTCCGGGTCAACGACCGTCTGCTGGCGGCCGGTGACGCCACGGTGAAGGATCTGGGACTCAGCAGCGCCCGCTGGTTGGTGCTCGGAGCCATCGCGCTCGCAGAGTCCCCGCTGACGGTGGCGCAGATCGCGCGGAACATGGGCTTGAGTCGACAGGCCGTTCAACGGGTGACGAACGAGATGTCCGCCACCGGCCTGGTCGAGCTTCACGACAATCCTCAGCACCGGCGCGCGCGCCTCGTGATGCTCACCGAGGCGGGGGAGGCTGCCTACGAGGCGGCGCTGGCGCGCTGGCGCACGGAGTGGACGCACCAGATGGAAGAGATCCTCACGGAGGAGGAGATCGTCGAGACGATGCGCCGTCTCCGGCGTCTGCGCGGCCTGGTCCAAAGCCGTTCCCGCTTCACCGACCCTCTGGGCTGAGCGCCTCCGCGCACCCGCTTCGGTGCCCCCTGGGGGCGAGTCAGCGGCGCACGCCCCTGAAGGATGAGTTGGGCAAGAGCTTGATCTTGCCGCTGCCTTCGAAGCTGTCGGGGCCGGTCAGTGTGAGATCCACGCGCGCCTTGCCTTTGAGCGGCTTGGTCAGGTGGGTGATCAGACTCAGCGAGTCGCCGTCGATGATGATGTCCGAGACGGTCGCCTCCACTCGCTCGGAGTTGAAGGCGACATCGTAGGATCCTTCGGTCTCGGTCACGATCATCTCCATGACGAAGGTGCCGACGATGGCTTTCTGCTCGACGTCCCAGGTGCCCAGCCATGTGCTCATAGTGTTTCTCCTCCTTGAGAATCCACGGGCGACATCGGTGCCGCACGTTGAGGAACATCATCCTCATATTGACAGCTAATTGTCAATAATCTGATGAGCGATGTGTCACGGACCACGCAATTATGCCCTTGCATGGCAAGAAACTCCGGGTTACTCTAATGGCGATGCGCAGATAAGTGTTCCGCATAGTGACACATGTTTCATCCTGATTATGAATCGAAGGAGATTCCCATGACGACCGTCACCGACAGCCCGGCGAGTGTCGCGCTGCCCGAGATCACCAGAACCCGGCATATTCCACCGCCCAGTGGGCCCCGCGAGCCGCTCAAAGTGAGTGTCTACGAGCGCATGTCGAAGTCGAACGCCCAGCTGATGCCGATCTTCCCCTATGACGGGGCGGGTGCGATCGTGCCCTGCGGTGCGGTGCTCTACGGCGGGCCCGACCGCAGTCACGGGCACTTCTTCCACTGGAACACCGTGTCGGAGCTGCTCGTCGCCTGGGGGTGCAACGAGGGCATGATCGCGACCGGATCCCTGATGGCCACCCAGCCCTTCCACGGAGTGAACTCCTTCCTGCGGGATGAGAAGAAGGAGGGCGCCTTCATGCTGGCGACGATCACCCAGCGCCAGTCCAGCGAGGCCGGCCAGCGCGAGGCGCTCTCGGCAAAATGCGAGAAGTGCAAGAAGGATCTCGTGAAACTCGAGTACGGCTCTGCTCCCGAGGGGGCGCCCGATTACGACCCGATGGCGTTCGGCGGCCAGGAGGGCGATCCGTTCCTGCAATTCTCCACGATGTGGGGCAGCCAGGAATTCGTGAAGCTCCGCAACTCGGAAGAGGGAAGGACCTGCAAGGAGTGCGGCCACGAGAACTACATCTTCGACCAGAAGCCGTGGGGCTGGGACGTCTTCTACGACAAGACCAGAATCGCGAACGAGGCGTACCGCTCCCTCGAAGCGGCCGCAAGGGAGGCGCGAGACTGATGGCACGTCGACGCATGCTTCAGGCCTTCGAGGCCGCCAAGGATATCGGCAACTACGCCGACGTGCCGGTCATGCCGGTCGATGTCGACCCGCAGATCGTGCTCTCGCGCAACTGGGAGCGGCAGCCCTTCTACATCGCATTCGAGGAGGACACCGTGATCGCCCTCATGTCCGGACGGGCGCGGGTGGCGCTTCGCGATACGAATGTGAACTACTGGCCGATGATTCCGGGCGATCACGTCTACGTGCCCGCCGGCACGCCGCATCGTCTGGAACCCGAGGAGGAGAGCGTGCTCATCCGCTTCATCGGCAACGATCCCGCGTTCCGTGCGGCGGTGTTCGCCTGTGATCGGTGCGGCGAGGAGCTCGACCGGCTCGAGTGGAAGCAGGATCTCGAAGTCGAGGCCATCGCCATCTACTCCGAGGTGGCGCGCCGCTTCAACGAGGACCCCGTGCGGCGCACCTGCTCGGCCTGCGGCGCGGTAGCCGAGGAGATCTCGCTCGAACGCCTCGGCTGGCCGGCCGAATCCGCACACCGCTGAATCCATCACCGCGGTGCGTTGGGCGGAGTCGCCCGCCGCACCATCATGAAAGAGAGAGAACAGATGACCATTTTCGT
>JBEBWI010000214.1:0-3265 GCA_040392345.1 Leucobacter soli | reverse complement strand
CGTCGGGAACGGCGCAGACCAGGGCGGCTACGAGACCGAGACCGCGGCCGTGATATCGACGGCGACCGCGACAGGTGCGACGGCGGCCGCTGCAGACGCGACGGCGACCGCTGCAGACACCGCCGCGCCCGGCGATTGGCCGAACCGCGACCAGCAGTGGCAACGGGTCTCCCCGAAGTACGCCTGGGCCGACCTCACCATCAATCTGGTGCTCTCGCTCGCGGTGGCCGTGGTGATCCCGCTGGTGCTCGTGCTCGGCGACCGCCAGGCGCCCGTGTTCGTCTACGTGATCCTCGGGGTCGTCGTCGCCGCGCTGCTCGTCAGCTCGGCGCTCGCATTCCGTCGCGTGCGTGCGATCGGCTACATCCTGCGGCAGGACGACCTGCTGTTCCGTCGCGGCATCATGTTCGAGCGCGTCGTGGCGGTGCCCTACGGCCGTCTGCAGCTCGTCGATGTCACCCGTGGGCCGCTGCTGCGCTGGCTCGGCCTCGCCACGCTGAAGTTCGTCACCGCGAGCGCCACGACCGGTGTCAATCTGCCCGGGCTCCCGCTGGAGGAAGCCGAGGCTCTGCGGGACAGGCTCGTGGAACTCGCCGAGATTCGGCGGTCGGGGCTGTGACAGAGCCTGCGACCGCGCGACAGGAAGACGACGAGCACCCCTGGCGCCGTCTGCATCCACTGTCCCCGCTGCTGCGCGGGGGGCTCGCTCTGCTCGTCATCGGCGGCATCCTGCTCGCGAACTTCCGCGACCGCATCCTCGAGCTCTTCCTCTCGGAGCAGTACATTGCGAGCATGGGCCCCGACGAGGGCGACTTCATCGACATGCTGGTCGAGCAGCGTCTCATCGTGATCGCTCTGCTGGTCGCGCTCGCGATCATCGGATTGATCGTCTTCTTCTCGTGGCTGAGCTGGCGATTCCACACCTATCGCGTGACCGATGAGGCGGTCGAGTCGCGCAGCGGCGTGCTGTTCCGACAGCACCGCCGCGCCCCGCTCGAGCGAATCCAGAGCGTGAACCTGCAGCGCCCGCTGCTCGCGCGTCTCCTGGGTCTCACCCAGGTCGACGTGCAGACCGCGGGCCAAGGCGGCAAGGTGTCGCTCAGCTATCTGGGCCATGCTCAGGCGAAGCAGTTGCGCGAGCAGATCCTCCGCAGCGTCGCTCGCAGCAGGGGCGAGCCGCCGACCGCGGCTGCGGCGCTGCCGGGGGCCGAGACCGGCGAGCCGGGCGCGCAGATGCGGCCTTCGCCGTCGGTCGAGCCACTTACCCCGGTGGATCCGCATGCCGTTGCCGGCGGCCGCGCAGTGCCGGGTGAGACGACGGCGGGGGCTCCGGGACCCGCTGCCGCTGCATCGGCATCGGCCGGCCTCCCCGCCGTGCTCGACCGCCGCGCGCAGGAATTCGTCGACTTCGACGTCGATGCGGAGGCGCGGGAGACGGGCAGCCTGATCACGGTGCCGGTCGGACGACTCATCGCGAGCATCCTCTTGAGCTGGGACATCTGGATCCCGGTGCTGCTTCTCGTGGCCAGCATTGTGAGTGCGATCCTGTGGGAGCCGTTCTTCCTGGCCATGATCGTGCCTGCCATGCTGATCGCGTTCGGCATCGGCTACAGCTCGCTGAACCGCGGGTTCCGCTTCACACTCTCGCGCAGCTCGGATGGAGTGCGGGTGGGGGCCGGTCTCACGGCCACGAACACCGAGACGATTCCGTTCGGGCGCATCCACGCCATCGAGGCCCGCCAGCCGCTCGGCTGGCGACCTTTCGGCTGGTGGAAGGTGCGCGTGACGACCGCTGGGCACGGGGCGGCCTCCGGCGGGCAGAACAAGATGCAGAACGTGGTGCTGCCGGTGGGTCTCGAGAGCGACGTGCTGCGGGTCTTCGAGACGCTCCTGGCGGGTCCGGGCATGGGCGAGAAGCCAGAGGCCACCGGTGCGGCTCCCTGTTCCGCTGTCGATGCCGCGGGAGGTTCCGCGGCGGATCCCGAACCGGGTTCGGTGCCCGGTTTCGCGGGTCTGCTGCACGGGTTGCGCGGGTCGCGGAGCGAGGGCGGCTACCTGCCCGCGGGCCCGAGGGCGGCCTGGGTGCTGTGGTTCGGCGTGCGCCGCGCGGGCCTCAGGCTCGCCGACCCCGATACGGAGGGCGCCACGCTGCGCATTCGCGGAGGCGTGCTCACCCGCAGATTCGTGGTGATGCCCATTCTGCGCGCGCAATCGGTTCAGCTGTACCGACCGCTCGTGCATCGGTTCACCGGGCTCGCGAGCCTGCAGGCGCACACGGTGCTCGGCCCGGTGCGGGTCGAGATGCGCGGCATCGGACTCGACCGTGCGCGTGAGACCTTCGACGAGCTCGCCTCGGCGGTGGTACGCGTGCAGGCGGCAGATGCGGAGCGCATCGGCGCGGTGCGCGCGGCGCTCGGGGGGACTGCGAATCAGGCGGCCCAGGCCGCGGGGCAGGTGCGGATCGCCTCCCCGGATACCGCTCGAGCGGATGCACGAGAGATCGACGAGGAACAGCGGTGAGCGCCGCTGAACGTTCGGGCCGGCTCGGCATCGGCGTCGTCGGGGCGGGTCGCGTCGGCCCGGTGATCGCTCTGGCGCTGGCGGGGGCCGGACACACGATCACCGGCATCAGCGCGGTGAGCGAGGAGTCGCGGGAGCGCGCCGAATCGATGCTGCCGGGTGTGCCCGTGCTCGACGTGCCGGAGGTGGTGCGCCGCAGCGAACTCGTGATCTTCGCGATCCCGGGCGATGAACTGCCTGCGCTGGTGCGGGGCCTCGCGCAGATCGGGGCGTGGCAGCCGGGGCAGCTCGCTCTGCACACGGCACCCGAGCACGGTTACGGCGTGTTCGCACCGGCGCTCGCCACTGGCGTGATCCCGTTGGCGCTTCACCCGGCCATGGTGTTCACCGGCACGAGCCTCGATCTCGCGCGCCTGGGCGGGGTCACCGTCGCGGTCACCGCGCCGACCCCGGTGCTGCCGATCGGTCAGGCGCTCGTCGTCGAGATGGGTGCGGAGCCGGTGATCGTCGCCGAGAGGGATCGCGCGGCCTACGCGGAGGCGTTGCAGGCTGCAGCCGAGTTCTCGCGCGCCGTGGTGCGGCAGGCGACCGAGGCGCTCGCCGAGATCGGCATCGCCCGACCCGATCACATCGTCGGCGGGCTCGTGCGGGCCGCGATCGAAGAGGAGCTCACGGCGGCCGCGGGGCGCGCAGACGACGTGCGTTCCACGTTCGACGAGGGGTAGCGTTCCCCGACCCGCCGAGG
>JBEBWI010000213.1:0-3270 GCA_040392345.1 Leucobacter soli | reverse complement strand
AGTCTCGCCCCCGCTCATCGCAGCACCCCGGTCTTGAGCAGCGCCTGCGAGCGGTCGAGATCGGCGTTCGCCATGGCGATCGCCGCCTCGCTCAGCAGTTCGGGAACGATCTCGGCGCGCAGCCGATCGGAGTAGCTCGCGGGGTCGAGGCGGAACCACCCCGAGGCGAGCGCGATGCCCGCGTGGTCGAAGCGCCACAACCGGTCGGCGTCGCGCACCAGCGCGTCCTCGAGCGTGCGCGCCTCGGCCCGGGTGTCGTGGCCGTCGATGATCGCGCACACGGCTTCGACGAATTCGGCGTCGTAGCCGAGACCCGGCAGCACCTCGCGGGCGATCTCGCACCCCTGCTCCTCGTGCCGGTAGCGAATATCGGCCTTTCGCCAGTCGCCGCTGAAGCCCTCCGAGATGATGCGCGACTCGTCGACGCGCCCCCACCCGGTGTCGTGCAGCAGCACGGTGATGCGCACCAGATCTGCGTTGGCCTCGGGATAGGCGGCGACCAGACGATCCGCGAAGGCCAGCGAGATCGGCAGGTGGATGTCGTTCGATCGCGCACGCGTCTCGGCGACGACGGCGGCCCAGATGGGGTCGAGGTCGGTGCCCGCCGGCGGGGTGAGCGAGATGGGCGAGGTGTCGATGGGCCCGGTCGCGGCGATCGGGGCCTCGGGCAAAGGATGGGTCAGCACGTCGGTCACTTCCCTGTCGTCTGGGCGGGTATCGGGGCATGCGCCGAGACGGCGGTCTCGGCGACGCTCTGGAGCTCGGTGAGCACGCTCTTCAACGGCACCCCCGGGTCTGCGACCCGTTCGGCGGGGAGGTCGACCCCGGCGCCGAGCGCCTGCCGCACGATCATGAAGTCGAGCGGGGCGTTGATGCAGTCGGCGGCGATGAGCCGGCCGTCGCGGTAGTACAGCACGGAGAACTTCCGGGGGTCGGCGGGGCTGCGATCCACCATCTGGTCGTACCCGGTGGAAAGACCGGCGATCTGCAGCTTCAGCTCGCCCTGATTCGACCAGAACCAGGGCACGCCCGCATACTCCTCCTCGCGACCGGTGATGGCGTATGCGGCGACCTTGGCCTGTTCGATGGCGTGGTTGACGCTCTCGAAGCGCACCCGCTCGCCGGCGGGCGAGTGCGGAATCGGGTTCGGGAGGTTCGCGCAGTCGCCCACCGCGAGGGTGACCCCGTCGGAGCAGACCGCGAACTCGTCCACCACGATGCCGTCGTCGACCGCCAGACCCAGCTCTTCGGCGAGACCGGTGTTCGGGATGACCCCGATGCCGACGAGCACGATGTCGGCGGGAATCAGCTCGCCGTTCACCCGCACGCCCTGCACGCGGCCCTCTGCGCCAACGATCTCCTCGATGTCGGCGTTCAGCTCGATGCGGATGCCCTGCTGCCGGTGGTGGCTCAGCATGAACTCGCTCGTGGGTTCGCCGACGGCCCGGCGCACCAGTCGCGGCCCCCGCTCCACGAGCGTCACCTGCTTGCCGAGGGTGGCGAGGCTCGCAGCCGCTTCGATGCCGATGAAACCGCCGCCGATCACGACGACCCTCGAGGCGTCCGGGGTGCGGGCCTTCAACTCGAGCGCGTCGTCGGCCTGCCTGAGATACAGCACCCCGTCGAGGTCTGCGCCGGGCAGCTCGAGCCGACGGGCCCGGGCCCCCACGGTGAGCGCGAGCCGGTCGAAGGGGAAGTCGCGCCCGGAGGCGGAGTGGGCGACGCCCGAGCCGTCCGCCCGCTTCGTCACGCTCTGGATGTACTCGCCCTTCACCACATCGATGCGGTGCTCGGCCCAGTACTCCGCGCTGCGGAAGATGAGGGATTCCTTGGTGATCTTGTCCTGCAGGAACTCCTTCGAGAGCGCCGGGCGCTGGTAGGGGCGATGGTTCTCGTCGCCGAGCAGCGTGATCGGGGGCTCGTAGCCGAGGGCGCGCAGCGACACCGCCAGTTGCACCCCGGCCTGCGAGGAGCCGATGATCAGAAGGCCGTGGCCGGTCATCGTCACACCTGCGTCTCGGGGGTCGTGACGTGCAGGTCGCAGCCGTCGACGACGCGCAGTTGGCAGCTGAGGCGCGAGTTCGGTTGCCGGTCGACCGAGGTACCCCAGAGCATCTCGTCCTCCATCTCCTCCATCTCGGGAAGCGAGGCGAGATCGGCGTCATCGACGAAGACGTGGCAGGTGGCGCACGAGAGCGAGCCGCCGCACTCGGCGACGATGCCCGGAACTCCGTTGCGCACCGCGGTCTCCATCACCGAGTCGCCCGGGTTCGCCTCGACCTCTCGGGTCTCGCCCGCGGCGCTCGTGAATACGACCTTCGACATGTGTCTTCCTTCCGGTCGGTGTCCGGCTCACGGCCGGGATGCTAGATGAACTGTCGCCCGCCGTCGACGACGAGCGTCTGGCCGGTGACGAACGCGGACTCGGGGCCCGCGAAGAAGAGCGCGGCGCCGACGATGTCGTCGGGGGTGCTCGCCCGCCTGAGCGAGCCGCGGTCGATGCCGTACTGCTCGGCGTCGGCCATGTGCCCGTAGCTCGCCTCGGTGAGCGTGAAGCCCGGCGCGATCGCGTTGACGGTGACGTCGCGCGCGCCGAGCTCTTTCGCCATGACCCGGGTGAGGGCGATGACCGCACCCTTCGAGGCGACGTAGTGCGCCCAGTGCGCCGAGCCCGAGAACACCGTCGCCGAGGCGATGTTGATGACGCGCGAGCCGGCCACGAGGTGCGGGCTGGCTGCTCGCGTCATGAGCCACGGACCCTTGGCGTTCACGGCCATCACCCGGTCCCACTCGTCGGGGTCGAGCTCTTCGATGGGCGCGCGCGTGATGCCCGCGTAGAGCGCCGCGTTGTTGATGAGCGTGTGGATCGCGCCACCGCCGAACTCCGCCACCTCTGCGGCGACCTCGGCCGTCTGCTGCGGCGAGGTCACGTCGAGCCGACCCTGCCAGCACGCCGCGCCCAGCGCCTCGACCCGGCGCGCCGTCTCGGCGAGACCGTCGAGGTCGACGTCGGCGATCGCGACCCGGTCGCCGCGGGCGGCGAACCCCAGGGCGAACGATCGCCCGAGGCCGCCGGCCGCGCCGGTGATGAGTATCGTGCGGTGCTCGGCCATCACTCGCCCTCGAGGATCTCGACGCGGCCGGTGTTGCCGTCGACGCGAATGCGCTGACCCGTGCGGATCACGGTGGATGCGTTGCCCGTGCCGGTGACGGCGGGCAGGCCGTACTCGCGGCAGACGATCGCGGCGTGGCTCATCATGCCGCCGATGT
>JBEBWI010000212.1:0-3327 GCA_040392345.1 Leucobacter soli | reverse complement strand
GTGCTCGTGATGACCTACTGGAACCCCGTGCTGCAGTACGGGGTGGAGCGCTTCGCCTCCGAGCTCGCGGCAGCCGGCGGCGCCGGCCTGATCACACCCGACATCACCCCCGACTCCGCGGCCGAGTGGATCGAGGTCAGCGAGCGTCACGGTCTCGACCGTGTGTTCCTCGCCGCTCCGACCTCTGCCGATGAGCGCCTCGAACTCGTCGCCCGCTCGACAACGGGATTCGTCTACACGGTCTCGACCATGGGTATCACGGGTGAGCGCGCGCAGCTCGACGCGGCGGCGCGCACGCTCACCGAACGGCTGCGCGAGCACGGCGCAGAACTCGCCTGCGTCGGTATCGGCATTTCGACCGCCGAACAGGTGGCCGCGGCGCTCGACTACGCAGACGGTGCGATCGTCGGCACGGCCTTCGTGCGCGCGCTTCGCGACGGCGGCGTCGATCGGCTCGCCGAGGTCGTGCGCGAGATCGCCGCCGGCACCGCTGCGCGTTGAGCCTCACAGGACCACCCGCGATAGGATTGAGCACTGGGGCCCGACCGGCTCAGTGTGCGACGCGAGAGAGCAATACATGATTCTTCCCCTGAGTCTTCCCAGCCCCGACGTGCAGTTCCTGCAGATCGGGCCGTTGCGCATCTACTTCTACGCGCTCTGCATCCTCGTCGGCATCATCGCCGCGACCATCTGGACCGGCAGGCGGCTCACCCGCCGCGGCGGAGAACGCGGCGCGGTCATCGACTTCACAGTGTGGTCGGTCGTGCTCGGAATCGTCGGCGCCCGTCTCTACCACGTGGTCACCCACTGGGGGGACTACTTCGGCGAGGGCAAGAACTTCTTCGAGATCTTCGCATTCTGGAACGGCGGCATCGCGATCTTCGGGGCGCTCCTCGGCGGCGCCATCGGCGTGCTCGTGGCCTCACGCATCACCGGTATCCGATTCTTCTCGTTCGCCGACGCACTCGTGCCGGGCCTCCTGCTCGCGCAGGCCTTCGGCCGCTTCGGCAACTGGTTCAACCACGAGCTCTTCGGCGGTCCCACCACGCTTCCGTGGGGGCTCGAGATCGAATCCACGAATCCGGCGTTCCCCATCGGCCTCCCGGCGGAGACGCTCTTCCACCCGACCTTCCTGTACGAGATCGTCTGGAACCTGCTCGGCGTCGTCGTGCTGCTCGCGATCGAGCGCAAGCTGCGGCCGCGCTGGGGCACCTTCTTCGGCATGTACCTCATCTGGTACGGCCTCGGCCGCGCTGTGATCGAATCCATGAGAGTGGATCCGAGCCTCATCATCCTGGGGCTCCGCACCAACGTGCTCACGGCCCTCATCGCCGTGCTCATCGGCGTGATCCTCATCGTGGTGCAGCGCCGTCGCCACGTCGGCCTCGAAGCCTCGGTGTACCTGCCGGGCCGTCGCAGCCCCTCCGACAATATCGACGAGCTCACCGCCGACCCCGACGAGTACTACCACGTGCTCGAGCCCCGCAAGACAGTCGGGAAAGCCACGGCAGGCGCCGAACCGGCCGTGGAGTAACCGCGGCCCGCACGCCCGCGATCCACCATCGAACGAAAGGCAGGCCATGCGCCACGCAAAGATCGTTGCAACCTGGGGGCCCGCGGTGTCGAGCTACGACCACACCCTCGACCTCATTCGAGCCGGGGTGAACGTGGCGCGCCTCAACATGTCGCACGGCACCTACAACGTGCACGAGGGCATCTACCGCAACATCCGCCGCGCCGAGAACGAGGTGGGGCGGCCGATCGCAGTGCTCGCCGACCTGCAGGGCCCGAAGATTCGCCTGGGCACCTTCGCGGGCGGCCCGTTCGAGCTCGAGGAGGGCGACGAGTTCGCCATCACGACCCGCAGCATCGTCGGCGATCGTACGATCTGCGGCACCACCTACTCCGGCCTCCCCGGCGACGTGCAGGTGGGCGATCCCCTGCTCATCGACGACGGCAAGGTGGGGCTGCGCGCGGTGCGTGTGACCGAGGACACGGTGCACACGATCGTCGAGATCCCCGGCGCCGTCTCGAACAACAAGGGCATCAATCTTCCGGGTGTCGCGGTCAACGTGCCCGCTCTCTCCGAGAAGGACGAAGCCGACCTGCGCTGGGCGCTGCGACTCGGAGTCGACTACATCGCGCTCTCGTTCGTGCGCGACGCGGCCGACATCACCCGCGTGCACGAGATCATGGCCGAGGAGGCGATCAAGCTTCCGGTGATCGCGAAGATCGAGAAGCCGCAGGCGGTCGCCAACCTCGAAAGCATCGTCGACGCGTTCGACGGCATCATGGTCGCGCGAGGCGACCTCGGTGTCGAGCTGCCGCTCGAGCAGGTGCCCCTCGTGCAGACCGAGGCGATCGCCCTGGCGCGGCGCAACGCGAAGCCGGTGATCGTGGCCACTCAGGTACTCGAATCGATGATCGAGAACCCGCGGCCCACGCGCGCCGAGGCCTCCGACTGCGCGAACGCGGTGCTCGACGGCGCCGACGCGGTGATGCTGTCGGGAGAGACGAGCATCGGGGCATACCCCGTCGAGGCCGTCGCGACGATGGCGCGCATCATCGAGGCGACTGAGGATCACGCGCTCGACCGCATCGATCCGCTCGGTACGAGCCCTCGTTCGCAGGGCGGTGCGCTGACGCTCGCGGCGGCGGAGGTCGCCGAGTTCATCGGCGCCCGCTATATCTGCGTGTTCACCGAGTCGGGCGACACGGTTCGCCGTATGTCGCGCCTGCGCAAGCCGATCCCGATCATCGGGTTCACGCCGAGCCGTTCGATTCGCCGCCGGATGGAACTGACCTGGGGCGCGCGCAGCTACGAGGTGCCCCGGGTGAATTCGACCGACGAGATGTTCGCTCAGGTCGACAAGGTGCTGCTGGAAGCCGACCGGGTCGAGGTCGGCGAGAAAGTGCTGATCATCGCAGGTTCTCCTCCCGGTATCGTCGGCACGACGAACACGCTCCGTATCCACCGCATGGGCGAGGCCAACGGGTTGCTTCCCGAGGCGGCACCGCGGGCGCACGCCATCGGACGGGGCTCCGTGCCGCTCTGAGTACGGTAGTGTTGCACGAGTGATTTCCCACTGATGGTGGGATCTCATGCCGGACCCATGGAGTTGGCAGATGCACGCCGCGATAGGGGCACAGACAATTTCTTGTCTGTGCTCGCGGTGTGCCGAGGCCGTCTCGGCCTCGGGTCGCTCAAAATCTTGGTTTTGAGTGCGCCGCGGCTGTCTGGTAAAAAGTGAACATTGGCCGGATTGGCGGAATTGGCAGATGCACGCCGCGATAGGGGCACAGACAATTTCTTGTCTGTGCTCGCGG
>JBEBWI010000211.1:0-3360 GCA_040392345.1 Leucobacter soli | reverse complement strand
GCCTCAGCAGCCTCATGACCAATACTCGGCGCCTCATTCCCGGCCCCAGAGCGCCCAGGCTCAGACCCCCGGCCGCTCGCGAGCGCCGCTCATCGTGACCGCGGTCATCGGCGGCGTCGTGCTGCTGGGCGGTGTGGTCACGGCCGGCGTCGCGGGCGTCTCGGCGGTGCTGCGCTCATCGAACGGCGCAGATCAGCAGTACTCGGCGCAGGTCGACGGGGTGACGGATCTCGACATCGACATCTCCGGCGCCGAGTTCGAGCTGCGGTTCTCGGCCGAGGCGTCGACCGGAGACGGCGAGGTCGCCTCTCTCGAGGTGACGGGCGGCGACCGCAAGTGGGAGTTCGAGCGCGATGGCGACACGCTGAAGGCGAAGAGCCGCGACACGCTCTTCGACTGGAACTTCTTCGGCCTGCGCGAGCAGCAGCAGGTCGTGCTCACCCTGCCCGTTTCGTTGAGCACCGGGCTGCTCGACGCCGATTTCGATCTGTCGGCCGGTTCGCTGCGCGCCGAGGGCGACTTCGGCGAGGTCGATCTCGATGTTTCGGCCGGCGGCGCCGTGATCGAGGGCACGGCTGAGTCGGTCTCCGCGAGCGTGAGCGCGGGTGAGGCCACGATCGATCTCGCCGACGTGTCAGAGCTCGATTTCGAGGTCTCGGCGGGTCGTTTCAACGCAGATCTCAGTGGATCGGCCCCCAGGTCGGTCGTGGGCAGCGTGAGTGCGGGCGACGCGGTGGTACGGCTGCCCGATGTCGCCTACGACGTGCGCCTCAGCCGATCGGCCGGTTCCGTTGACAGCGAGCTGCGCACCGACTCGAGCTCTCGCTACCGCGTCGACATCGAGGTCTCGGCAGGGTCGGTGACGCTGCGCCCGAACAGCCGTTAGCCGCGGCATCGGGGCGGGCAAGACCCGTGGCTGGGCGGGCGGCCTTCCCGAGCGGATCGCCTCCGCCTCCGCTCATCCGCCCCGCCCCGGCTGTCAACCCAGGGCGCGGTACTCGGCCTCGCTCAGCCGGTCGCCGATCACGGGGAACTCGGCGCGCACCTGCGCGACGACCCCCGGGTCGAGGTCGAGCACCGCGAGCTCCTCTTCGGTGGCCGAGCATTCGGCGACAACGCGGCCCCACGGGTCGACGACGCGGCTGCTGCCGCCCAGCTCGACCCCGCCCTGGGCGCCGCACGCGTTCACCGCGAGCACCCAGATCTGGTGCTCGACGGCGCGCGCCTGCGTCAGCAGCTTCCAGTGCTCGCGCCGGGCTGCCGGCCACGCGGCGGGCACGACGACGGTCTCGGCGCCGCGCGCGCCCAGCTCGAGCCACAGCCCCGGAAAGCGCAGGTCGTAGCAGGTGGTGCTGCCGAGCGGACCGAGCGGGCTCGGGGTCACGCTGAGCGCGGTGCCGGGGGAGAGCAGTTGGGCCTCGAGCGATCGGTAGCCGAACACGTGGATCTTGCGGTAGGTCTGCGCGATGTTTCCGTCGCCGTCGACGAGTACCGCCGTGTTGTGCAGTCGCCCGGTCTCGTCGCGTTCGACGAAGCTGCCGGCGTGCACCCACGCGCCGAGCTGCGCGGCGACCCGGCGGCACATCGCGATGGTCGGCCCGTCGAGCGGCTCGGCGAGCTCGCCGTAGCGCTCGAATGCGAAGTAGCCGGCGCTCCACAGCTCTGGTAATGCGAACAGCTCGATGCCGCGGCCCGCCTGTGCGAGCAGCAGCGCTTCCACGCGGGCGATGCGTTCGGTCTGCGTCTCGTCGTCGGGGCTCGCGATCTGCACCAGCGCCACGCGCGTCATGGCTGCCCTCCCGCAGATGCGTGCTGCAGTGGATCGGTGCCTTCGGCACCCGCGGAGGCCTGCGCGGGGCTCGGACTCGCCCCGCGCAACAGGTTCTGCGAGTCGTGCGCGATCGTGCCCTCGCGGTGGGCGCGCATGAGCGCCTCGATCTCGGAGGCGGGTGCGCCGGCGGCGATGCGGTCGAGAATGTGCTCGTGCTCCTCGCTCAGCCGCTCCGCCACCGCGCCACGATACCCGACCACCGAGGCGCGCACCGCGGCGACCCGCGACTGCCCTCGGTCGAGCTGGTCGCGCAGATGGCGGTTGGGGCAGGGGGCGCGCAGAATGCCGTGAAACTCGAGGCTGCCCTGGTTGTACGCGTGGAAGTCGCCGGCGCGGTAGGCCTCGTCCATGCGGGCGTTCACCTCGCGCGCGCGGGCCAGATCCGCCCGGGTGAGCAGGGGGGCGGACAGGCCGACGGCGAGGCCCTCGAGCACCGCCTCGGTCTGCATGATGTCGCGGTACTCGGCCGTGGTGAGTTCGCGTACGCGCACCCCGCGGTGGAACAGGAACTCGATGAGCCCTTCGGATTCGAGCAGGCGCAGGCCCTCCCTCGTGGGGATGAGGCTGACCCCGATCTCCTCCGCGAGCGCGCCGATGTTGAGCGAGTCGCCGCCGGCGAAGGTGCCGTCGACGATGCGCTCCATGACGTAGTCGTAGACCTGCTGGGTCTTGTTCGCCCCGGCTCGCGGTCGCGTCTCTTCCGGGGACGCGGTGTGCGAACTCAACTCGACCCCTCTGCAAGCGCGTGCCGGGTCAGGAACGTCGAGATGTCTGCGAGTTCGTCGAGGCCGATGCCGTGCTCGATTCCCGTGTACAGCCGTGCCTCGAGCGCGGTGTGAGCGGGGGCCCACTCGGCGGTGGTGGCGATGCGGTCGGCGCTGATGATCGGGTCCGCCTCGTCGCGGCCCCAGAACAGCGGCGGCCGCGCCTCGGAGAGGACGGCATCGCCGGCGAAGGCGCCGGGTGCGACGAAGCCCGAGCAGTTGACTCCGCAGCTGAACCGTTGCGGCCGCAGTCGCAGCATCGACGTGACCATGACACCGCCCTGCGAGAATCCCATGAGTGCGATCGTGCCGATGCCCCCGGCGACGCGCTCGTCGAGGGCATCGATCCAGGCCAGCATCGCCGCCGCGGCCGCGTGCGGGGCGCTCCCGGCGAACTCTGCGTCGGGAGCCGTGCGCACCGGCAGGCCGTCGGGTCCGAACGGGATCGGGAACCAGGCGAATCCGTTCACCACGGGCGGCGGAGCCACCAACGGGGCTCGGGGCGAGGCGCACACGAACTCCTCGGGGAGCTGCGGCGCGAGCTCGATGAGGTCTCCTTCGAACGAGCCGTAGCCGTGCATCAGCACGAGCAGCGGCCTGCTCGCCAGGGCCTCGATTGCCTCCTGGGCGGTCGCGGGCTGACCCCCGACTGCCCAGCGCACCGTACTGTCGTCGATCCACACTGAACTCATGCACTCAGCCTAGCGCGCGCGATATATCCCCGTCCCGTTCACGGGGCTCCGGTCGCCTATCCGAACCGGCCTG
>JBEBWI010000210.1:0-3363 GCA_040392345.1 Leucobacter soli | reverse complement strand
GCATCCGCGCCTGCGCCCGCACCGCAGAACAGCGGCCACGGCCCCGTCGTCCGCACGGTGCTCGGCCCGGTCCCGGCCGACGACCTCGGCGTCGTCGCCGTGCACGAGGCGCTGCTCTCGGTGGTGCCCGGAGCCGAGTACGCGTACGACATCGTGATCGACCGAGCCGAGATCTTCGAGACGCTGGCGGCGAGGCTCCGCGCGTTCCGCTCGGCCGGCGGCGGCACGATCGTCGATGCGACCGGCATGTTCCACGGCCGGGACGTGCCCATGCTCGAGGCGCTCTCCGCGTCGACCGGCGTCCACATCGTCGCCTCGACGGGCATGGGGCCGGAGGAGAACCTCGGCGGCTACTTCCTCACCCCGCAGACCAACCCGCCGACCCCGTGGCCCGCCGAGCGCTTCGCCGAGCTCTTCGCAGCAGAGACGACCGAGGGCATGGTGGTGAAGCGGCGCGAGCGCCGCGGCCAGGCCGGCCTCATCGTCACCACCGGCACGCGCGGCGGGCTCACCCCGACCGACGAGAGCCTCTACCGGGGCGCGGCCCGCGCGGGCGCCTCGACGGGGGTCGCGGTCGCCTTCCAGCCCGGCGCCGATCCCGTCGCAGAGCTCGAGCTCCTCCTCGCCGAGGGCATCGACCCCGCCCGCGTCGCCGTCGGCGGCCTCGACCGCCGCGAGGCCGCACCCTCGGCCGCCGCGATCGCGGAGCGC
This sequence comes from Leucobacter soli, assembly GCA_040392345.1. Lineage (GTDB taxonomy): Bacteria > Actinomycetota > Actinomycetes > Actinomycetales > Microbacteriaceae > Leucobacter > Leucobacter soli_B. Next base: position 2,652 of record JBEBWI010000210.1, on the reverse strand, counting down.
GGATCCTTCGTGCTCATCGACCGCGTCGGATCCCCCGACTCCGACCGCCTGAACGACGACGAGCGGGCCGAGCTGGTCGCAGAGCTCGTCGCCGCGGGTCACCGCGACCGGGTGCTCCTCTCGGCCGGCGCGATCGGCGTGGCGAAGGGGCAGCCCGACGACGCCCGCGCCTACGAATCGGTGCTCGTCGGCTTCGGGCCGCTTCTCGCGTCGCGCGGGGTCTCCGACTCCGACGTGCGGCACATGCTCACCGCGAACCCGGCCGCGCTGCTGGCCGTGAAGGAGGTCTGACATGGGGCGCGTCAACACCGTTCTGGGCCCGATAGCCGCCGAACAGCTGGGCCTCGTCGCCGTGCACGAGCACATCGGCTACGGGATGCCGGGATCCGAACTCGACACCCGATGGTGGAAGAGCCCCGAGCAGCGCTACGAGGAGACCGTGCCGAAGCTGCGCGCGTTCCACGAGTACGGCGGCGGCACCTTCGTCGACGCCACCGGCATCTGCAACGGGCGCGACATCCCCTACTACCAGTCGCTCTCCGAGAAGACCGGCGTGCACATCGTCGCGGCGACCGGCTTCGTCGGCGGCGACACGGCGCTCAAGCACTTCGCCGATGCGAGCGTCGACTACCTGCACCGCCAGTTCGTGCACGAGATCACGGTCGGCATCACCGGCACGTGCGCCAAGGCGGGCATCATCAAGGTCGGAGTGAGCCGCGGGTTCAGGATGAAGGATCTCGACCTCCGCATCTACCGCGCCGCGGCCCGTGCCGCGCTCGAGACCGGGGTGCCCATCTTCACCCACCTCGCGGTCGACGTGGAGCCGGCGCTCACGGTGTTCCGCGAGGAGGGACTGCCGCTCGACCGCGTCATGTTCGGGCACGTCGACGACGGCGTGAGCCAGGGCAAGGTGAACGAGGAGGCGATCCTCGCGGAGGGAGGCCGGCTCGGCTTCGACACCTTCGGCTACGACCTCGAGCTGCCCGACCCGCCCTTCTGGGGCAGGCACCGGCAGGAGCGCCTCGAGCACTTCCTGGGGCACGTGCGCGCGGGTCGCGCCGGGCAGCTGCTCGCCTCGGCCGACGCCAACTGCAGCCCCCTCGGCTGGCCCGGCGTGAAGGGCCACACCATCAACTACATCTACGAGCAGCTCATCCCCGACCTGCGGGCGAACGGGGTCGACGACGCGACGATCGAGCAGATCTTCGTGAAGAACCCGGCAGACTTCCTCACCCTCACGCGGTAGGCCGCGGCGCGCCGCGATCCTCCCCCTCGAACCAGACCCAATCCAAGGACGTATCGAACATGGACATGAAGAATCTCAACGTGGCGATCATCGGCGCCGGGTACGCGGGCGCCTCGACCGCGAAGGCGCTCAGCAACCTGGGCGCCAACGTCACCGTCTACGAGCAGGCTCAGGAGCTGCGCGAGGTCGGAGCCGGCATCGGCCTGCGCCCCTCGTCGGTCGACCAGTTCAAGCGCTGGGGGATCCTCGATGCGATCGAGGCGGTGACGTCGCCCAGCGACCGCTTCGAGATCCTCACCCCCACGGGCGGCCCGATCGCCGTCGAGGAGTGGCCCGAGAAGGAGGCCTACGGCCAGACCACGCGCTTCGTGCACCGCGGCGACTTCCTCGACGCGCTCATCGGGGTGCTGCCCGAGGGCATGGTCAGGACCGGCCACCGGCTGGTCGACATCGTCGACCACGGCGACAGCGCCACGGCGACCTTCGAGAACGGCGTCTCGGTGACGGCGGACCTCATCATCGGAGCCGACGGCATCCGCTCGCAGGTGCGGAACCGGCTCTTCAGCGAGCAGCAGCCCGTGTTCGCGGGCGAGCACGCCTACCGCGCCGTCATCGACGTCGCCGACACCCACGGGCTGCCCTTCGACGACAACCTGCGCATGTACATCGGCCACGGCACCAAGGTCTACCTCCTGCCCCTCCAGCACCGGGGCCAGGTCTCGTTCGACGTGACCGCGCTCGATCCGGATCCCACGCCGAACCCGGAGGCGACCAAGGAGAAGCTGCTCGCCACCGTCGAGGGCTTCGACGAGCGGATCGTCGCCACCACCCGGGATCTCGACATGACGAAGGTGAACGTGCGCGCCGTCTACGACATCGACCCCGTCGACACCTGGCATTCCGACTCCGTCGCACTGGTCGGCGACGCCGCCCACGCCATGTGCCACCATCAGGGCCAGGGGGCCAACTCCGCGATCCTCGACGCCGGCGCGCTCGCCGACATCCTCGCCTCGGCCGGCTCGGTGAAGGAGGCGCTGGCGCAGTACCAGGCGGTGCGCAAGCCGATGACCGACGAGCTGCAGCGCCTCTCGCGCAACGGCTGGTCGGACGAAGAGCTGCAGAGCGTGTTCCCCGGCCAGAAGCCGGGCGAGCTCGGCGCGACGACGAAGGGCTGAGCCATGACGCTGCATCCCGTGATCGCCGGGTTCCTGGCCACCCTGCCGCCCTCCGACGCCACGCCCCCCGACGTCGACGCCTGGCGCGCGAACGGCGAGGCGCACGTGCCGCCGCTCGACGAGCGGCAGCCCGCCGTGCAGTCGATCGAGGATCGGGTCGCGCACACCGCTGCGGGCGACGTGCCGCTGCGCGTCTACTCGCCGGCGCCCTCGCCGGCGGAGGGAGACGGC
>JBEBWI010000209.1:0-3385 GCA_040392345.1 Leucobacter soli | reverse complement strand
AATCTGTGGGGTCCGGAAGCCGATTCAACAGTTCTTCCAATTGCGTCGACGAATTTTCCCAGTATCGCCTGGCAACTGCAGCAGCGAGAGCCGCCTTGCTCGGGAAATGATGGTAAAGACTTGCAGGTTTGACACCGACTTCTTCGGCCAAGCGGCGAACGCTCAAGCCACCGTAACCGTGCGCCTGGGCGATTCGTGTTGCAATGGACAAGATCTTGTCACTGGAGTTCGTGTTTCTCTGACTCTCCACGGCTGTCGCCCTCGACTTGTGTAATGACGCTCCACTGCGGTATCTTGTCTTGCGACCGTCTGGTTACGAGTACGTCGAACGGCCTACCTGCGAGCAAATGCGGGTTGGCTCTTTACGCTGGGGCGCATTTTCATCCTTTCGTACCATGCCAAGAGCGCCGTGCATTCGGCGGGTACCGCCAAGTCGACGATATCAGCGAATATCAGTCCGGCGATGACCGTAATGTCGGCCATGGAGAACGCGTCGCCGGCAACATAAGCTCGCTTGCGAAGCACATCGTCGAAATAATGCATGCCTCGCAAGGCCTTGTCGCGCTGCCTGAGTCCCCATTCCCTGTTCTGGTATTGCTCCACCAGTGACCCCAAACCCGGCGTTCCATGGTGGAAGTAAACACTGATGGCGTCAAGCAGCTCCAGTTCGGCGCGCTTGCTCATCATGTGAATCATTCCCCTCTCGAACGCTGTGGAGCCCGTCAAAACCGGACCGCCGACAAGCGCATCGAGATACTCCGTGATGGCGGTGCACTCGGCAATGCACGTTCCATCCGCAAGCTCAAGCACCGGAACCGTTCCGGAGTAGTTTTTATCCGAGATGAACCTGGGATCCTTGTGCTCCCCCTTGCGGAGATCAACCATCACGAACTCCACGCGTGACTGGAGGTTTTTTTCTGCTAGGGCGATCCGGACACGCGTCGGGTAAGGGCCCCGAGGGAAGTCGTAGATCTTCAGCGGAAATCCCGCCTCACCATCGACTGGTCCTGCAACCGCACTCATTCGAGAACTCTCCATGTGGTGAATTCGTATCGGTCAACAACCGATAACGATCCGAGAATACCTAACGATCGTTAGTTAGAATGCTATTCCGTAGCAATGGCGATGTCAACTGCATCGCCGTCGCACCTGCCGGTCAAGCCATGTGATCGTTTGCACTCCCCAGCGACACCTCATTCGCCTCCGACCGCTGGGTTGCATTCATGCGTGACCAAGCGCGCCGGGATGAGGTTCGTCAACGAGATTGTGCGCATCACAAATGAAGCACTGAAGTCCGCTGCCGCGGCTGTTGCTGGACTCTGGCGGCGCAACCTCGGCGAGGGCTCAAGCGCGATCTCGCCCAGCGCAGTCTGCTGCCGGGGATGGTGGAATCGGCGTTGTTGATGGGGCATTGCAACAGTGCCGATGTGTGATCCGCCTGGCATCGGCCTCTCGAGTGCGTGATCGCCTTTGGCGTCACGATGACTCCTCCCCTGGAAATGCTTATTGCTGCCTTTTGATGGCGTTTCAACTCGTCGCCAAGTATTTTGCCGTGAAGTCAAGAAACGCGCGCACTTTGGCGGACGACACCTCGCTGCGTTCCAGGTAGGTCGCGTAGATGTCGGCGTTGGGTAGCTTCCAATCCCCCAGCAATGGAATCAGTTCGCCCCGGGCCAGGTAGGGTGCGATTTCCCATGCTGAGCGGATGGCGATGCCATGGCCGTCCAGCGTCCAGCGCAGCACGGCGTTGCCATCGTTGCTCGATAGCACATTGTCGACTTTGACCGTCTCGGTGGACTTTCCGCGGCGGAAATGCCAAGCGCCGTAGGCCGCATCGTTTTCCCGAACGATCAAGCAGGCGTGACGCACCAAGTCGTGCGGAACGTTCGGCTTACCGTTCTGGGCAACATAGGCCGGCGAAGCGCATAAAAGACGGTGATTGCGCAGCAACAACCTTGCATTGATCCGGGTGCTGGGGGGATCGCCGAAGCGGATGCCGATGTCATAACCGTGTTCGCGCAGGTTCAAGGGCTGGTCGGTCAATTGCAGTTGCACCCGTATGGCGGGATAGCGGGCAACGAACGCCGAAATGGCCGGTGCCACCCGCGCACGACCGAAACCGTATGAGGCATTGACACGGAGCAGTCCGGCCGGTTCGGCATGGCCGCGGATCAGCACTTGCTCAAGTTCCTGCAATTCCCCGAGCAGGCGTGATCCCTCGGCCAGGTAGCGTTCGCCCTCCGGCGTGAGTGTCAGGCGTCGTGTCGTGCGATGGGTCAGGCGCACGCCGAGCCGCTTTTCCAAATGCGCCAGGCGCTTGCTGACCGCTGGCGGGGTGACGCCAAGTTCGCGCGCGGCCGCAGCCAAGCTGCGATGGCGCGCCACTAGGGTGAAAAGGCGGATGTCGGAGAACTCGGACATGATGCTCCAATTCGTTCTTATAAGTTATGAATTGAATAAATATAATTCAATAACGCCGTTCTGATGCAGGAATAGAATGGCCGTCGGAACATGGAGGCAAGGGATGTTCGAAGGCTTTTCCGACGTATCCGCCACGGTCGATGGCATCAAGATTCATGCGTTGATGGCCGGCACCGGGCCGGCGCTGCTTCTGCTGCATGGACACCCTCAGACACACGCGATCTGGCACAAGGTGGCTCCGACGCTGGCGCGGCAATTCACGGTTGTCGTTGCGGACCTGCGCGGCTATGGCGACAGCGGGAAACCGCCAGGCGAGCCAGACCACGCCAACTATGCCAAGCGTCGGATGGCCTTGGACCAAGTGCGATTAATGCAGGCGCTGGGCCTGCCGACGTTCGCGGTGATCGGTCATGACCGGGGTGGTCGGGTCGCGGCGCGGATGGCGCTGGATCATCCAGATGTGGTATCCCGCCTGGTCACGCTGGATGTGGCACCCACGCTGGCGATGTACCAGCAGACCTCATTCGAATTCGCGCACGCCTACTGGCACTGGTTCTTCCTCGTGCGACCGTCGCCTTTCCCAGAGACGTTGATCCGGGCCGACCCGGATCTCTACCTGAAGCAGACCATGGGAGCCCGCAGTGCCGGCCTGAAGCCTTTCGCGCCGGAGGCCTATGCTGCCTATCTGCGTTGCCTGTCCGATCCGGCAACCGCACATGGCATCTGCGAGGACTACCGTGCCTCGGTAGGTATCGACCTCGAACACGATCAGGCCGATCTTGCCGCGGGCAAGCAGATCCAATGTCCCTTCCTGGCATTGTGGGGACGCGATGGCGTGATCGAACGGTGCTTCGACCCTCTGGCCGAGTGGCGCCGCTGGAATCCCGGCGTAAAGGGTATGGCGCTGCCCTGCGGCCACTACATCCCGGAGGAAGCACCCGAGGAGTTGCTCGATCACGTCCTT
>JBEBWI010000208.1:0-3402 GCA_040392345.1 Leucobacter soli | reverse complement strand
AGGGGGTGGATCGCGGCGATCCACCCCCTGACTCTGTGCACGGCCGCTCTACATGTGCCGCCCGCCGGTGACCTCGAGTACCGCACCGGTCACGTAGCTCGACATGTCGCTCGCGAGGAAGAGCACGGCCTGCGCGATCTCGGCGGCCTCGCCCATGCGGCCGAGGGCGATCTCTTTCAGGCGCGCCTCCTTGATGTCCTCGCGCATGCCCTCGGTCATGGGGGTGCGGATCAGGCCCGGCTGCACGGCGTTGACGCGCACATTCGCGAAACCGACCTCTTTCGCCGCCGCCTTGGTGAGGCCCACCATGCCGGCCTTCGCCGCGCTGTAGTTCGTCTGGCCGAGCAGGCCGACCTTGCCCGAGATCGACGAGATGTTGACGATCGAACCGCCGCCCGGCTGCTCGCGCATCACGTCTGCCGCGGCGCGGGTGCCGAGCCAGCTGCCGCGCAAGTGCACGGCGATGACCTGGTCGAACATCTCCTCGGTCATCTTGCGCATCGTCGCGTCGCGGGTGATACCGGCGTTGTTCACGAAGACGTCGAGGGAGCCGAAGCGCTCAACCGCGGCGCGCGTCAGCGATGTGACGTCGTCGCCCGAGGTCACATCGCACGCCACGCCGATCGCCCGCCCGCCGATGCCGAGACGGGTCGCGGCCTCCGCAGCCGCATCGCCGTCGATGTCGGCGATCACGAGATTGGCGCCGGCGGCTGCGAACGTCTCCGCGATCGCGTAGCCGATGCCCTGGGCCGAACCGGTCACGACCGCGGTGCGGCCTTCGAGCAGACTCATCTGTTTTCTCCTTGACTGTGCGGTGCTAAACCGTGGTGTGCGTGTGCGTGTGCGTGTGCTCGGGTCAGCGGCTCAGCACGCCGCGTGCGCGCAGATCCATGAGGGCTTCGGCGCTCGTGCCGAGCACTTCGGCGAGCACCTCGTCGGTGTGCTCGCCGAGCAGCGGCGCCGGCACGGCCGGGGCGGCCGGGGTCGCGCCGAAGGCGAGCGGCAGGGTCGGGGCGAGCACGCGGCCCACCCCCGGCTGATCGATCTCGGTGAAGAGGGGGTTCTCCGTCGTGCATCGCGGATCTTCGTGCACGAGCTGCTCGAAGGTGCGGAAGACGCCCTGCAGCACTCCGGCCTCGGCGAGCAGCCGCGTCGCCTCCTCGGCGGTGCGCGCCGCGAACCACGGGCGCAGCACCGCGTCGATCGCCTCGCGCGCCTCGTACCGGCCGCCCTCGGTGTTCAGGTCGACGTCGAGCATGGGGCCGATCATCGCGAGCCTCTCGCTGAGGCCGGTGGCCTCGCCGAGCGACCGCCACTGGCGATTCGAGATCGCGACGACCATGACTGCTCGCCGATCCACTGTGGAGAAGCTCTGCCCGTAGGCGCCGTAGATGGCGTTGCCGAGCGGGCCCCGAGTCGAACCGTTCGTCTGAACCTCGGCGATGTAGCCGAGGTTGCCGACCGTCGCGAGCATCACGTCGGAGAGGGCGATGCCGATCTCCTGGCCCTCGCCCGAGCTGCGGCGCTCGAGCTCGGCCCCGAGCACGCCCGTCGCGATGTAGAGGCCCGCTGCCACGTCCCATGCCGGCAGCGCGTTGTTCGTCGGCGTCTCGTCGAAGCCGGTGACGGCGGGGAACCCGCTCGACGCGTTCACCGTGTAGTCGACCGCGGGGGAGCCGTCCCGGTTGCCGGTGAGGCGCAGCATGACGAGATCTGAGCGGTGCTGCGAGAGGTTCTCGTAGCTCAGCCAGCCGCGCGCCGGGAGGTTCGTGATGACTGTGCCGGCCTGCGCGATGAGCTCGGTCGCGATGCGCCGGCCCTCTTCGCTCTTCAGGTCGAGGGCGACCGAGCGCTTGCCCTTGTTGAGGCTCGCCCAGTAGATGCTGTTGCCGTCGGCGGTCACCGGCCAGCGGGTGTGGTCGATATTGCCGCCGAGCGGGTCGATGCGGATCACCTCGGCGCCGAGCTGAGCGAGGGTCATGCCGCCGAGCGGGGCCGCGACGAACGCCGAGATCTCGACGATGCGCACGCCTGCGAGGGGGGCGCGGCGGGGGTGCGCGGTGTTCGCGATGCGTGTGGTGCCGGCCATGCTCACACCACCTCGAAGAGCGCGGCCATCCCCTGGCCGCCGCCGATGCACATGGTCTCGAGCCCGCGCCCGCCGCCGCGGCGGTGCAGCTCGTGCAGCATGGTGGTCATGATGCGCACGCCCGTGGCGCCCACGGGGTGCCCGAGCGAGATGCCCGATCCGTTGACGTTGAGCCGTTCGCGGTCGTCCCAGTCCCAGCCGCGCAGCACGCCGAGCGCCTGCGCCGCGAACGCCTCGTTCAGCTCGACCAGGTCGATGTCGTTCCAGCCGCGGCCGGTGCGGCGGAACAGCTTCTCCACCGCGGGCACGGGGCCGAGGCCCATTTCGGCGGGCTCGCAGCCCACCGCGGTCCACCCCTCGAGAAAGGCGATCGGCTCCACGCCGTACTCGTCGAGCCGGTCCTCCGAGACGATCAGGCATGCTGCGGCCGCATCGTTCTGCTGGCTCGCGTTGCCGGCTGTCGTGATGCCGCCCTGCATGAGCGGGCGCAGGCCGGCGAGCGCCTCGAGCGTGGTGTCGGGGCGCACGCCCTCGTCACGGTCGAAGACCAGCGGGTCGCCCTTGCGCTGGGGCACCGACACCGGTACCACCTCGTCGGCGAACGCCCCGCGTTCCCATGCCGCGGCGGCCTTCTGCTGGCTGCCGAGGGCGAAGAGGTCCGCCTCCTCGCGGGTGATGCCGTAGCGGTTCGCCACGTTCTCGGCCGTCTCGATCATGCCCGAGATGTAGCCGAAGCGCTCAGTCGGCTGCGAGCGTTCTCGGCCGCGGTCGAGGCGGTCGTACATCGTGACGTTGCCGGCGCGCGAGCCCCAGCGCAGATCTGTCGTGTAGTACTCGATGCGGCTCATGCTCTCGACGCCGCCCGCGATCACCGCGTCGGCGGCACCCGTCTGCACCATCATCGCGGCGGTCGCGATGGCCTGCACCCCGCTGCCGCAACGGCGGTCGAGCTGCATGCCGGCGACGTGGATCGGGAGGCCCGCCTGCAGGCCGACCCATCTGCCCACGCAGGGCGTCTCGCTCGACGCGTACGATTGGGCGAAGACCACGTCTTCGATGCGCTCGGGGTCGATGCCCGAGCGCTCGACGACGGCGCGCACGACGGTGGCGCCGAGATGCTCGACGGGCACATCGCGCAGCGACTTGCCGTAGGCGCCGACGGCGGTGCGGACTGGGGCGATGATTGCGGCTCTGGCCACGGTGTGCTCGCTCTCTGCTGGTGAATGCTTATGAGGCTCTGTTATGAGGCTCTGCTCGTGAATCGTGGGCCTGGGGTGAGGACTTGGCGTGGCGCGGATCCGCTAGCGGTACTC
>JBEBWI010000207.1:0-3464 GCA_040392345.1 Leucobacter soli | reverse complement strand
CGAACGAGATCACCGACACCTTCGGCAGCGACGCGTTCCGCTACTACTTCATGCGCGCGATCTCCTTCGGGCACGACGGTTCATTCAGTTGGGAAGACCTGTCGGCTCGCTATCAGGCCGAGCTCGCCAACGGCTTCGGCAACCTCGCGAGTCGTGCGCTCGCGATGAACCAGAAGTACTTCGGCGGGGTCATGCCGGAGACGGGTGAGGAGACCCCGGCCGACGCCGCGGTTCGCGAGCTCGCAGCCGCGGTGGTCGCCCGGGCCGATGAGCGTATCGAGGCGTTCGCGATCCACGAGGCCATCGCCGAGATCTGGCGTCTCGTCGATGCGCTGAACGGGTACATCACCGAGCAGGAGCCGTGGGTGCTCGCGAAGGACGAGTCGAAGCGGGAGCGTCTCGCGACCGTGCTCGCCACCGTGACCGAGGGGCTGCGCGTGCTCGCGGAGGCACTCGCGCCGGTGATTCCGAACGCGACGCAGAAGCTCTGGGTCGCGCTGGGCGCCGAGCTCGCGCTGGGCGCGCTCACCGAGCAGCCGCTGCGCGAGGCCGGCCGCTGGGGGCGCCTGCCCGCGGGCACGCAGCAGCAGCCGCTCGAGCCGCTCTTCCCGCGCATCGAGACCGACGAGAGCAAATGACGGCCGGGTCTGAGACGTCGGGCGCGGCGCAGCCGCCGGCCGGGGGGCTGCGCAAGCGCGCGCACGATGCTGCGGCCAACGGCGGCAGCCGCGACTTGACGCGGCCCGCCGCACCCGAGCCGCTGCCCATCGCCGTCTACGACAACCACACCCATCTCGAGTTCGAAGACGGGGTGGATCAGCTCGACCCTCTCGACTCGCTCGACCGCGCGGCAGCCGTCGGCGTGCGCGGGGTGGTGCAGGTCGGCACCGATCTCGAGACGAGCCGCTGGGGCGCACAGCTCGCGGCGAGCGACCCGCGCGTGCTCGCCGCCGTGGCGCTGCACCCGAACGAGGCGCCGCGCCTGCTCGAGCGCGGCCTGCTGAGCGAGCACCTCAGCGAGATCGCGCGGCTCGCCGCCCAGCCGCGCGTGCGCGCCATCGGCGAGACCGGGCTCGACTTCTTCCGCACCGGCGCAGACGGGCGCGAAGCGCAGTACGAGTCGTTCGAGGCGCACATCGAGATCGCGAAGGCGAACGGGCTCGCCCTGCAGATTCACGACCGCGACGCGCACGACGAGGTCGTCGAGACGCTGCTGCGCGTCGGCGCTCCCGAGCGCACCGTGTTCCATTGCTTCTCGGGCGACGTGCGGCTGGCGCGCATCTGCGCGGATCACGGCTGGTACCTCTCCTTCGCCGGCACGATGACCTTCAAGAACGCCCCGGCGCTGCGCGATGCGCTCGCCGCGGCCGACCCGTCGCGGGTGCTCGTCGAGACCGACGCGCCGTTCCTCACCCCCGAGCCGTGGCGCGGCAGGCCGAACGCGCCCTACCTCATGCCGCACACCGTGCGTCGGGTCGCAGAAGTGCTGGGCGATCCACTCGACGAAGTGTGTGCGAGGCTTGCGACGAACACGGTGCGCGTGTACGGGCCGTGGGAGCCGGAAGACGAAGCGGGCGGGCGATGACTGGTTACGGGGGCTCGGGCGAGGCCGCCGAAGGGCATGCGGAGCGCGAAGCGATGCTTCGCACCAAGCTCCTCGGCCCTGCGGAGGTGCGCGAGCTCGCCGAACGGCTCGGCGTGAACCCGACGAAGAAGCTCGGGCAGAACTTCGTGATCGACCCGAACACGGTGCGCAAGATCGTTCGGCTGTCGGGGGCGCAGCCGGGCGATCGGGTGATCGAGGTCGGGCCGGGGCTCGGATCGCTGACCCTCGGCATCACTGAGGCGGGCGCCGATGTGACCGCCGTCGAGATCGATCACCGGCTCGCCGCGGAGCTGCCCGGTACGATCGCCGCGATGCAGCCGGATGCCTCCTCGCGGTTCCGCGTGATCCGCAGCGATGCGCTCGAGCTGGGCCCCGCCCACCTGGCCGAGTTGCCGGGTGCGCCGGAGGTGCTGGTCGCGAACCTGCCGTACAACGTGTCGGTGCCGATTCTCATGCACCTGCTCGAGCTGATTCCCGAGCTGCGCGCCGGTCTCGTCATGGTGCAGGCCGAAGTCGGCTACCGCATCGCCGCGGGGCCCGGATCGAAGGAGTACGGCGGACCGAGCGCGAAGGCTGCCTGGTACGGCGACTGGGGCATCGCCGGCACGGTGAGCCGTCGCATCTTCTGGCCGGTGCCGAACGTCGACTCGGTACTCGTCTCCTACCGGCGTCATGACACGCCGCTCGGCACCGAGGATGAGCGGGTGCGCACCTTCTCGCTCGTGAACGCGGCGTTCGCGCAGCGCCGTAAGATGCTGCGGCAAGCGCTGCAGCCCGTACTCGGGCCGATCGATACCGCCACCGAGATCATGGCGGCGGCCGGCGTCGACGCGACCGCGCGCGCCGAGCAGCTCGACATTCATGCGTTCATCGCGATCGCCCGAGCGATGCCGGCAGTGTGAGGCGCCATGGCATTCGACTACCTTGGAGGCATGGAGGAAACGCGCTCGGTGACGGTGCGCGCACCCGGCAAGATCAACGTGTTCTTCCGCGTGGGGGCGCTGCAGGATGACGGCTATCACGAGGTGGCATCGCTGTATCAGGCGGTATCGCTCTACGAGGACGTGACGGCGGAGCCGGCCGACGATTTCTCGGTGCGCTTCGTCGGGCCGATCGATACTTCCGGCCTGCAGTCCGACGACTCGAACCTGGCGATCCGCGCCGCGAGGCTGCTCGCCGCGCACACCGGGTATGCGGGCGGTGCGCGCCTCACCGTGCACAAGCGGGTCCCCATCGCCGGCGGTATGGGCGGCGGGTCGGCCGACGCCGCGGCGACCCTCCTCGCATGCGACGAGCTCTGGGGCACGAAGATCGGGCGGCACGGGTTGCTTCCGCTTGCCGCCCAATTGGGAGCCGATGTGCCCTTCGCGCTCGAGGGCGGTACCGCTGTCGGCACCGGCCGCGGCGACGAGCTCAGCCCGGCGCTCGCGCGGGGCAGCTTCCACTGGGTGCTCGGCTTCTCGAGTTCCGGGCTCAGCACACCCGTGGTGTATCGCACCCTCGACCAGCACCGCCTCGACCATGCGAGCGACCTTCGCCCGGCGCCCGAGAAGGTGAGCGTCGACACCGCCGTGCTGCAGGCGGTGCGAGCCGGCGATGCCGAGACCCTCGCCGACTCGATGCACAACGACCTGCAGGCCGCCGCGCTGCGCCTCGCCCCCGAACTCACCGAGCTGCTCGAGCTGGGGGAGTCGCGCGGGGCGCTCGCAGGCATCGTCTCGGGTTCGGGGCCGACGCTCGCGTTCCTCGTGGCGAACAGCCAGGCCGCCGCTGAGCTGCAGAGCGTGCTCACCCGCGCGGGCGTGCGCTCGCTCACGGTGATCGGCCCCGTGCCGGGCGCGCGCCGCCTCGACGCGCG
>JBEBWI010000206.1:0-3481 GCA_040392345.1 Leucobacter soli | reverse complement strand
GGCGGGGAGGATCGACTGGTCATCGATCCACACCTCACCCGACCCCATATCGACCGTCACGTGCGATCCGTTCGTGATCGGGCGCGTAACCCTGACGACCCGGGCGTGCTCCATGCAGAGCAACTCGAATCCCTCGCTCACGCCGCCGTAGATCGTGACCTTCGGCGAAGTCGGAGCGCCACCCTCATTCGTGCAGACGATGCGGCCGAGGTTCCCCGGGTCTCCTTCGTCGAAGGGGTCTGTGAACGGGTCCGACATGCCGACCCCGGGCGACGGGAGACCGACGGTCTGTGTGATCAGCGGCCCGTACTTGCGGGGGTCGGCCGCCTCAAGCGGGATCTCGAAATCCGCCCACCCGTCATCGTGCAGATCGAATACGGGCTTCCCGGAGATCGCGACCTCGGCCCGCCATCGCCCGGTCTCATCGGTGACTGCAATCTCGAACGTCGGCAGGTTCTTGAGCGACATCACAGCCTCACGCAGCGGCCACTCATCGCCCACCCGGCGGGTGAGGAGGCGGCCGTACACGATCGGGTATCGGCCGGCCTCCTCGGGGTCGTCGTCGCGGTAGAGCCCGAATCCGGTCTCACGCTGCTCGGAGCTCCGCCGGGTCTCGGTGCCGTCGTACCAGTTCCGCAGATCCCTGAGGAACGGGGCACGCTGCCCGGGCTCGTTCGTGAGAGTGAGCCCGGGCAGTTCGACCGTGATGTGAGGCATCAGAGCATCTCCTCTACTTCCTCGCGCACCACTTCACGCACGCGCTCGGCGATGTCATCGACGGACATTCCCGCGTGCCCATAGATATTGATCTCGAGCGGGCGCAGCGCGCGCTCCATTGCTGGAAGAGAACCCGTGCTGCCGCCGACGGTGCCGCCGTCTGCGAAGCCGCGGACCCCACGCAGCGCGGAGAGCGGGATCACGGGGAACCCGATCCGCTGCGCGGTCTCCATCAGCAAGGCCGCCGAGCGCGCCTTCGGGGCCCGAGACGAGATGTACGTCTCCCAGTCGACGCCGAGATGCTTCTCCGCGAAAATGTGACGGCTTCCGTCGACACCCATCTTCGGGATGCCGCCCATCACGCCCTGGTAGATGCCGGACACGAACCCGCCGTTGAAGAACTGCTTCCCGGCGGCGGTGTAATGACCACCATCGAAGTTATCGAAGATGGAGGCGGGCCTACCGCCCTTGTAGAGAGCGTTGATGACCACTTCCCGGGTAGCCGTGAGCGTGGCGAGCGCCTGGGTCACAGAGGTGAACGTGCCGTCATCCTTGCGGACCTTCACCACGCCCTCCGGCAGAGTCGTGATGTCGACCCCGAGCGCCTTCAACGCCTCGTACAGGCCGGGGAAGTCGTCGCTCGACACCTCAAACTCGCCGTTCGGGGTATCCCGGATCTGAGTCGCCAGATCAAGCAGGCGCAATTTCTCCGCATCGATCGTGCCCGAGTCGTCGACGATGAACGAGATCATCTCCGGCGACGTGAGCATCGTGTTGACCAGCGCCGCGACCTTCTCTTGTGACAGCCCGCTCTCGGTTGCGATCGCGATCAGCTGGTCGACGTAGGGCTGGGCGGCGGCCGTCGCCTCCTCGATCGAAGCACCATGCCGCCCCTGCGCCTTGGCGCTCTCATCAGCGGCGAGCACAGCCTCGATCATCCGATCGTTGAGCTGGCTGACAGCACCGTAAAGCGCATCGCCCGCTGCCGTGGTCGTATCGATCTCCCCCGAGGCCAGCACAAGCGAATCCGCCAGCTTGGTTCCGTGCTCGTCGGTCACAGCGAATACCTGAGCGAGATCTCGCACCGAAGCATTCAGATCACGGGTGCGATCGGCCTGCGACTTCGTGCCACCGTTGAGCTCGTCGAGCGCCTGCTTCAACGCCCGGATCCGCTCCGTGGCATCCTTCGTCACGTCCCTTGCGATCCCGAGGGCATCGTTCAGACGTGCGTTGCTGCGTTCGGTCTCGGTCATCGCCGCCGCCCGCCGACGCTCCTCGATGATGGCGGTGCGCTGGACCTCGATGGCCTCCTCTTGAGCGGCCCGCTCGTTCTCAATGGCCTCGGTCAGCTTGCGGCTGTCGTCGACCGCGAGCTCCCGCTCCTGATGCAGAGCGACCTGCCGCCCGCCAGACTTCACGAGGACCGCGGAGTTCTCCTCGATCTTCTGCGTGAGCGCATCGTAGGCGTCGCCGCCCTCCGTGATCGCACGCGCCGCCTCGGACTGGCTGACACCGATCCGCTTCAGCAGTTCGGCCGCATCGCCCTGCGCGAGGTTCTGCTCGATCTGCGCGCGGGTCGCGTCAGTAACAGCCCCAGTCGTCTCATCGAGCGTGCCCTTCAGCGACGCCACCCGGGAACGGTGCTCCTCGACTTTCTGCTGCGCGGCAGCGTTCGCGGCCGCCCACATGCCGATCGCTGCCGTGATCACGGTCAACGCGATGCCGATCGGGTTCGAGAGGAACGCCGTCTTCAGCGCAGTGCCCAGACTGAGCACGCCGGTCTTCGCAGCGTTCGCAGTCGCCCCCACGCCCGCGAGAAGCGCCGAGGTCGGCGAGAGCCCAGCGTTGAACGCTCGGAGCATCGCGGACTGCCCCATCGTCGTCATGACCGATGTAAGGGGTGCTTGCAGTCCAGAAGTCGCCTTGTGCAGCGCGAGGAATGCGGCAGCACCTGCGATCACGGGAGCGGGGATGCTGGTCAAGAGCCCGATCGCGGGTCGGAGCACCGCGGTTAGGATCTCGACGCCGCCAGCGACCACCGGCAGAGCGGCATTGATCGTGCCCGAGAGCACGGTGGCAAGTTCTCCGAGCATCGGGAGCAGAGGCTGACCCGCTGCGAGGAGGTCGCTGAGCGCTGCCCTCACCTCGGGCGACGCAGCGGCGAGACCCACGAATGCCGCGAGGACGGGGTTCGCCGAGATGCCGAGCACCTTGAAGACCTGTCCGAGCGGGCCGACCTGCGCGCCGAGCGCGAGCGTTGCGCCGGCAAGGGCGGCAATCCCGGGAGCATGCCCAGCCAGCCGGTCCAGAGACCCCTCGAGCTTCGATGCGTCCCAGCGTTGGATCGACATCCGCGCCGAGTCGAGGCTCTGCGTGATGCCCGCGAAGAACGGCATCGAGCGCTGGGTGAGGATCGACACCACAGGCACGGCCTGCTTCTCGATCGCGCGTAGCACGTCGGCGACCTGGTTCCCCCAGGTGACCGCCATGCCACCGCCCTCGGCGGACACGAACGGCTCCGCCAGGTGGGCTCCGAGGTCGCGCTGTGCGGCCTTGATGCGGTCGACCGCACCGGACCACTGCTGCTTCACGTTGTCTGCGGCACCGCCGAATCGGTCTTGCATCGCTCCGACGAGCGCGTCGAGCGCTTCCCGGCCGTCGATCGCGCCCTTGGATACGTCGTCGCGGATCTGTGCGGAAGTCTTGCCCCACTTCGTGCCGAGCAGTTCGGCGGCGTCGATGCCACGGTATCCGAGCTGGTTGA
>JBEBWI010000205.1:0-3496 GCA_040392345.1 Leucobacter soli | reverse complement strand
GAGCAGGCGCTCGATCGCGCGCTTCGCGTTGCCGCGGTGCGTCGCGTTCTCCATGTCGTTCGCAGTGAGAAGCACCTGACCGGCGAAGATCTCGTGCACGGTCAGCGCGCGCTGGTAGCGGTTCACCAGGATGTTCTGCCCTACCGCAGCCGCCGCCTGCTGCGTCGCGAGGTCATCGGGGCGCACCTCCAGCCGCAGGAACGGGACACCGGTCGCGATCGCGCCGCTCGAGACGAGAATGACCTCGCAACCGGCACGGTGCAACCGTGCGAGCGAATCGACGAGTGCGGGGATCTGGCTCGCATTGTCGCCGCTGACCGACGATGAGCCGACCTTCACGACGACGCGCTTCCCCGCGAAACGTACCGCGTCGGATTCGGTGCGAGCCATACTCAGGACTCCTCTTTCCAGATCCCGGCCCGTCGCTCCTCCTCGAGCTCGGCACGAGCCTCCGCCTTCGCATCCATGCGGTCATGGTACTCGTCACGCCGCTCCTTGTTGGTGCGACGCCCGGTCTGGTCGACACGCAGGTCGGTACCCCGAGCGCCCATCTGCACTTCGGCGGCGCTCGTCACGGTCGGCTCCCAATCGAAGACGACGCCCGCGCCAGGACCGATCACCACGGTCGAGCCCGCGACGGCTCCGGCCTTCACCAGCGCATCCTCCACCCCGAGCTTCTGCAGGCGGTCGGCCAAGTACCCCACGGCCTCGTCGTTCGCGAAGTCGGTCTGCTCGACCCAGCGCTCGGGCTTCGAGCCCAGCACCCGGTAGATCGTGCCGTAGCTGCCGCCCTCGGGCACGACCCGGAACCCGCCGTCGTTGACCGCTCGAGGCCGCAGAACGATTCGGGGCGACTCGTTCGCCTCCGCGTTCTCCCGCTCACGAGCTTCTTCGACGAGCTCGGCGAGCGCGAATCCGAGCTCTCGCAGGCCCTCGTGGGAAACGGTAGAGATGTCGAACACCCGATAGCCGAGCGCCTCGAGCTCGGGCCGCACGAACTGCGCGAGCTCTCGGGCCTCGGGAACATCGATTTTGTTCAGGGCGACGAGCTGCGGGCGCTCGAGCAGGGGCGTCTGTCCCTCGGGCACCGGGTAGGCCGCAAGCTCGGCGAGAATGATCTCGAGATCCGAGAGTGGATCACGGCCGGGTTCGAGAGTGGCGCAGTCGAGCACGTGGAGGAGCGCGCTGCACCGCTCCACGTGCCGCAGAAAGTCGAGCCCGAGGCCTTTGCCCTCGCTCGCGCCTTCGATCAACCCGGGAACATCGGCGATCGTGAACCGGTGATCGTCGACCTGCACCACCCCGAGGTTCGGGTGCAGTGTGGTGAACGGGTAGTCTGCGATCTTCGGCTTCGCCGCGCTCAGTGCGGCGATGAGACTCGATTTGCCGGCCGACGGGTAACCCACCAGCGCCACATCGGCGATGGTCTTGAGCTCGAGCGTGAACGACCCGGAGGCGCCCTCGGTGCCGAGCAATGCGAAGCCGGGAGCCTTGCGCTTCGTGCTTGCGAGAGAGGAATTGCCGAGACCGCCGATGCCACCCTGCACCGCCACGAAGCGGGTGCCGGGCTCGGTGAGGTCGGCGAGTGCCTTACCCGCGTCGTCCTTCACGACCGTGCCGACGGGCACGGAGAGCACCATCTCCTCGCCGTTCGTACCAGCGCGAAAGCCGCCGGCGCCGTACCCGCCGTTCTCACCGCTGCGGTGCGGCCGGCGATGGAAATCGAGCAGCGTGGTCACCTGCGGATCGGCCAGCAGCACGATGTCGGCACCGTGACCGCCGTCCCCGCCGTCCGGGCCCGCGAGAGGTTTGAACTTCTCGCGCTTGATCGACACGCAGCCGTTACCACCGCGACCTGCCTGCAGGTGCACTTGCACCTGATCGACGAACGTCACCACGACGCGCCTCCTCTCATTGCACGAACGATTTCCCCAGAAAACAGCAAAAGGCGAGCCGAAGCCCGCCCTTGCTGAAAAGCTCCGACTTACGCCGCAGCCACCACGTTGACGACCTTGCGGCCGCCCTTCGCGCCGAACTCTACCGCGCCCGCTGCGAGAGCGAACAGGGTGTCGTCGCCGCCGCGGCCGACGTTGGCGCCCGGGTGGAAGTGGGTGCCGCGCTGACGAACCAGGATCTCGCCTGCGTTCACCTGCTGACCACCGAAGCGCTTCACGCCGAGACGCTGCGCGTTGGAGTCGCGACCGTTGCGAGTCGAGCTCGCGCCCTTCTTATGTGCCATCTGCCTGTCTCCTTACGAAATCTATTGCTCGGGTTACTTGATGCCGGTGACCTTGATCCGGGTCAAATCCTGACGGTGGCCCTGGCGGCTCTTGTAACCGGTCTTGTTCTTGTAACGCTGAATCACGATCTTCGGGCCGCGGAGATCGTCGAGCACCTCAGCGGTGACCTTGACCTTGGCGAGCTTCGCGGGATCGGTCGTGACCTGATCGCCGTCCACGAGAAGGACAGCAGGCAGCTCAAGCTTGCCCTTGGCGTCGCCCGAAACTCGGTTAACGGTAAGGATCGAGCCAACCTCGACCTTCTCCTGCCGGCCGCTTGTGCGCACTACTGCGTAAACCAATTGTCTACCTTTTCCTCGAAAACGTTCTTCCGCACTTGCCGGCGGTGCCGGAACTGACGGGGAGAGCGCGCTTCGCGCTCCGTGCAAGAGACCACCCGACTGTCGAGTGGCGCCAACGGTCAACTATATCGCAAATGCCATTAACTCTCAAACGAGGGCAGCTGCGGCGTGTTACTCGGCTTCGCCCGCGGAGCCGCCCGTCTGCTCGTCACCGCGAATCTGCGCGGTGCTCACCCGACGCCCGCGCGTGCGACGCTGACCGGGCTCCGGCGCTGCCGGAAGCGCGTCGAGCACCGAGCCGAGCAGGTCCTCCGCTGCGAGCGACGGCGACTTCAGCGCGGCGCCCTCCTGAGTGCCGGAACGACGGGGCCTCGAAGCCCGCGTGCGGGCCGATTCCACCACGAGCTGCTCCACCAGATCGGATTTCTCCGGCGCCGGATCGGCCTTCACGGAAGTTGCGGCAGCCGGTGCGACCGCGTGCTCTGCAGCGGGGTGCTCATGGGGCTCCGCTGCACCCGGAATCGTCTTCGCGGCGATCTTCGCGAGCATATTGCGCGACTCATCAGTGATGGCGTGCGTCTGCGTGTGCTGCGCCGACTGCGGGGAGCCGCCCGACTTGCGCTTGCTGCGCTGTGACGGCGCCGAATCGCCTCGATGCTTCGAGACCGGCTCGTGATGCACGATCACCCCGCGACCCGCGCAAATGTCGCACGGCTCGCTGAACGATTCGAGCAGTCCGAGACCGAGCTTCTTCCTGGTCATCTGCACGAGCCCGAGCGAGGTGACCTCGGCCACCTGGTGCTTCGTACGATCGCGGCTCAGGCATTCGACGAGGCGGCGCAGCACCAAGTCGCGATTCGACTCGAGCACCATGTCGATGAAGTCGACGACGATGATCCCGCCGATGTCGCGCAG
>JBEBWI010000204.1:0-3539 GCA_040392345.1 Leucobacter soli | reverse complement strand
CTCGCCGCGAGAGGCGAGGCCGATCTCGTCACCGAGTACTTCGAGCCCATGAGCGTCGAGGCACTCCGCCATGTGTTGGGCCTCGACCCCTACGTCGACGCCGACACGCTCGTGCGCTGGTTCAAGACCCTCGCGATGGGGGCGGGCAACTTCGTCAACGATCCCGCCGTGAACGCGCAGACGGAGGCGGTCGCCCAGGAGCTCGAGGGGATCGTGCTGCCGGTACTCGACGATCTCTCGACCAGGCCCGAAGACGAGACGATGCTCTCCCACATGCTCTGGGCCGGACGGGAAGACGGGGTGCCCCGCGATGTCGACCACATCCTGTCAACCGTGAAGATCATCCTCCTCGGCGGCATGCAGGAGCCGGGGCACGCGGCATCTTCGTCGGCATACGGGCTCTTCACCTCCGGGCAATGGGGGCTCCTCCGGGAGGATCCGTCGAAATGGATCTCGAACGCGGTGCTCGAGGGGCTGCGCTGGATCGCGCCGATCGGCACCGCGGGCCGCGCGCCCGTGCGAGACCTCGAGTTCCACGGAGTGACGATCCCGGCCGGCCACCACGTCGAGGCGATGCTGGGATCGGCGAATCGCGACGAGACGAAGTACGTCGACTCCGAGTCGTTCGACATCGAGCGCAGCGAGAAGCAACATCAGGCCTTCGGCGGCGGGCCGCACTTCTGCGCGGGGCACTTCTTCGGGCGCCAGGTGGAGAAGATCATGTTCGAAGAACTTCTCGACGCGACGAAGGACCTCACGCTCAAGCCGGGCGCCGACGTGCCCGTCACCGGATGGGTGTTCCGGGCGCCGCGCAGCCTGCAGGTCGAGATGCAGGCGGCATAGCGCCGGCTACAGCTCGAACGCGAGGGGGCGAAGCGGAATGCTTCCGTCCCCTCGCGCTCTCTCGCCCAGCCGACCGCCGATCAGCCGAGGTCGATCCGCTCCCCCACGAGCACGTGGGACATGGCGGGATCCGTGAACTTCAGCTCGTCGGGTGCCATCACATCGCGATAGTAATCACTGCCGAACTCGTCACGAAGAGCATCGACGGACGCGAAGGTCACCGCTCCGACACCGTCGTACCGGGTCTTCGCGAACCGCGACGGCGGCGCGACCCTCGAGGGCGTGTCTTCCAGTCGCACCAGGCGATCCTCTGCCCCCGGCCCCGCGAGCGCGAGTCGCGCGTGCGCACCGACCCAGTGCTCGATGAAGTCGTCGACCCGCAGGGTGCGGAGGGAGACGGGCAGCACTGTCACCGTGACCGGGACCATGCCGGCGGTCTCAGTGCGCTCCCACACCACGACCGGCTCGCCCCCGATCGCGGCAGGCCTCTCGGCCAGCAACGCGAGCCGCGGAGGCAGCCAGGCGTCTTCGAAGTCGCGGGAGATGACCCAGTCGGCGGCGTCGTTCTTCCGAGTCCACCAGGTCTCGACTACGGCATCGTACGGGGCCGGCTGTGCCCCCTTGATCGGAGAGTCGCCGGCGAGAGGGCGGATCACCGAGTAGCGTTCGAGTCCCTGCGCTTCGAGCGGATCCCGTCGCTCGAGCGCGAGCCACTCCTCAGCGAACTGCTCGGGCGTGAGATCCGGCCGCCGGGTCAGCAGCACGGTCAATTTGTAAGCGGATGTCATGTTCGATGCTCCTCGTCGAGTGTCGCGGTGAATGAGTCAGGGATGCACGACGGTCGCGTGCAGGTCGAATTCCCGCGGCAGCAGCCCCAGCTGCTCTCGGATGCCGATCAGAAGGTCGAGGCCGGCCGCTTCGACGGGCTGGAGCCCGCACTCGCTCAGCGATGCAAGTAGGCGATCGAGGGCCGGGGTGCCGACGAGTTCGGCCCGGGCCACCAGCCCCTGCCCGGGGAACTCCGGGAAGTGATCCTGCACGCGCATGAGCTCTCTGAACCCCGCGGCCCGGGCGCGCTCGTCGAACGGCGGGCCCAGCAGCGTCGCCGAGACGGCACCGCTGAGGAGCGCGTCGAGGCGCTCGGCCACCCCGCCGACCTCGAGCCACCGCACCGGCGCCCCGGCCTGCTGCAGATAGT
Organism: Leucobacter soli; assembly: GCA_040392345.1. Lineage (GTDB taxonomy): Bacteria > Actinomycetota > Actinomycetes > Actinomycetales > Microbacteriaceae > Leucobacter > Leucobacter soli_B. The sequence continues at coordinate 1,498 of JBEBWI010000204.1, read as the reverse complement.
GGCGGGCGACCAGGGAGAAACCGTTCGCATACGCGTCGACGCCGACGGGCAACTCCTCGAGGTCGCTCGCGTCTGCGATGACCGGGGCGGCGAACAACGAGAGTGGCGTAGTGGGCTCGACCTGGCCGAGCAGCCTGAGGTCTGCGCCCGCGGCCGACCACTCGAAGAGGTTGTCGATCGCGGTCACCGCGAGATCGAGCCGCCCGCTGATCAGGCCGTCGAGCTGCCCGGCGCTGCCCGGCGTGCGGGTCTCTTCGAGTTCCAGTCCGTTCAGCAGCCCGCGCTCCTGCGCCGCGAGGAGCGGCGCAGGAGGCACGAAGTACGAGATATGCACGGGTTCTCGGGTCTCACACGGGGGGAGCGACGAAGAGGTGCTCGTTGTCGGAGTCGTTGAACATCTCCTTGGTGATGAACTCGTCCATGTCGCCACCGGTCCCCCACTGGTCGGAGGTCTCCGGCTCCTGCACGTCGAAGATGTGCGGGTGCCAGGTGTCCTCGTCGATCATCTCCAGCTCGGTGGTCATCTCCATCGTGTTGCCGTTGGGGTCGACGAAGTAGGTGAACGTGTTGTCGCCGGCGGCGTGGCGGCCCGGCCCCCAGATCTTGCGGTACCCGGCCCGGATCATCCGGCCGCTGCCACGCATGTACTCGTCGAGGCCGCGTAGCTCGAACGAGGCGTGCTGCAGCGAGGCGTGCGGCCCGCGCGCGATCGCCATCGAGTGGTGCTGGGTATTGCACCGCATGAAGTAGAAGAGATCGCCGGCGTGCGGGTGGTTGAGAGTGTCGGAGAGGCGGAAGCCGAGGTGCTTCTCGTACCAGGCGCGCATGGCCTCAGGCTGATTCGAGTTGAGCACCACGTGCGAGAGCCGCACAGGGATCGCCTCGCGCTCCTCGATCTTGCGGTGCTGGCGCACCTCGACGTCGGTTGAGACCTCGATCGTGCGGCCCTCGAGGTCGAAGAACCTGAAGCCGTAGCCGCCGCCCAGGGTCTGCATCGCATCGGGCTCGGTGATCAGCTGAATTCCGGAGCTGCCGAGCTGCTGCGCGAGCTGATCGACGGACTGCCGGTCTGCGGCGCCGAACGCCACCAGGTCGAGGCGCTTGTCGTTCGAGCGGCGCACGCGGGTCACGTACTGCTCCGGAGAGCCCTCGGCCGCGAAGTAGACGACGTCGCCGTCGTCGTGCTGCACGGTCAGGCCCCAGTGGTTCTTGTAGAACTCGATCTGCTTCTCGAAGTCGGGCACCGCGATATCGAAGTGCCGGATGTGCGTGATCGGGCTGAATGACATGGCGTACTCCTAGTGTGTTGCGGTAATGAGGTTCGTGGTGTGCGCGACCGGCGGGATCCGAAGCACCAGCCGCTCGAGATCGGCGGCGGTATCTCCGACGCCGAGAATGTAGTGATCCGGGCGCATCACGACGACCCGCGCGTTCGCTGCGTCGAGGATCTGGTCGATCTTGAGGGGGTCGAGCCGCGTGACGGTGTCGGCGTCTTCAT
>JBEBWI010000203.1:0-3590 GCA_040392345.1 Leucobacter soli | reverse complement strand
TGGTATGCGCTGATGTCGCGCGCGAGCACCCGCAGCACATAGTCGGGTTCGCCGAAGAGCCGCTCCGCTTCGACGATGTTCGGGATCGCAATGGTCGCCGCTTCGAACTCCGAGACGGTTTCCGGGTCGGTGCGGGAGAGCGTGACGAAGACGACTGCTTCGAAGTCGAGGCCGAGGGTGCTCGGCGAGAGCATGGCCCGGTAGCGTTCGATCGCGCCACTGGCCTCGAGCTCGCGCACCCGTCGGTGGGAGGTCGAGAGGCTCAGACCGATGCGCTGGGCGAGATCGGTCATGCTTAGGCGGCCGTCCGATTGCAGTAGCGAAAGAATATCCCGGTCAATGGCGTCCATATGCTTGATTATCTCACCATTTTCGCTCTTTTGCTCGAAAGTTCGAATCACATTTCACGAGATCGTTCATAGAATTCATCATATTCATACGGAGGAGGCATTGTGGATCTCGCACTGATCGCGCAGTTCTGGGGCATCGCCCTGCTCCTCACGCTGACGCCCGGTGCCGACTGGGCGTACACCATTGCGGCGGGGGTGCGGGCTCCGTCGATCGCCCCGTCAATCCTCGGAATACTGTTCGGGTACTGTCTCGTGATCCTTGCCGTCGCCTATGGTGTCGGAGCCCTCGTCACGCAGTATCCCGTCCTGCTGACCGTGCTGACTCTGGGCGGGTCGGCATATCTGATGTGGCTCGGTGTCGGTGCGCTGCGCTCGCGATCGGCGGGCCTTGCTGAGAGCGAGCGAGAGCTGGGCACGGGGCCGTTTGCTCGGTTTGCCGTCGGCACCGGTGTGAGCGGGCTCAACCCGAAGGGGTTCCTGCTGCTGCTCGCATTGCTGCCCCAGTTCATCACGCCGAACGGGTTCGGCGCATCGTCGCAGATGCTGGCGCTCGGCGGCATCCACCTCTTCAACACCGCCGTCGTCTACACGATCGTTGCGCTGCTTGCCCGCAGACTACTGAAGTCGAGGCCTGCGGCCGCGAACTTCGTCGCCCGTTCCTCCGGTTTCATCATGATCGTGCTCGGCGGCATCCTCCTCGCCGAGCAGATCGCGGTGCTTCTGCGCTGAGCTGCGGTGCCGCACCTCTCAGCTGATGCGTAGCGCTCGTTGATCGGCAGTTAGGCGTCTTCACCCGTGCCCTGCGTAGTGATCTCGCCGCTTTGGGGCTGAGCTGCCGTCGCCCGAACGGTTGCGCACAGGTACCTCTTGGCAACGAGGGCCGCGAGCGCCTGTACCAATTTCTGAAACGAAGTGAGCCCCGGAACGTCCGCATGATTCTGCGGAAGTTCCGGGGCTATTCGTCGGGATGACAGGATTTGAACCTGCGACCCCGTCGTCCCGAACGACGTGCGCTACCAAGCTGCGCCACATCCCGATTACGCCGAAGCGCAACGTCAACTCTATCGCGTCAAGTGGTCACCGCCAAAACGATGCCCATGCGCAGTCGGGTGGATCGCCTCGCACCGGCCCGGCACAGCGCTCGGGGGCAGTTGCGCGCGTTCGGGATAACCCGAACGGCGAAGTCCGGGTGACGCGATGTTGCTCCGCACCGGCCTCGCCCTACCGTTGAGGTATGAACGTCGCCCCAGCGCAACCGCCCGCAGCCCCAGCGCAACCCATCACCGCCGTAGCGCAATCGACCGCGCCCACCCGCCGCCCTCGTCGCATCACCTTCGGCCAGCTGAACCTCACCGTGGTGACGCTCGCCGCGATGGGCCTGATCGGCAGCATCGCCTGGAGCGTCGTCTTCGCGCTCCTCAGCGCCGGCATCGGGCTGCTCTTCGCATTCGGCATCGGCGTGTTCGTGCTGGTCGGCCTCGTCTACGTGCTCTTCGGCATCGCCTGGTTCGAGGTCGAGCGGGTGAACCTGCTCTACCGCTTCGACACTCCGCGGCTCGCGCTGCGCCCACGCTTCGCGCCGGGCTTCGGCGGCTACCTGCGCACGCTGGGAAAGCAGGCGATCGACGGCCGTATGTGGCGGGCGCTCGTGAGCTTCGCCCTCGCCACAGTGTTCGGCCTCGTCATACTCAGGGCGCTGTGGTTCGGGGTCTGGGCGCTCACGCTGCTCTTCGCCCCGCTCGGCGGCAGCGATCCACTGGTGCTCGCGTTCGGTTTCGAAGTCACCCGCACCTTCGCCCCGGTCTGGGGCCTGCTCGCCGCCGCCCTGGCCTTCGCCGCCACCGCCGGCCTCGCCCTTGCGCACGCCGCGATCAGCCGCGCGCTGCTCGCCCTGCCGACCCGCGGCGCGCTCGCCGCAGAGGTGCGCACGAAGTCGGCTCAGCGCGAGGGCGCAGTGCGAGCCGCCGACCTCGAGCGCACCCGCATTGAGCGCGACCTGCACGACGGGGTGCAGCCGAGGCTCGTCTCGGTGGGCATGACGCTGGGGCTCGCGCAGCAGAAGATCGACAGCGACCCGGCCGCCGCGAAAGCGCTCATCGAAGAGGCGCACACCTCGACGAAGGCGGCCATCACCGAACTGCGGCAGCTCGCACGCGGCATTCATGCCTCGGTGCTCGACGACCGGGGCCTCGACGCGGCGCTCTCGGCGCTCGCTGGCCGCAGCCACATCCCGGTGCACCTCGACGTGCGGCTCGACGGCCGGCCCCCGGTCGCCGCGGGCGCCTTCCGAGACGCCGAAGCGGCCGTCTACTTCAGCATCGCCGAATCCTTGACCAACGCCGCCAAGCACTCGCGGGCGAGCGAGGCCCGCGTGGTCGTGCGCCTGCGCGACCCCGGCACCCCTGCCGCGCGATTGTGGGCGCGGATCGAGGACAACGGCATCGGCGGCGCGGAAGTGCAGCCGGGTGGCGGGCTCGACGGAATTTCGAACCGCGTGCTCGCCGCGGGAGGTACGCTGACCCTTGACAGCCCGCACGGCGGCCCGACGACGGTGGAGGTAAGCGTGCCATGCGCGTTCTGATCTGCGAAGACTCCGTTCTGCTACGTGAGGGGCTCGTGCGCCTGCTCGAAGACGCCGGTCACGAGGTCGTGGCGGCCCTGCCGGACACCGACGGGCTCGAAACCGCGGTCGACGAGCACCGGCCCGAACTGTGCATTCTCGACGTGCGGCTGCCGCCGACCTTCACGGACGAGGGGATTCGCGCGGCCCTGTCGCTGCGGAAGAATGACCCGCAGCTGCCGCTGCTCGTACTCTCGCAGTACGTCGAGGAGCGCTATGCGAGCGAGCTGATCGCCGCGCAGGGCGGAGCGCTCGGCTACCTGCTCAAGGATCGCGTCGCCGACGTCACCGAGTTTCTCGAATCGGTCGTGCGCATCGGGGGCGGTGGCACGGTGCTCGATCCCGAGGTCGTGGCGCAGCTGCTCACCCGGCAGAACCGCGACAATCGCATGCGCAGTCTCACCGAGCGGGAGCGCACGGTGCTCGCGCTGCTCGCCGAAGGGAAGTCGAACCAGGCGATCGCGGGCATCCTCTTCCTCTCCGAGGCGAGTATCGAGAAATACATCACCTCCATCTTTCAGAAGCTGGGGCTCGAGCAGGACGAGCAGGGCAATCGCCGCGTGCTCGCGGCGCTCGTGCACCTCGGCGCGCGCCCTGGCGCGAACAACGATCACATCGAC
>JBEBWI010000202.1:0-3601 GCA_040392345.1 Leucobacter soli | reverse complement strand
AGGGCCCGAACCTCAGCTACCACCCCGAGAAGCTCTCCATGGAGCGCACCGTGGGCGCGGCGTTCGGCCCCGAGGATCGCATCGGACAGCTCACGATGCGCAACCTCGACATCGCCGACTCCCGGCAGCGGCTCGAGCAGTACGCGGCGCTCGGGCTCGTCGGCGGCGCGACCGCCGCGCTCGTCGGCGAGCTCAAGGCCGGCGGGGCCGAGGAGATCGCCGAGGCCGTGGGCGGCATCGATGGAGATGCGGACGAGCTCGGCCTATCGGCCGCGTTCGACGCCGGCACCGACTGAGTCGTATCGCACGCGCTGCTGCGCTGATCGGCTGCGGGGCCCCGGGACTGGAACGGTCTCGGGGCCCCGCGCCGTTCTCGCCGGGGCAAGCGCGAGGGAGCGCCGTGGAAGGCTTCGGGACGGCCATCCTGTGACAGTGAATTTTCTGGGTGACTTCTCGATTTTCCTTGTGGTAATATTCGCCGCTGTTTTATGATGCCCGTGATAGGGGGACAACACCACGAGAGAGTTGGACCCAAATCATGTCAGCCTTACGCCGTTCACGGCATTCAGAGAGGCAGGGAAGGGGAGCCGGCATCGTCGCCGGCGCCTTGCTCTGCGCAGCCAGCCTGGTGGCAGCACCGGCCCTCGCATTCGCGGAGGAGGGATCGCCACCCGACTCGAGCGAAGTCGCGGCGGTCGAGTCCGCGCCAGAATTCGCTCCGGCGTCCGACCCTGCTCCGGCACCTGATTCCGTGCCGGTACTGGCCGTGGTCACCACTGAGGAGGACGTCGACACCGTGCTGGAGCGCGAGGTCGAAGAACCGACTCTCACGCTCTTCAGCGGAGGCGGCGGTGCGGCGTCGATGCTCGCCGAGGAGAGCGGCCCGACGCTCCCCGCACCGGGCGATCCTTGCTATCCGGCGGTCTGTATCGACAACGGAACGATCCTGCTCGCGGTGAACCCGACCGGTGAGCTCAACACCTCCGACGGAACGGGATCCAAGGCGGGTCCCGGTGACGTCGGGCTCGAGTACTTGCCGACCGGGCACGATGCGACGTCACCCGGTTGTCTGTGCGAGGGCTGGGGCGTGGCCGATCCGGCGACGGGGACCTGGGGCGGCGCGAACCGCGACCGTACCGGAACCACCGGCGCGAATCTCACTGTCGAGAGCTTCGACTGGACGGCATCGACGGCGAAGTCGGTGGTGCTTGTGAAGGATGCCGAGGGGGCACCGGTGTTCAGGGTGACCCACGAGTACGTGCCGTCTGCGGCGACGCCGAACCTGTACCAGGTGAACGTCTCCATCGAGAACATCACCGGCGAAACGATCGCGGTGGTGCAGTACCGACGAGTGATGGACTGGGACATCGAGCCCACCGCGTTCAGCGAGATCGTCACGATGAACAAGGGAACTGCCGCGGCGCTCACCTTCACGAGCAACGACGGCTTCGCTTCCTCGAACCCGCTTGCCGGGCCGAGTGATCTCGGCCACACCGGCAACTTCACGAATGCGGGCCCCAGTGATCATGGTGCGCTGTTCGACTTCACCTTCGGGCCGCTGAGCCCGGGCCAGGTGCTCACCTTCGTCACCTTCTACGGTGCGGCGGCGAACGAGGCGCTCGCGATCGAGGCGCTTCGCGCGGTGGGTGCGGAGGCCTACTCCTTCGGCAAGCCGAACCTCTCACCGCTCGACGGTTCGCCGAACACCTTCATGTTCGCCTTCGGCAATGTCGGTGGAGATGTGATCTTCCCGACGGATCCCGACCCCGTTCCCGAGCCCGAGGTCATTCCTGCAGCGGTGGTGACTCCGGCCCCGGCTGCCGCAGCAGAAGCGACGCTCGAGGTCACCGGCTCACCGGTCGGCATGATGCCGCTCGTGTGGTTGTCGACGGCGCTGCTGCTTCTCGGAGGCGCGGCGCTCTGGGTCGGCAATCGTCGCGAGCGGCGGGACGGCTGACACGCACCCGTTCGAGGCCGGAGTCTGAAGCCGGAAACGAGAGATCCCCGGGTCGGAAAACCGACCCGGGGATCTCTCGTAGGCGTGGTGTGCGCGGTGAGCGGTTACGCTAGGAGGCGCGGCGCGCGCGGGCTGCGCGGCGCTTGAGCGCGCGGCGCTCGTCTTCGCTGAGGCCGCCCCAGACACCGGAATCCTGACCCGTGTCCATCGCGTACTGCAGGCACATCTCGGTGACCTTGCAGCGTGCGCACACCGACTTGGCGCGCTCGATCTGCTCAACAGCCGGGCCGGTGTTGCCGACCGGGAAGAAGAGCTCGGGGTCAACGGTGAGACAGGCAGCCTGTTCGCGCCAATCCATGTGGTTCCTCCTTGGTTGCACACGCAAGGAAGCACCTGTCGGGGTAGCCTGTTGATCTCGCGCATGAATTTTCATTCGGGCTGAGAGTGCCCACCACGACGTGCGCGAAACTCGATTGCATATATAGTTTCATGATCCCCAGCGCAAATCAATAGTCAATTTGCAACCTTCCGGAAAGGAACCTGTAATGCCAAGTTCATACGAGTCCGCCGCACGCCCACGCCCTGCGTGGGGGGTGCTGCTCGCGGTGCTCGTGATCGAGGCGTTCGGGGGGCTCGCCATGCTCGTGCCGGTCACGACGGGGTTCCTCGCGGCGAGCGGGGACCCGCTCGGGCCGCGTATCAGCATTTTCCTGGCGGCGCTGATCGCCTGGGCCTGGGTGCTGCTCACACTCTGGGGAGCAGCGCGTCTGCGCGCGAGCTGGGCACGCGGATCCGCCCTCACCATGCACGTGCTGCTGTTCGCCGCGGGCACCGGAATTCTGCAGCTCGGAGGGATGGTCGGCAGCCCGATGCTCGGCTGGGGACTCATCGTGCTCGCTCTGATCGGCTTCTTCGCCGCACTGCTCGCGAAGCCGAAGGCCGATCCCCTCGCCGAGGCCGGGGAAGGCTAGTCGACACCCGGGAACCCCAGCCGGTGCTGGGGCTGCAAGCCGACGTCGAACACGTCCGGCCGACGCCCAGCTGCCGTCGATGACGCCTGGCCGAAACGGAAGAGGGTTAGCCGATGCCGAGGAGCTTGCGCACGCGCGCGACGTGGCCGGTCGCCTTCACGTTGTAGAGGGCCTGCTCGATCGTGCCCTCCGCATCGATCACGAAGGTCGAGCGGATCACCGCGACCTTGATCCTGCCGTAGAGGTTCTTCTCGCCGTAGGCGCCGTAGGCCCGCAGCAGCTCGAGATCGGGGTCGCTCAGCAGCGTGTAGGTGAGGCCGTCGCGCTCCTCGAAGCGCTTGAGCTTCTCGACCGCATCGGGGGAGACCCCGAGCACGCGGTAGCCGGCCGCTTGCAGTGGCGCCAGGGAATCTCGGAAGTCGCACGCCTCGATCGTGCAGCCGGGAGTCATGGCTTCGGGGTAGACGAAGAGTACGACGCGGCTGCCGCGGAGGTCTGCGAGCGAGACCGTGTCACCGTTCTGATCCTTCAGCGAGAAATCGGGGGCCGCCTGGCCGGGCTCAAGTACGATGCGTTCACTCATGCCACCAGCCTATCGGCGCAGTTGCTTCGGCATCGGCCGCTCCCTCCGCCTCGGCCGTCCTTCCTCTGCATTCCCGCGCAGGTGGGCAGT
>JBEBWI010000201.1:0-3620 GCA_040392345.1 Leucobacter soli | reverse complement strand
ACTCGAGCACCATGTCGATGAAGTCGACGACGATGATCCCGCCGATGTCGCGCAGCCGCAGCTGGCGCACGATCTCTTCGGCCGCTTCGAGGTTGTTCTTGGTAACGGTCTCCTCGAGGTTGCCGCCCGAACCGACGAACTTGCCGGTGTTCACGTCGACCACGGTCATCGCTTCGGTGCGGTCGATCACCAGCGAACCGCCCGAAGGCAGCCACACCTTTCGATCCAGCGCCTTGACGATCTGCTCGCTCACCCGGTACTCGTCGAAGATGTCGCGCTCGGCGTCGTAGCGGTCGACGCGCTCGAGCAGTTCGGGGGCGACCTGCGAAAGATAGCCCTCGATCGTGGCGTAGGTATCGGCCCCCGAGATGACGAGACGGTGGAAATCCTCGTTGAACACGTCGCGCACGATCTTGATCAGCATGTCGGGCTCGGAGTGCAGCAGCACCGGGCCGCCGCCCTTCGCGACGCGCTGCTGAATCGAATCCCACTGCCGGGTCAGGCGCTGCACGTCATGGGTGAGCTGCTCCTCGGTCGCTCCTTCTGCCGCGGTGCGCACGATCACACCGGCGCCGGTCGGCAGCACTTCCTTGAGGATCTTCTTGAGACGCGCGCGCTCCGTGTCGGGCAGCTTTCGCGAAATGCCGTTCATCGCCCCGCCGGGCACGTAGACCAGGAAGCGGCCGGGGAGCGAGATCTGGCTGGTGAGGCGCGCACCCTTGTGCCCCACCGGGTCCTTGGTCACCTGCACGAGCACCTGGTCGCCGGGCTTCAGCGCGTTCTCGATGCGACGGGCCGAACTCGTGCCCTCGAACTCCGACCAGTCGACCTCGCCGGAGTAGAGCACGGCATTGCGGCCACGGCCGATGTCGACGAACGCGGCCTCCATGCTGGGCAGCACGTTCTGCACGCGACCCAGGTAGACGTTGCCGATGAGCGAGGTCTCGCTCGACCTCGCCACGTAGTGCTCGACCAGCACCCGGTCTTCGAGCACACCGATCTGAATGCGATCCGCCGTCGTGCGAACGACCATCTCACGGTCGACCGACTCGCGGCGCGCGAGGAACTCCGATTCGGTGATCACGAGCCTGCGTCGGCGGCCGGCGTCGCGTCCGTCGCGACGACGCTGCTTCTTCGCCTCCAGACGAGTGGATCCCTTCACCTTCTGAGGCTCGGTGATCAGGGGGGCCTGGCGCGCTGGCTGACGAGGCGCCTCGTCTTCGTTCACCCCATCGCCGCCGCGACGTCGATTGCGGCGACGCGAGTTCCCGGACTCGCGATCTTCAGAGTCGTCGGTCTCATCGCGGTCGTCGCGCTCGGGCCGAGCGCCGCGGGTGAACTGCCGATCGAGCAGGTCGTCCAGCTGGCGCAGCTCGCTGCGACGCTGGCGGGGCTGCACCGGGGGCACGTCCGGAGCGAGGAAGATCAGGCGAGTAGTCGCGCGGAAGCGCTCCTCGGGGCTCATGTCGGCAAGCGGCAGGAGCAGCTGCGGCTTCTCTACAGCCTGTTCCTCCGCTGCTTCCTCGGAGACTTCCGAAGTCTCGGGAGCGGAGGCTGCCTCTGGCGCAGCGGGCGCCTCGACACCGGTGGCCCCCGTCGACTCCTGCCCCGGCGTCGACTCCTGCTCCGACTCCGGAACGACTACCGGTTCCGCTTCCGGCGCCGAAGCGACGCTCTCCTCCACGCTTTCGGAGACCTCGATGATTTGATCTCGCTCCGGCTCGGCCTCTGCGGCCAGGTGTGCGGTTGCTTCTGTATTGGGTTCAATCACCATTTCTGGTGTACTCCTCTGCACGAAGTACGCGGATGCGCCTTCGGGAAACTATCTTGCGGCGTGGCCGCCGCGAAACCTGTGCTGCGCGGAGCGGTTGCCCCGTGCTCGGCCGCCCTGCGACCAAAAAGACTGTCGTACCGTGCGTCTGCAAGACACTCGGTAACACCACCCATTATGGCATGCGCACGCAGAGAACGCGCAGCACGGAACAGTAGGATCGCCGCATGAGCACAGCGCCCCGCACTCCCGAGCGCCCGTATGCATTCGCGATTCTCTCGATCGTGCTGGGAGCCGTCGGGTGGTTCGCCTCGTTCGAGCTGCTCACCGAATACATCAAGACGCTGAGCGATGCGACGCACGTGCCCAACTGCAACATCAGCCTGCTGGTGACCTGCGGGCCGAACATGGGCTCGTGGCAAGGATCCATCTTCGGGTTCAGCAACACGATCATCGGTGTGAGCGCATTCGTCGCGCCGATCGCAGTCGGCGTGGCGCTGCTCGCGGGCGCCCGGTTCAGTGCCTGGTTCTGGGGTCTCTACCAGATCGGGCTGCTCGGCGGCTTCGTGCTGGTGTGCTGGCTGCAGTACCAGAGCATCTTCGCGCTCGGCACCCTGTGCCCGTGGTGCATGGTCGCATGGACGGTGATGATTCCGCTCTGGTGGTCGGGGCTCATCCGCCCCTTCGCCACCGGCGACATCGCGGTCGGGTCGGCCGCGCGCCGGGCCTTCAGCGCGCTCTACTCGTGGGTCTGGGTGATCGTGCTGGTGAACTACTTCGTGATCGCCGCGGTGGCCCAGTTCCAGCTGAACTGGTTCGCGGAGTTCGCTCGGGCGTAGCAGCGGATCGGGTTCACTCCCCGGTCAACCGCTTCCAGAACTCGTCGACCTGCTCGAGCGTATGCTGTTCGGTTCCCGAGGTATCGATGATGACGTCGGCCACGGCCCGACGCTCGGCGTCGGACGCTTGATTCGCGATGCGCTGCTCGGCGTCGGACGGCTCCATTCCGCGTAGCGCCACCATGCGCTCGATCCGCTGCTCCGCGGGTGCTTCCGCAATCACGACCAGGTCCCAGTCCATGCTCGTACCCGATTCGACGAGCAACGGAACGTCGTAGACCACCACCGCATCCGGATCCTCATGCTCCGCCGCGGCAATGCGTTCGGCGCCCAGCGCACGCACCGCCGGGTGCACGATCGCGTTGAGGTCGGCGAGCGCACGAGCGTCCTCGAACACCAGCCGCCCGAGCGCCGCCCGGTCGAGCCCGCCGTCAGGCAGCAGTACGTCGCCGCCGAACCGCCGCTCGATGTCGGCGAGACCCTGGCTACCCGGTGCGACCGCCTCGCGCGCCAGCGCATCGGCGTCGATGTGCACGGCTCCGAGCTCACTCAACCGCCGAGCAATGGTGGACTTGCCCGCGGCGATACCACCGGTCAACGCGATCAGCTTCATGCGTCCAGCCTACTGATCAGACGCACGAAGGTAGAGACGCGCGAAGGCCCGACTCCCAATCCGGGAGTCGGGCCTTCGCCGAGAGCATGTCTCAGATCAGAGGGTTAGTTGCCCTCGAGGCGCTCCTTCAGCGCTGCGAGCGCCTCGTCGTCGGCGAGGGTGCCGGAAGACGAAGAATCGCTCGAGAAGGTCGAAGCACCGGCGTCGGCCGCGGGGGCCTCCGCCTGCTCGACCAGAGCCTGGCCGACCTGCTTCTTGTGCGCCTCCCAGCGAGCCTGGGCAGCGGCGTACTCCTGCTCCCACTGCTCGCGCTGGGTCTCGAAGCCTTCCTTCCATTCCTGAGTCTCAGGATCGAAGCCCTCGGGGTACTTGTACTCGCCGTTCTCGTCGTACTCGG
>JBEBWI010000200.1:0-3638 GCA_040392345.1 Leucobacter soli | reverse complement strand
GAACGCGAGCGCATGACCGGGAAGGAGATAGCGGGAACAGGAACACGAAACTGAGAAGGGGAGACGCGGGTGACGGTGAAGGGAGTTGTGCGGATGGGGTGAAGACGCGCCGATCCGCTGGCCAAGTGGAAAACAACAGGTGAACCGGAGTAGTGTTCGAGAAAGGCGTAACGGTGCGCTGCAGAGGCCACCCGCCTGACACCCTAGGGAGGTCACCATGGATGTGAGCATTCGCGGACGCAGTCTCGGAATTACCGAGCGGTTTGAGGACTATGTGGGTTCGAAGACTGAGAAGGTTGCGAACCTACTCCCTAAAGCCCAGTCGTTCGAGGTTCGGGTGTCGCGTCTGAGCGATCGCAGCCCGCAGACCGGCGATCGGGTCGAGATCACGGTGATCGGCCCCGGCCCCGTGATTCGCGCCGAGAGCGAGGGTGCCGACAAGTACACCGCGTTCGACATCGCCTACGGCCGGGTGCTGGAGCGCATTCGTCGCATGAAGGATCGCCGTAAGAACCATCGCGGCCGCGGCCGCACCTCGCTTGCCGAGGCAGCGGCAAACGACTTCGACGGCGTCGGCGTGGTGCCCGCGTCGCTCGAGACGATCGAGGCTGTCGCGACCGGGAGCATTCCGGTGGTCGAGGGCGAGGAGCGCGGCGAGGAGCAGTACAGCCCCGTCGTCATCCGGTCGAAGGAGTTCCCGGCAGAGCGATTCTCGCTCGAGGAGGCCGTCGATCAGATGGAGCTCGTCGGCCATGACTTCTTCCTGTTCGTGGAGGACGAGTCGGGGAAGCCGAGCGTCGTATACCGCCGCAAGGGGTGGAACTACGGCGTGATCAGCCTGAGCGACAGGTAGTCGCGCGGCACCGCTTCACCGCGGATACAGAGGCGCCCGGAACCGTCATGGTCCGGGCGCCTCGGTGCGTTCCGGCCCGCTGAAGCCCGCGCGGCCGCTTCCCTCAGCCGAGCCGCTCGGGGAAGAAGCGCAGTTTCCAGCCCCAACCGAGCACACGGCCGAACGCCTCGAGCACGATTGCGAGGCTCATCTTCGAACGGCCGACTCGGCGTTCGACGAAGGTGATCGGCACCTCCGCGATGGGGCATCCGATTCGCTCGAGCGTCCACGCGGTCTCGACTTGAAATCCGTAGCCCTGCGAGGTCACCCGCGAGAGGTCGATCTTCGCGAGCCACCCGGTGTCGAGCACCCGATACCCGCTGGTGATGTCGTTGAGGCGCGATCTCAGGGCGAGCCGGGCGATCAGGGTTCCGGCGCGCGAGATGCAACGGCGGTAGTACGGCCAGCCCTCGATGCGGCCCCCCGCGATCCACCTGGCACCCATGACGAGCCCCGCACCGCCAGCGGCAGCAGCGAGCAGCTCGGGCAGTTCCTCGGGCAGGTGGGAGCCGTCGCTGTCCATCTCGACGGCATAGCGGTAGCCGTCGTCGAGAGCTCGTCGAAACCCGAGCAGGTAGGCGGTGCCGAGGCCTTGCTTGCCGGTGCGGTGGGCGACGAAGATGCGCGGATCGGCGGCCGCGAGCGAGTCTGCGATCTCGCCTGTGCCGTCGGGGCTGGCATCATCGATGATGAGCAGGTGGGCACCGGGTGCGACGGCGAGGGTGCGCGCGGCCACTTGGGCGAGGGTGCCGGCTTCGTTGTAGGTGGGCAGGATCACGAGGGTTCGCCCGCCCAGTCCGCTCTCCGCCACCCGAGCTCCTCCACCCGTTCACCTGCAACCGATCCTAGAGGGCGCGCTGAGGTCGCGATCTGTGAAAGGCGGCCGGCGATTGGGGGCCGGGCAGTGAGAACGGCTCGCGTGCAGGGGCGCGGACGGCGGCGGTGGCTCCCCTTTTCCGCGAGCAGATACCCAGGCAGGCGGGCTATCGAGTTGCTAGGCTGGGGCGTTGTCACAATTTGGCAACGGCGGTAAAGGTCGACCCATCTGCACCCGCGCCGCCCCACCACACAGGAGACACGACGTGGCGACAGTCCTCGAACGAGTCCTTCGCGTAGGCGAGGGACGCACCCTGAAGAAGCTGCAGCGTCTGACGAAGACTGTCGGCGATCTCGAAGAGTCGTTCGCGGCCCTCAGCGACGAGGAACTGCGCGGCGAGACCGAGGAGTTCCGAGAGCGTCTCGAGGCCGGCGAGACGCTCGACGACCTGCTTCCCGAGGCGTTCGCAGCGGTGCGCGAGGCGGCGAAGCGCACGATCGGTCTGCGCCCGTTCGACGTGCAGGTCATGGGTGGCGCGAACCTGCACCTCGGCAACATCTCCGAGATGAAGACCGGTGAGGGCAAGACGCTGGTTGCGACGATGCCCGCGTACCTCAACGCGCTCGCCGGCAACGGTGTGCACATCGTGACCGTGAACGACTACCTCGCGAGCTACCAGAGCGACATCATGGGCCGCGTGTTCCGTGCGCTGGGCATGACGACCGGCTGCATCATCGCGGGGCAGAGCCCGGCCGAGCGCCGCAAGCAGTACGAGGCAGACATCACGTACGGCACCAATAACGAGTTCGGTTTCGACTACCTGCGCGACAACATGGCGTCGACCGCGGTCGACCGGGTGCAGCGCGGCCACTTCTTCGCCATCATCGATGAGGTCGACTCGATCCTCATCGACGAGGCGCGAACCCCGCTCATCATCTCGGGTCCGTCGTCGGGCGAGGCGAACCGCTGGTTCGGCGAGTTCGCGCGGCTCGCGAAGAAGCTCGAGGCCGGAGTCGACTACGAGGTCGACGAGAAGAAGCGCACCATCGGCGTGCTCGAGCCCGGCATCGAGAAGGTCGAGGACTACCTCGGCATCACCAACCTCTACGAGTCGGTGAACACCCCCCTCATCTCGTTCCTCAACAACTCGATCAAGGCGCGCGCCCTGTTCACCCGCGACAAGGACTACGTCGTGATGAACGGCGAAGTCATGATCGTCGACGAGCACACGGGCCGCATCCTGGCAGGCCGTCGCTACAACGAGGGCATGCACCAGGCCATCGAGGCGAAGGAAGGGGTGCAGGTCAAGGCCGAGAACCAGATGCTCGCGACCGTCACCCTGCAGAACTACTTCCGCCTCTACGAGAAGCTCTCGGGCATGACGGGTACCGCCGAGACCGAGGCCGGCGAATTCATGTCGACCTACAAGCTCGGTGTCGTTCCGATTCCCACGAACAAGTCGATGCAGCGCATCGACCAGCCCGACCTCGTCTACAAGAACGAGGAGACGAAGTTCGCCGAGGTCGTCAAAGACATCGCCGAGCGTCACTCCAAGGGCCAGCCGGTGCTCGTCGGCACCACCAGCGTCGAGAAGAGCGAATACCTCTCGCGACTGCTCGCGAAGGCCGGCGTGCGCCACGAGGTGCTCAACGCGAAGAACCACGCGCGCGAGGCCGCGATCATCGCTCAAGCGGGTCGGCTCGGCGCGGTGACGGTGGCCACGAACATGGCCGGACGCGGCACCGACATCATGCTCGGCGGCAACGTCGAGTTCCTCGCGGTGCAGGAGATGACCGCGCGCGGCCTCTCGACCAGCGAGACCCCCGACGAGTACGAAGCCGAGTGGGACGCAGTGTTCGCCTCGGTGAAGGAAGCCGTCGACGTCGAGGCCGAGAAGGTCATCGCGGCCGGCGGCCTCTACGTGCTCGG
>JBEBWI010000199.1:0-3725 GCA_040392345.1 Leucobacter soli | reverse complement strand
AGTTGATGACGAGGGTGATGATGAACAGCGCGAGCCCGGCCGCCATCAGCGCCGAGAGCGCGAAGTCGCTCGCCTCGCCGTAGCGGAGGGCGATCAGCGCCGACACCGAGTTCGTGCCGGTCTTCAGCACCTGCCAGTTGATGACGAAGATGGGCGAGATGATCATGTACACGGCGATGGTCTCGCCCAGCGCGCGGCCGAGCCCCAGCATGGTGCCACCGATGATGCCGCCGCGACCGAACGGCAGCACCACCGATCGGATCATCATCCACCGGGAGGCCCCGAGCGCGAGCGCCCCCTCCCGCTCCCCGGAGGGAGCCTGGGAGAACGCCTCCCGCATCACGGCGGTGAGCGTCGGCACCACCATCAGGCCGACCACGATTCCCGCGATGAACGCCGACGAGGTGAAGGCGCTCGCATCGGTGAGGGTCTCCCCCTTCTCGCCCGTCACCGCGAAGATCGGGATCCACGAGAAGTAGGTCGAGATCCACTGCGCGACCGGGATGACGTTCTCCTGCAGGAAGAACACGCCCCACAGGCCGAACACGACGCTCGGCACCGCCGCCATCAGGTCGACCAGCGTGATGAACCACTGCTGGAGCCGACCGCGCATCACCTCCGAGATGAGGAGCGAAGTGCCGAGCGCGAGCGGAACCGCCACCGTCATCGCGATGAGCGCGATCGTGACCGTGCCGAACAGCACCGCGGCGATGCCGAACGTCTGCGTCTCGGGCGACCACTGCTGTTCGGTGAGGAAGGAGAAGCCCGCGACCCGCACCGCGTCGCCCGCGCGAATCGACAGGAAGAGGCCGACCGCGAGCATGATCACGACGGTGATGAGGCCGGCGACGAACGCCCCCGATTTGAACACCGTGTCGGAGATCGAGGGCTTCGACTTGAGCGGGCGGGGCTGCTCGGCGTCGAGCTCGGAACCGGGCTCAGAACCGGGCTGTGCGCCGTGCGCGCCGCGAGGGTCCGACGCCGCGGGCTCTTCGCCGAGGTCGGCAAGCAGCGCGTCCAGCTCTGATTGCTCGGGGGCCTGTGCCACCAACACTCTCCTCAACGTCATCGGCCGTCACGGGCCTTCATGGGCCGGTGCGGCTGCACCGAAGACCCTCCCGGGCGGCACTCGTTCCGCTTGCTGAGCACCCGCTGCGGCGTTCCCGCGAATTCCCTGGAGGCCCGGCTCTTTCACACGCTTTTTCGTTATCTTCTGTGCGCCCGAACCGACACTATGAGTACCCCGTGAACGGAGCTTCGGCGCCAGGCGAACGTTTGGAACCTATCGGCGAACAGTCGGTGACCAGATGAATTCTCGGTGTCGAACCGAGGTCGCACGGGCGGCGGCGCTACGCGACCGGGAGCGGAGACGGGGTCGGGGTACCGCCGCCGCCCGTACCGCTTCCGTCGTCGCCGCCCGTACCGCCGCTATTGCTTCCACCGTCGCCGCCGCCGTCGGGATTCGCGGGCTCCTGCGGATCCACGGGCGTCTCGGTCGATGGTGTCGGGGCCGCGAGCGTGTAGGTGATCTGCGTGCCCAGGGCCGTCGCCGTGTCGGCGGTCGGGTAGGTGGCGCTCACCCGGTACCCGCCGCCCTGCCCCTGGCCGCCGCCGGTCGCGGGAGGCGAGGGCGCGCCGACGAAGCCGGCTGCGGCGAGGGCCGCCTCGGCCTCGGCCTCTGACATGCCGCGCAGGTCGGGCACCAGGTTGAGCCCCGAGGCCACCGTCACCGAGATCGATGTGCCCGCGGCGACCCGAGCGCCGACCGCGTGCGCGACCGCGGTCACGGTATCCGCGGCCGCGGTGCCGTGACTCGTGACGACCTGGCCGATCGCGAGCCCCGCACGCATCAGTGTCGCGCGCGCCTCCCCCAGCGAGAGCCCCACCAGATTCGGCACCTGCACGAGTGCGGTACCGGCCGCCGCCGGAGTCGGCTCGCTCGGCGGCGGGGTCTCGGTCGGCGCCGGTGCGCTCGACACTCGCACCTGCGGGGCCGTCTCCTCGCCGAGGTGGGCGAACGCGAGCCCGATACCGACGACGATCGCGAGCACCGCCGCGGTGAGCGCTACGCCCGGGCCGAGGCGACGCGCAGCGCGCGGCCCGCCTCCCGCCGCGGCCGACCCCGCAGTCATCGCCCCGGTCGACGCGCTCGCCTGCGCGACCACCGCGAGCTCGGCGGTCACCACCAAGTTTTCGCGAATGGCGTCGCGCACCTCACTGGCCGCCGCCCGCATCTGCTCCGCAGAGGCGAACCGCTCTGCCGGGTTCTTGCGCAGCGCCCGGCAGATCAGCCGATCCACTCGGGCGGGCAGGTCGGGGCGATGCGTGCTCGGGGGGTCGAGCGGTTCGCCCACGTGCGCCCGCAGCACCTCTTCGACTGTGTCGCGCACGAACGGGGGCCGCCCGGTGAGTGCGAAGTAGAGCACGGCGCCGACCTGGTAGACGTCGCCCTCGGCGTACACCGGCGCTCCGAGCGCCTGCTCGGGCGAGAGGTACTTCGCGCTGCCCCAGACCTGCCCCTGCTTCACGATGGCCGGGTTGCCGGGGGCTGCGGCGAGACCGAAATCGAACAGGCGCACTTCGGCCGCGTCGAAGGCTGCCGTGCCGTCCGCAGCGCCGGCTGCGCCCGGCTCGACCCGGTCACCCCGCTCGCCTGGCTCAGCCGGCCCACCCGGCTCGCCCGGCTCGCCCGGCCCGCCCGGCCCGCCCGCCAGGCGCACCCCGACCATCACGTTCGCGGGAGTGATGTCGCGGTGCACCAGGCCCGCCCGGTGCACCGCACCGACCGCTCCGAGGAGCGCATCGACGAGTTCCAGCGCATCGTTCACCGAGAGTGGGCCGTGATCGCGCACGTGCTGCGCCAGGGTGGCGCCGCGAATCAGTTCCATCGCGACCCACGGCCGCAGCGGAGCGGCGGCGGATTCGAACGCACCGGTCCCGAGCCCGCCGGGCCCGAGCTCGCCGAACTCGCGAATGCGCACCACCCCCGGGTGCGCGACCCCAGCGGCCGCCCGCGCCTCAGCGAGAAACGCCTCGCGGTGCCGCGTCTCACCGACGAGCTCCTCCTTCAGCAGCTTGAGCGCGACCTGCGCCCCCGTATCGATGTCGCGCGCCTCGTACACGGCGGCGGTGCCGCCCGCACCGATCAGCTGCACCACCTCATAGCGGCCGATCAGCGCGCCCACGGGCAGCCCGATCACACTCATTCGCACACCGCTCTCGCGCCCGACCCGATCACCGGGCCGAGCGTACAAAGAGAAGGTTGACGGCAGGTTGCCGGGTCGCGGCGATCATCTGACTCTCAGCCGCACCAGTCCGCACCAGTCCGCCGAAAGGCCTTCACCCGGTCACAACGCGATCGGCCAGAGCATCTCCCTTCCGTCGGAATCGAACCAGCGCACCACCAGCAGCGCATCGGGCGCTTCGAGCACGCCGTCGACGTACACCCCTCGCAGCACCACGCGGATCCGCTCACCCGGGTGCACCGTGCGCGGCAGCGTGAGGCCCAGCATGCCCCCGCCCGCGAGGGAGAAGCGCACCGCGCGCACCGGGCCCGAGCCCCGCAGCTCGAGCTCGATCACGCCCGAGTCGGAGCGGCGCACCACCCGCCAGGGCACCTCGCTGGCACCTGCCGGCCCCGCGGCCCGCACCACGGTACGCCCCTGAATCACGCGGTCGCTGAGTCGAAATGCCTTCATGGCAGCACGCTAAACCGCGCCTCCGAC
>JBEBWI010000198.1:0-3740 GCA_040392345.1 Leucobacter soli | reverse complement strand
TCCCCCGCGCGCTCGTCGGCGACGGGCAGCTGTTCATGCTGAAGGTCGTGGGCGATTCAATGATCGACGCTGCAATCTGTCACGGCGACTTCGTCGTGGTGCGCCAGCAGCGCGACGCCGAGAACGGCGACATCGTCGCCGCGATGCTCGATGGCGAGGCGACCGTCAAGGTTTTCCGCCGTCGCGACGGCCACACCTGGCTCCTGCCGCGCAACAGCGCGTTCGAGCCCATCCTGGGCGACCACGCCGAAGTGCTCGGCAAGGTCGTCGCCGTGTTCCGCGCGATCTGAACCGACCCCAGAGGCGCAGGGCGAATCGCCTTGGCCCGAGAGACACCCGCCTCGGACTTCCCGCTGCGGGCGCCGACTCGCTAGCGTCGGGCGTCGACCGGCGCCGCAGCCCCCCGTGAGATCGGGTCAGGTGTGTGCTCACCGAGCTCGCGCAGAACGGCCATCACCTGCTCGTGACGGTTGAATGTGTAGAGGTGGATCGAGGGCGCCCCGCCGGCGAGCAGCTCCCGCGCGAGCTCGACCGTGTGCGCCACTCCGAGCTCGGGAGCATTGCCGCCCGCCGTCTCAAATGCCCGCACGAGCGCAGCAGGAGCCGGCATTCCGGCAAGCCCCGCCACCCGCTGCAACTGGGTCAGAGTGGTCACCGGCATGAGGCCGGGAAGCACCGGCATGGTCAGCCCGGCCTGCCTTGCATCCGAAACGAGCGAAAGGTATTCGTCCGCGTTGAAGAACAGCTGGGTGACGCCGAATTGCGCCCCGGCCTCCTGCTTCGCGATCAGCCAATCGATATCGGCGCCCCTGGAACGCGAAAGCGGGTGCCCGTTCGGGTAGACGGCGACCGCCGTGCGCCCGACGCTGCTGAGCGGCGGCCGCTCTCCCCGCGCCTCGGCGATCAGCTCGATCAGGTCCACCGAGCTGATCGCGTCGGCCACGAGCGGGTCGCTCTCAGTCATTCCCTTGGGCGGGTCGCCCCGCAA
Organism: Leucobacter soli; assembly: GCA_040392345.1. GTDB lineage: Bacteria > Actinomycetota > Actinomycetes > Actinomycetales > Microbacteriaceae > Leucobacter > Leucobacter soli_B. The sequence goes on along the minus strand of JBEBWI010000198.1, from coordinate 2,752 downwards.
GGCGAGAAAATCATGAATGCCTGCGTCCATCGTCTCGTGGATCACGGCACGTACCTCGTCACGAGTCATACCGACGGTCGTGAGGTGCGCCATGGGCAGCACGTCCGTGTGCTGACGCAGGTACCGCAGCAGGTCGAGCGACGCATCGCGCGTCGATCCACTCGCACCGTAGGTCACCGAGATGAAATCGGGGCCCGCCGCGGCAAGGTGCTGCACCGCATGCCCCAGGGCGAGCGCCGCCGACGCGGTGCGCGCCGGGAACACCTCGAAGGAGAAGCGCACCCGTGTGGGCTCGGAGCCGGTGAGCAGTATCTCGTTCACGACCTGCCTCCAAGCTCTTCGGTCGCGAGCGCCGTGCCGCGCACCCGCGCGGCGACCTTCGCGAATGCCACGTCTCGAGCGTAGTCTGGTGAACCGTGCTTCGGCTTCTCATCGACGAGATACGGGGAGAAGCCGCAGTCGTCGGTCGAGCCCAGCAGCTCTGCGGGGATGAAGCGCGCCGCCGCCACGAGTTGGTCGCGCACCTGCTCAGGGCTCTCGAGCTTCGGGCTCGTCGGATTCGTCACGCCGAGCAGCACCCGAGGCGGCAATGCACCCGAGGCACGACCGCTCAGCTGTGCACCGACGAGCTTCGCGACCCGCAGTGGGTCTTTCTCGCTAGCCGCCTGTACCAGGAAGTACCCGGCTTCGATCTGCAGCAGTTCGGGGATCAGTTCGGCATAGTCGACGTCGGCGCTGTGCGCGGAGTCCCGGTCGTTGCCGGGGCAGGTATGCACACCGACGCGAGGACGGAAAGCCGGGTCGATGCGATCGAGCACCCGGTTCACGAGCTCGATGAAGCCGCCGAGCGCCTCCGGCCCCGCCCAGGGCGCGCGAAGGTCCCGGCGCAGTGCGAGCCGCCCTTCTGTGAAGTCGATGCTCACCCGTGCCGCCCCTGCTTCGAAGCACCCCGAGATGTCTGCAGCGCAGCCGGCCACTACGTCCTCGAGAAAGTCTGCCCGGCTGTAGTCGCCGAGCCCCTCCTCCGGCATCATGAGCGAGAGCATCGAGGGCGACACCACGGCTTGCTTGAGTGGCAGCCCCGTGAGTCGCCGCGCGGCGCGCACATCCTCTGCAGCCCAGCGGCGGTACCGGAAGGGAGCGCGCAACAGGCGAGGTACCACCCGATGGTGCCCGTCGGCGAACACCGCGAACACCTGGCCGGCTTCGGCGTCACCGCGCGCCAGCGGGTAGCTCGAGAAGCTCGACCGTCGCTGCTCCCCGTCGCTGAGCACCGGCGACCCGGTCTGCGTCATGCGCTCGATCGTGTCGCACACCGCCGCATCCTGCTCCTCAGCAAGCTCGTCCGCACCGAGCAGCCCGGCTTCGGCCGCCAGTACCGCTCGCTGCAGTCGGGCCGGCCGGGGAAGCGACCCCACGGGCTCGGTGGGCAGGAATGCCCAGCCCGCAGGGTCGATCCACTCGTTCACAGGGTTCACGCCACCGATTCGCGCACCGCGCGGCTCGCCCGCACCAGGTTCTTCAGGCTGGCCACCGTCTCATCGTAACCGCGGGTCTTCAGCCCGCAATCGGGGTTGACCCAGAGCTGCTCACCGGGGATGCGCGCGGCTGCCAGACGGATCAACTCCTCCTGCTCGGCCGCGGAGGGAACCCGGGGCGAGTGGATGTCGTAGACGCCGGGGCCGATACCGCGGGAGTAGCCGTGCGCGCCGAGCGGCTCGACGACATCCATGCGGCTGCGGGCAGCCTCGATGCTCGTCACGTCGGCATCGAGTCCGTCGACCGCGTCGATGATCTCGCCGAACTCCGAATAGCAGAGATGGGTGTGGATCTGCACTTCGGCCGACGCACCACCCGTCGCGAGACGAAACGCTCCCACCGACCAATCGAGGTAGGCTGCCTGGCGGTCGGCGTCGAGCGGCAGCAGCTCGCGAAGCGCGGGCTCGTCGACCTGCACGATGCGGATGCCTGCGTCGACGAGATCGTCGATCTCGTCGCGCAGCGCCAGCGCGACCTGCGCAGCGGTGTCGGCGAGCGGCTGATCGTCGCGCACGAACGACCACGCGAGAATCGTCACCGGCCCGGTGAGCATGCCCTTGACGGGCCGCTCGGTGAGCGACTGCGCGTACGACGACCATGCGACCGTGATGGGGGCCGGGCGCGAGACGTCGCCCCACAGGATCGAGGGCCGGGTAGCGCGAGTGCCGTAGGACTGCACCCAGCCGTGCTCGGTCACCGCGAACCCGTCGAGGTGCTCGGCGAAGTACTGCACCATATCGTTGCGCTCGGCCTCGCCGTGCACCAGCACATCGAGACCGATCTCCTCCTGCAGGCGGATCACGCGCTCGATCTCTTCGCGCAGGAAGCCGTCGTAGGCGACCTGGTCGATCTCGCCCCGGATGAATGCGGCACGGGCGTTGCGAATCTCGGCAGTCTGCGGGAACGAACCGATGGTCGTCGTCGCGAACTGGGGGATGTCGAGAGAAACCTGCGCCTCGCGACGGGCTTCCTCGCTCTTGCGAGTACGGTCGCCATCGGTCACCTCTGCCGCACGGGAGCGGATGTCAGCGATGCGCACCCCGGGGGCCGCGGCACGGTCCGCAAGCACACTAGCCGATTCCGCGAGTTCCGCCTCGATTGCATCGACACCTGCGGCGAGGCCGCGTGCGAGCTGGGCCACCTGCTCGACCTTCTGGTCTGCGAAAGCCAGCCACGACTTCAACCGCGCGTCGAGCTTCGTCTCGTCGTTCAC
>JBEBWI010000197.1:0-3901 GCA_040392345.1 Leucobacter soli | reverse complement strand
GGCATCAAGAAGAGCCCGAAGAACTTCTTCAAGAACTCGCTCTTCCCGGCGGGCGTGCCCTGGCCGCTCTACGTCATCGTGACGCCGATCGAGTTCTTCTCGACCTTCATCCTGCGCCCCATCACGCTGACCCTCCGTCTGCTGATGAACCTGCTGGTCGGCCACCTCCTGCTCGTGCTCTTCTTCAGCGCGACCAACTTCTTCCTCCTCGAGGGCGAGGGGCTGTTGAAGCTCTTCGGCGTCGGCACCTTCGTGGTCGGCTTCGCCTTCACCCTCTTCGAGATCCTGGTCGCATTCCTCCAGGCCTACATCTTCACCATTCTCACAGGCGTCTACATCCAGCTCGCGCTGGCTGAAGAGCACTAAAACCTCAACTGGGCGCGGCGACCGTCGCGCTCACCAACGGAAGGAAACACCTACTGTGTCTGTTCTCGCTGAAGTCTCGGGCAGCATCTCGACCGTCGGTTACGGCCTCGCAGCCATCGGCCCGGCCATCGGCCTCGGCATCGTGGTTGGCAAGACGATCGAAGGCGTTGCTCGTCAGCCCGAGCTCGCCGGCCGTCTCCAGGTTCTGATGTGGATCGGTATCGCGTTCACCGAGGCGCTCGCGCTCATCGGTATCGCTACCCACTTCATCTTCCAGTAAGACGCCACCCTCTCCTGAGTCTCGAAAGGGAGGCCCAATGATTAACGCAGTCTTTGTTGCTGCTGAGGAAGGCTCGACGCCGAACCCGCTGCTGCCCGCGACGTACGACATCGTCTGGTCCGCAGTTGTCTTCGTCATCATCCTGATCGCGTTCTGGAAGGTGTTCCTGCCGAAGCTGCAGGCGATGCTCGATGAGCGCGCCGAGGCGATCGAGGGCAACATCGCCAAGGCCGATGAGGCACAGGCGAAGGCCGAGGCCGCCCTCCAGGAATACACTGCACAGCTCGCAGGTGCTCGCCAGGAGGCCGGTGAGATCCGTGATGCGGCTCGCGCCGACGCCACCAAGATCGTGGCGAAGGCCAAGGAGGACGCGGTGGTCGAGGCCGCACGCGTCGCCCAGGCCGCGCAGTCGCAGATCGAGGCCGAGCGCCAGAGCGCCGTCGTCTCCCTTCGCAAAGAGGTGGGAACCCTCGCCATCGACCTCGCGTCGGGCGTGGTCGGCGAGCGTCTCTCCGACGATCAGAAGGCATCGGCGCTCGTCGATCGCTTCCTGGCCGATCTCGAAGCATCCGAGAAGGCAGCGAACTAATGGGCAGTGCGTCACGCGAAGCTTTGGCAAACGTCACCTCGACGCTGAGCGCTGAACTGCTCGGCGCCGAGGCGGGCGCCGACCTGCTTGCCGCCGCCGCGCAGTTCGACGGCTCGCCCGCACTGCGCGCCGCGCTCGCCGATGCGTCGGCCGAGTCCGCCGCCAAGGTGGGATTGGTCGAGCGGCTGTTCGCTTCAGCCTCCGTCGGCGCGCGCAAGGTGCTCGCCACCGCGGTCTCGCAGACCTGGTCCACTGCCGACGAGTTCGTCTCGGGCGTCGAGGAGCTCGGCCTGCGCGCCGCAGCGAACTCGAACCCCGAGCTCGCGAGCGAACTGCTGAGCGCTGCGACCGTCGTCGACAGCGATCACGAGCTCGAGCTGAGCCTCGGCAACAAGCTGGGCGACAGCGCCGCGAAGATCGCACTCGTCGATCGGCTCTTCGCGGGCAAGCTGAGCGGTTCGGCACTCGCCGTCGTGCGCCACTTCGTGGCCAACCCGCGCGGGCGCAAGCTCAGCCCGGCTCTGCGCGAGGGCGCACGCGTCGCAGCCGACCAGGGCGGCAGCGAGCTCGCAACCGTCACGGTGGCCGCACCGCTGAGCGCTGAGCAGCAGGCGAAGCTCTCGAGCTTGCTCGAGCGCAATGCCGGCCGCCCGGTCCGCGTGACCACGGTACTCGACCCCTCGCTGCTCGGAGGCGTCCGCATTCAGGTCGGCAACGACGTGATCGACGGCAGCATCCGGTCGCGACTCGACGACCTCCGGCTGCAGCTCGCAGGCTAGAGCACAACTTTTCACCCCGGGGCTCGAGCTTCGGTACAGACAGAGGAAACGAAATGGCAGAACTCACAATCAGCCCCGACGAGATTCGCGACGCGCTCAAAGACTTCGCCTCGTCGTACGAGCCCGCCGGTGCGGCGCAGACCGAGGTCGGATCCGTGGTCGACGCGGCTGACGGCATCGCTCACGTCGCCGGCCTCCCCGGCGTCATGGCGAACGAGCTGGTGCGCTTCGCAGACGGCACCCTCGGCCTCGCCCAGAACCTGGAGGAGAACGAGATCGGTGTCGTCGTGCTCGGCGAGTTCACCGGCATCGAGGAGGGCCAGCAGGTCACCCGCACCGGCGAGGTGCTCTCCGTTCCCGTGGGTGAGGGATACCTCGGCCGCGTCGTCGATCCGCTCGGCGCACCGATCGACGGCCTCGGCGACATCGCCGGCCTCGAGGGCCGCCGCGCCCTCGAGCTGCAGGCTCCCGGCGTGATGCAGCGCAAGTCGGTGCACGAGCCGCTGCAGACCGGCATCAAGGCCATCGACGCGATGATCCCCGTCGGCCGCGGCCAGCGTCAGCTCATCATCGGCGACCGCCAGACCGGCAAGACCGCCATCGCGATCGACACGATCATCAACCAGAAGGCCAACTGGGAGTCGGGCGACGTCAACAAGCAGGTTCGCTGCATCTACGTCGCGATCGGCCAGAAGGGCTCGACCATCGCTTCGGTGAAGGGCGCGCTCGAAGAGGCCGGCGCCCTGGAGTACACCACGATCGTGGCCGCTCCGGCATCCGACCCCGCCGGCTTCAAGTACCTCGCCCCCTACACCGGTTCGGCCATCGGCCAGCACTGGATGTACGGCGGCAAGCACGTGCTCATCATCTTCGATGATCTCTCGAAGCAGGCCGAGGCCTACCGCGCCGTATCGCTGCTCCTCCGCCGCCCGCCGGGGCGCGAGGCGTACCCGGGCGACGTGTTCTACTTGCACTCCCGCCTGCTGGAGCGTTGCGCGAAGCTCTCCGACGAACTCGGCGCCGGCTCGATGACCGGTCTCCCGATCATCGAGACCAAGGCCAATGACGTCTCGGCGTACATCCCCACCAACGTGATCTCGATCACCGACGGCCAGATCTTCCTGCAGTCAGACCTGTTCAACGCGAACCAGCGCCCCGCGGTCGACGTGGGCATCTCGGTCTCCCGCGTGGGCGGCGACGCTCAGGTGAAGTCGATCAAGAAGGTCTCGGGCACCTTGAAGCTCGAGCTCGCGCAGTACCGCGCACTCGAGGCCTTCGCGATGTTCGCCTCCGACCTCGACGCGGCCAGCCGTCGTCAGCTCGACCGTGGCGCGCGCCTCACCGAGCTGCTCAAGCAGCCGCAGTACTCGCCCTACCCGGTCGAGGAGCAGACCGTTTCGATCTGGGCCGGCACCGGCGGGTACCTCGACGAGGTCCCGGTCGAGGACATCCTCCGCTTCGAGCGGGAGTTCCTCGACTACCTCGGCCGCAACTCCGAGGCCCTGAACACGCTTCGCGCCACGAACGTGCTCGACGACGACACCGTCACCGAGCTCGACGCGAAGATCAACGCGTTCAAGCTTGAGTTCCGCACCTCGGCAGGGCAGGCGCTCAACGAGCAGTTCGAAGAGCTCGCCGAGGAAGAGATCAAGCAGGAGCAGCTGGTCGTTTCGAAGAAGTAGTCGCGATGGGTGGGGGCCAGGCGGCCCCCACCGATCCACTATCGAAACGCACAGCCTGCACCGAATAGACACAGGAGAGACATGGGAGCGCAACTTCGGGTCTACCGGCAGAAGATTCGTTCTGCCCAGACGACCAAGAAGATCACCCGTGCGATGGAGCTGATCGCAGCCTCTCGCATTCAGAAGGCGAGGGCGCGCGTCGACG
>JBEBWI010000196.1:0-3918 GCA_040392345.1 Leucobacter soli | reverse complement strand
GCCGTCGCCGCAGAGATCGGCTATTCGGAGACCTCCTTCCTCACGAAACGAGACGAGCGGGAGTATGAGATTCGGTACTTCAGCCCCGAGGCCGAAGTGGATTTCTGCGGCCACGCGACGGTGGCGACCGCGGTCGCGCTCGCTGAGCAGCACGGCGAGGCCGGTCAGTACCTGTTCCATTCGAACGTCGGCGAGATCCCGGTGTACGTGGAGTCCGGTGACCGGGGATTCTCCGCCACCCTCGAGTCCGTGGCACCGAACACGGCTGAACTCGACGGGCTCTCGGAACTGCTCGAAGTGCTCGGTTGGGAGACCGACGACCTCGATGCTGCTCTACCGACGGGAGTCGCGTTCGCCGGTCTCTGGCATCCGATCCTGTGGGCGGGCACCCGGGAGCGGCTGGCCGCACTCGACTACGACTTCGAGGGCTTGCGCAGACTGATGCTGCAGAAGAGCTGGGGCACGGTCAGCTTGCTGTACCGGGAAAGCGATGCGGTGATCCACTCGCGGAACGCGTTCCCGATCGGCGGTGTCGTAGAAGATCCGGCGACGGGCGCCGCCGCTGCGGCACTCGGCGGGTTCTTGAGGGCGCACGCTCTGCTTCCGGATGACGGGCGCTTCGTGGTGCTCCAGGGTGAGGACATGGGGCAGCCCTGTCGCATCGAGGTCGACGCTTCAGGAGCGGCCGGTGTGCGAGTGAGCGGCGTTGCTGCACAGGTCGTGCGCTGAGCGGGACGCTTCCTGTGCAGGTGGATCAACGGTCGCCGATTTAGAATGAGGCATGAGCGAGATCAAGACCAAGCCAACGGCGGCGAGTGTCGAGGCGTTCCTCGAGGAGGCAACTCCAGCTCGGCGACGTGAAGACGGGTTGCGGCTCGCTGAGATCTTTCGCGAGGTGACCGGGGTAGACCCGGTGATCTGGGGGCAGAGCATCGTCGGTTACGGGAGTTATCGATACGTGTCTCCCGCGAATCCGCGAACTCGCGGTGACTGGCCCAAGACCGGGTTTTCACCGCGCAAGGCGAAACTCTCGATCTACGGGCTCAAAGATCTGCCCGAGGGCGCGGCGCTGCTCCCGAAGCTCGGCACGTATACCGAGGGGGCCGGGTGCGTGTACGTCAAGACACTCGACGACATCGACGAGAGCGTGTTGCGCGCACTCATCGCGATTGCGTGGGCGCGGGGCGACGACCCCGAACCGTGATCGGTAGCGCGAGCGGATCGCGGTCGTCACGTCGCGGCTCATTCGTCGTGTTCGTGCGGAGTCGCATTCGCGATGAACCGACCGAAGCGACACCTTACGTCGCCCCGTTCCCGCTGATAATCTCTGGGGAGGGCGCGCGGTCGGCCGCGGGCTCCGGCCGTTTCGGGAGTTGCGGCGCCACCGCGGAAGAGGGTCACGCCATGCAGATCGCAGGAAAACTGTTCGTCATCACCGGGGCGGGAAACGGCATGGGGCGGGAGACCGCGCTGCAGCTGCTGGCGAAGGGCGCACGCGTCGCCGGCGTGGATCTGTCGGAGGCCGGGCTGACCGAGACGAAGTCGCTCGCCGGTCACGACGCGGATCGTTTCACCCAGCACATCCTTTCGATCACCGATCGTGCGGCCGTCGAGGCGTTGCCCGACCAGGTCGAGTCGGAGCACGGCCGGCCGGCCGATGGCATCGTCAATATCGCAGGCGTCATCCACCGCTTCGCCAAGGTGCAAGACCTGACGATCGAGGAGATCGAGAAGGTCATGAACATCAACTACTGGGGAACGGTCTACCCGGTGAAGGCGTTCCTGCCGGTCCTGCTTGCTCGCCCGGAAGCACTCATCATGAACTTCGCGTCGATGGGGTCGCTCCTGCCGGTTCCAGGACAGGGCGCCTACGGTTCGTCGAAGGGCGCGATCCGACTGTTCACCGACACGCTCTATGCAGAGCTCGACGGCACGAACGTGCAGGTCAACCTGGTCTTCCCGGGCGCGATCGCGACGAACATCACCGGCAATTCGGGCGTCGCGGCGCCGGGCGGGGCGGCAGCCTCCGCCGAGGACGTGAAGAAGTCGGCGATGAAGCCAATGAATGTGAAGGAAGCGGGGGCCATCATCGTCGGCGGCATCGAATCGGGCAAGTACCGCATTCTCATCGGGAAGGACGCGAAGACCTTCGACACCCTGTCCCGTCTTTCGCCCACGAAGTCGATTCGCACGATCGCGAAGAAGGTCGCAGCGGCGATCGGGCTGTGACGGCCGCTGCCCCTTCGCGTCTTCGGCGGTTGCTTCGACGATCGAAGCAGTATGCAGAATTCGAGAAGTGCGCAGAGCCGCGCGATGACTACGGCGTGCTGCAGCACGGTCACCCGGATCCACCCTTAACTCAGAAGGATCAAAAGGAAATGAGCCGCACATGACCGCATCGACCGGCGCCGACCCGACCCTGGCCGAGCTCGAGGCGCGCCTCCGCGCACTCGAGCTCGAGAACGCCGAACTGCGCAACGCCGAGGCGTCTCGTGCGGCGTCCGAGCCTTCGAATCGGTCGGCACGCGCGAGCTGGCGGGCGGTGGTTTCGGCGATGCTCATCGTCGTCGCGACCGCGCTGGTGCCCGTCGCGGTGGTCACCGGGTGGACGAAGGCCGTGCTGGTCGATGAGGCGCAGTTCGTGACGAAACTCGCGCCCTTGGCGCAGGATCCGGCGATTCAAGACGAGCTCACGACGCAGGTCAGTGCGATCATCGGGGAGCAGCTCGATGTCGCCGGCCTCGTCGACACGACCTTCGACGGTCTCGCCACGCTCGACCTTCCACGGCCCGCGGCGGCGGCCCTCGACCTCCTGCGCGCGCCGGCGATCCAGGGTGCGCACAGCCTGATCCACGAGTCTGTCGGCACGCTCGTGCGATCCGATGCGTTCTCGGATGTGTGGCGCACGACGCTCGCCGCGAGTCACCGGGCGCTCGTCGCCGCGGCATCCGGTTCGGCGGCCGGCGGGGCCGTGACGCTCGACGATACGGGCCACATCACGCTGCACCTGGGCCCCATAGTGGCGCAAGCGAAAGGCGCACTCCTCGACCAGGGAATCCGGCTCGCAGCCCAGATTCCCGAGGTAGACGCCACGATGACGATCGCTCACAACGAGTCTCTCGCATACATCGGCCCGACCTACCGTCTCGCCGTCGCACTCGGCTGGTTGCTGCCCATCGCATCGCTCGCGCTCTTCATCGGTGGCGTGATCGTGGCGAGACGCCGTCGCACTGCCCTGGTGGGCAGCGGAATCGGCATGATCATCGGCGCGGGAGGGCTGCTCGCTGTCTTCTTCACGGTTCGGAGCGTGCTGGGCGCGCAGGCGACCCAGATCGGGGTCGCACCGGCAATGCTCGACGCGGTGTTTCAGCAGATCGTCTCCGATATGCGCGGCACCGCCCTCACCCTGATCGTGCTCTCGAGCATGCTCGTCGTGCTGGTCTGGTTGACGGGTCGCACAGCTCCTGCAGCGTTCGTTCAGGGGTTGGTCGCGCGCGGCAACCAGTGGATCGCCTCCGCGCTCAACGACTCGGGGTTCCATGGCGGCAGGTTCGGCAGCTGGGTGGTGTCGCAGCGCACGCTCATACGTGCGGCGCTCATCGTGCTGGTTGTGCTGGCCCTCGTGCTGCTGCCGACGACAGTGGTCGCGGTCGCGTGGATCGCCGTGCTCGCGCTGCTGGCATGGTGGGTTGTCGTGTTGCTCGAGATGGCCTCCGGCTCGGCATCGGGGCAGGAGTCGCCCGTAGACGAGCAGCCACGCACGAGTTGGCAGTAGTCGCCCTTGGGCGTGGGATTCTGGGGCGGCTACTGTCAAGCTGCGGGCGACAACCCCGAACCCGGAACAGGTTCGGCCGGGCCGAGTCGGGGGTTATCGGCCAAAAGGAGTGGATAGGATCCCGATCTAGCCGCGTGATCACG
>JBEBWI010000195.1:0-3920 GCA_040392345.1 Leucobacter soli | reverse complement strand
ATTGTCAGGGTGTCAGCGGTGTACGTCTGGATCTTCAAAGCCTTTGCGCCGGTACCGGCTGCAGCATCGACGATCTGCAAGGCCCGATTGAGATCACCATTGTGGTTGCCCGACATCTCGGCAATCGTGAAGACCGGTTGATCAGGTCCGATCGCTGCACGAGACAATAGGATGTTTTCAGGAGTGCGCACCCGTTCAAGTGTAGCCGCGTGAATTCTCGTGCGACACTCATCGGCTTGGTCGCCGAACCGCCTGATTCGACACGGAAGGCATGAATCGTAATATGGAGTCCGCTTTTATCCCTGCAGCGAAGCCCATCGTCGGTGACGGCGAACGCGAGGCCGTTGACAGAGTATTGCGATCTGGGATGATTGCCCAGGGTCCTGAGGTTGCCGCTTTCGAGACCGAATTCGCTGATCATTTCGTTCAAGGGCGTTCAACTGTCGCTGTGAACTCGGGTACCAGCGGCCAGCATCTTGGCCTGCTCGCAGCGGGTGTGGGTCCCGGCGATGAGGTAATCGTCCCTTCATTTACTTTTGCAGCCACGGGCAACTCCGTCGCCCTCACCGGCGCGACGCCTGTGTTCGCCGACATCGAACCGATTCACTTCACGCTTGATCCTGCTTCGGTGCGCGCTGCCATCACGCCGCGGACGAAGGGCATCATGCCCGTGCATCTCTACGGGCATCCGTTTCTCGTCGATGAGATCGAAGCGATCGCTCGCGAGCATGGTCTGGCGATCTATGAGGACGCTGCGCAAGCGCATGGTGCGAGCTGGGGCGGGCGGCCGGTCGGCACCATTGGCGACTTCGCCATGTTCAGCCTGTACCCGACAAAGAACATGACCTCCGGGGAAGGTGGAATGGTCACTTGCGCGACCGACGAGATAGCTCGCAATGTGCGCCTGCTGCGCAATCAGGGCATGGAGAAACAGTATGAGAATGAGGTAGTCGGTTTCAACGCGCGCATGACAGACATTCACGCGGCGATCGGGCGTGTGCAACTGACGAAGGTCGGCGGATGGACAGCGCAGCGGCAGCGTAACGCTGGGTTTTTGAATGCAGGGCTGGATGGAATCACGGGTATCGAGACACCTGCTGTGGCTGAGGGCGCGGTGCATGTCTACCATCAGTACACGATCCGTGTCGGCGCAGCTGAAAGAGACCGAATTCGTCAGGCACTGCAGGACGAGCACGGTGTGGGATCAGGGGTGTACTATCCGATCCCGAATCATCGGCTCCCATCGCTCGCCAAGTTCGCTCCTGGACTTGAGCTTCCTGAGACCGAGCGTGCGGCGAGCGAGGTGCTCTCATTGCCGGTGCATCCTTCGCTCAGTGAGCAGGACCTCACGCGTATTGTGGCTGGCGTGGATGCAGTCATGAAAGCTGGAGCTTAGCGCAGGAGCAACGTGCGGGTAATCATTGCCAGTCGCATCTTCGACCCGGAACCGAGTGCAGCGACCTTTCGTCTAAGGGCGCTTGCCGAGGCTTTCACCGCGGCCGGACACGAGGTGACTGTCCTGACTGTCCGTCCTCCGAAGAGGCTGGCAGAAGATGCCAAAGACTCCGCCCGATCATATGACGTACGCCGGGCCCCGGTTCTACGAGATAGAGCCGATTATGTACGTGGGTATTTACCGTATATCAGCTTCGACGTGCCGCTGTTCTTCCGGCTTCTCTTCGGCAGGAATGCGGATCTTATCGTCGTCGAACCACCGCCGACGACAGGATTCTTCGTTCGCCTCGCCGCGGCCCTGAGGCGCACGCCTTACGCCTACTATGCTGCCGATATCTGGTCCGATGCATCGAAGCAGACTGGCGCTCCCCGCTGGGTAGTGCGAGTAGTGCGAAATATCGAGCTCTTCGCATTGAGGGGCGCCTCTGCAGTGCTCTCCGTCTCTCGCGAGGTAACAAGGCGTCTTGCCGAGCTGGGTCTCGATAGGGACGTGGTGACGGTAGGAAACGGAGTGGACGCAGGAGCATTTGCTGCTGGCATTGCCGCTCTACCTGAACTGGACCCGAGCGAGCAGAGGATATTCGTTTACGCGGGTACTGCGAGCGAATGGCACGGTGTTCAGGTGTTCGTCGACGCGATGCCTAGGGTGCTGCAGCACTATCCTGATGCACGACTGCGCTTTATCGGGGGAGGCTCGGAGACCGGAATGCTTCGCAAGCGCGCAGAAGAGCTCGGCCTGGAAGGATCGGTGATGTTCGAACCGTCCCTATCCCCTGCTGAACTTGCGCCGGTGCTCCGCGATTCGGTTGCCGCTCTAGCGAGCGTGCGGGCGGGTAGCGGCTACGATTTTGCGTTTCCGACCAAGCTCTACAGTGCTGCGGTCTGTGGTGCGCCGTTGATATATGCAGGAATCGGGCCGGCCGTAGATTTTGTGCAATCCATAGTTGACGGACTACCGCTAGGAGTTGCGGTTCCCGCCGAACCGATAGCTGTAGCAGATGCGATGCTCGATCAACTCCGGAATCCCGTCACGCGACTCAGACGTGAACTTGTGGCAAGTTGGGCCTCTGAACACGTAAGCCTTGACTCCGTCGCTGCGGTCGCGGTAACCCACCTGGCGGGGACCCCGGAGCTATAGCTGGCGTCCTGACTCGCAGAAATCAAGGAAACGCTCTATAGGGTGATCCTGCCAGATGGATCGTGCATTTCCTGCGGTCGGCGCTTTGCCGGAGCAGATGGTTCGAGCGAATTCTGCATAAGACTCCTCGCTATCGAGCCGCAGGGGAAAGGTCGTGGCGTTCGCGTAAAAGGCCGCGAGGTCTGTCTCGATGACCCCGATATGAACCCCAAGAGCAAGCGCCTCGAACAGCACAGTACTGACCATTCCGGCCACTGCACGAGAAGCGCTGATCGAGGCGTTGGCGTCGAGGTCCTTGTCAATCGTGATTCCGCGGGAGAGAGCAGAAGCAAACAGCACCTCTGCGTCGGCGCGCTCGGACGGGTGCGGTCTCAGCGCTATCTCCCAATGCTCCGGCAGGAGAAGTCGGAGCGAGGTCGCTGCCGCGATGAGCTGATCCCGATTGGAGACGCTGGAGACGATGAGCAGTCGATAATGTCGTTCCCCGAAGGGGAGTGCCGATTCAGCTGCGCGCTCGAGAAGAGGCTTGCCCACCGGTACGAGTCTTCCGGGAAAGCGGAGTTCCTCGCCCCAGTGCTTTCCGAAAGTGATCAGGGTATCCGGGAGGCTGGAGGTGAGGCTGGAATCGAACCAGGCCCGACCGTAGTTGTATGCTGCGTGGGATGCGCCGATCCATCCGTGTTGCAACTCGGCCACTTCAATATTGCGCTCATGAGCGATCCGGATGAAATTGGAGAGGTGACCGTAAGAAGCATCCTCCATGTAAATGCGCCGAGGATTCACGCGGTCCAGTAGCGCATTGAACTCGGCGTCGGCGTGCCGTAGCCGGTTTACCCAGCCGAGCACCTCCTGCGTAATGCCGTCGTGCAGGTGATCCGGGAGTAAGCCCTTCAGGCGGGAGTACACCTGGTCAAGGTAGGAGATCACTTGGTCCTGATCGGAATAGGAGAGCGGATGAGTCTTTGCCGCATCACGTATCCGCGCTGAGGCAGATGCCCAAGTCCATGTACGGGGGTTCGCCGGACGAGCCGATCGCGGAGTGAGGAGATCAAAGTCAGCATCTTGAACGACTGCAGCGCTGCTGCCTAGTGCTTCTGCGAACGCATCGCTCAGCCAGTTGCCCATCCCCCTAGGAGCTGAGGTGCGGGTCTTGCCCGAGACGACGAACAAGTGGTCGACTGTCTTGCGCAGATGGTCGGAAGAGGCGGGGTTCGGAAGTGCCTCGCGGGCCATTCGTTTGAGATAATACAGGCGGCTAGTTTGTTGGACCAGGCTGGTGTGGGCCGTAACGTTGAGATTCGCAGATGCGAGTGCGTTTGCAATAGGC
>JBEBWI010000194.1:0-3953 GCA_040392345.1 Leucobacter soli | reverse complement strand
CCTCAGTTGCACTGGTCTCCTCGGCGGCCTCGTCACCGTGCCCGGTCTCGCTCGCCGCGACGACCTCGACGGCGGGTGAGGGCAGTTCGAGTTCGTGAGGATCCTGCCCGTCCGCGGGGATCTGCACCCACGCCGACTCGCCCTGCTCGCAGGTCTGCACGGTCGGGAAGTACAGGGTCTCGCCTGCGGCATCCTCGGGGAGCTGCAGCGACAGCTCGAACACGTCGCGCTGATCCGCAGGCAACGGCGTCGAGGCGGTGTAGACGACCTCGGCGACGCGTTCGGTGACCTCGTTGCCGTGGCTGTCCGTGATCGGCGTCTCCAGCTGCGCCATGGTCTTCTCGACCGTGTAGAAGCTGTTGCGGGTCGGGGTGACCGCGTTGATGCCGTCAGGGATCTGGATCGCGACCTTGGTGGTGGCCGATCCGTCGCAGCCGTGGGGCACGCTCACGGTGACAATCGCGTACGCTCCGGCCTCGTTCGTGTTGGCACTGGCGCCGACGTGCGCTTGCGCTGCGGCCGCACCGCCCAGCGTGAGCGCCAGCACGCCGAGAGCCGCAGCCCCGGTCACGAGGAGGGGACGCTTGTTCGAGTCATGGTTCTTTCGCATGGTGTGTGTCTTTCGTTGAGTCAACAGTTGATGTTGGGTTGTCGTATTGGTTCATCGAGTCGAGCGCAGGGCGCGCCGGCTCAGGTGAGGAGAGTGTCGCCGATGAAGCCGCCCTCCGCGCATCCGGGAGGGATCGCGAACACGGCCGAGCCGATCGGGGTCGTCCACTCGTTGAGCAGATCGAGCTCGTCCAGACGGCGCTGGATCGGCACGAACTGCCGCTCCACATCCGCCTGGTAGGAGACGAAGATCAACCCCGAATCCGACAGTTCATCCCCGATGGGCGGCCCCTGGTAGTTGTAGGCGCGACGGAAGATCCGTTCGTGCGCCTGCACTGGGCGGGCTCTCGCCATGTGGGAGAACTCCGGGATCACGGTGAACCCGATCGGGGTCTTCGCCTCGAAGTCGGGTTCATCGAACTCCGCCGTCGCCCCGTGCGGGCTGCTCGTGAGCGGTGCGCCGTTGGACTGGAACCGACCGATGGACTGATCGCGGCCGGAACGATCCAGGCGATCCCACTTGTCCAAATCCATCCGGATCCGGCGGATCACTGCCCCCGTGCCACCGGCCAGCCAGCCGCCCGTGGCCCACACGACCTCGTCGAAGTCGCTGGTGCCGGGGGTGGGGTTGGTGGTGCCGTCGACCTGCCCGAACAGGTTCCGCATCGTCGTGCCCGACTTCACCGAGCCGTGCGCCCGCCGGAACCCCGGCTGCACCCAACGGATAGCCGCGAAACTGCGGGTGTCCTTGAGGAGCATCCGGGTCGCGTGCGCGACTGTGACCGGGTCGTCCGAGGCGACCTGGATCAGTAGATCCCCGTCGCCGTACTCCGGTTGGAGCTGGTCGATGCCGAACGCGGGCAACGGCTGAAGCCACTCAGGGCTGGTGCCGTTCGCGCGAGCGACGAAGCCCGGCCCGAACCCGAACGTCACCGTCAACCGCGCTGGGGCGACCGCGAGTTCCGGTTCGGAATCCGCGAGCGGCGGCACCCCCTGCGTGAGTCGTGCCGCGTCATCGGTGAGGATCCCCATCATGCGTCGCAGCCCATCCCGGTCAGTCTCGGGGTGCAGGTCGAGGCCGATGAACATGGCGTGCGCCTGCGCATCGGTATCGACCCCCGCCTGATAGACGCCGTAGAACGGCACCATCTCGCTACCGTTCAGCGGCACCGACGCAGGCGCAGCACCGCGTGGAGTGAGGGCGTAGTCGATACCGAGCGCGGCGGCCGCGCCGACCCCGGCGGCGGCTCCTCCGAGGAGGAACTGTCGCCGGGTCGACGCCGCCCTGCGCTCGCCCCGGTCAGGGGCGCTCATCAGTGCTCGCTGTGCTCGGCGTCGTCATGGCTCATGTCGCCATGATCCTTATCGCCCTCATACGTCTCGTTCGCGCCCGCGTAGTCCTTCGCGACGGCCGTGAACTCCAACGTGGAGTCGTCGGAGAACGTGAGTGTGAACGTCACCTCCTGACCGGCCTGGATCGCCTCGGGGAGTTCCATCAGCATGAGATGGTTCCCGCCCGGCTCCAGGTGCAGGTGGTCGTTCGCGGGGATCGTGAAGCCGCCCTCGACCTCCCGCATCACCATCTGCCCGGAATCGTTCTCGACGGTCTCGTGGAGTTCCATCATCGGCGACGCCGACGACTCCACCGATACCACCGTCACGTCCTGATCGGAAGCGTTCTCGAGGGTGCCGAACGCGGCCGTCATGTCGCTCGGCTGGGCGGTCTTCACCCACGCGTCCTCGATCATGACCGAGTCCGCCTGTGCCGTCTGCGCGACAGGCTCCTCCTGCTGCGTACTTGCGCTTTCGTTCTGCCCGGTCGCGCATCCGGTCAGCGCCAGCAGCGCCACCCCGAACACGGCCCCGGCGCGCACGGCGCGATTGCGAATCTTCATCATTGGTTTCTTGTGCCTTTCAAACATGCATACTCCCGACCACCAGGCGCACGCGTGCGCGGGGTCGGCACCGCACCCGCCCGTAGCGGGGTGCGGTCAGATCGATACGAACTGCCGTATGGAAACGCTCGAACGCTCTGTGCTACGCGGCCGCAGGGTTCACGCAAGCGACAGCGCACGCAGGATATGCGTGCGTGGGCGGCAACAACCGGCTACAGCACACGAATCGTCAGCCCGGAAGCGGCGACACTGAGAGAGTTAGTGAGCGATCCGAAAGACACGAGGCGGCCCGCGCCTGCTCAGCGTCGATGCGTGAAGCTGCGACAGCACCGTCCAACCGCTCGTCTCCACGGTGACCGGCACCCGCGCCGGGGCCGTCGCGACCGGGAGATGCAGCGGCACCACAAGACGATGCTGCACCCAGGAGACGAACTGCTCCGCCAAGGCGCGGAGGCGGTGGATTGCCTGCTCGCCCCGGTACAGGAAGAAGACCGTGATCGCGGCACCGATGAAGTGCGACACCCACATCGTGGCATCGCCATGCACCAGCGTGATCGTCTGCTCCGACACCGTAGGCATCTGCATCATCGCCTGACCGTGATGATGACCGGCGGGCATATTCATCTGCGCGCCCGCGGTTGGGGTGCCGAGCACGAACAAGGTGTGGAACAAGGTCTGGCTCGCGACCACCGACACCGACAGCCGAGCGAGCGACAGCTTGCGGCCAGCGAGCAGGATGCACACCATCAACGACAGCAGCAACGGCACAGCGATACCCAGCGGCCCAGGCATCGCGCCACCACCGACGACATGCGAGAACAATGCCGCGAACGTCGCAGTCCCGGCCGCGCTCGACCCACGCACGAGGTGAGGGAGACGCGAAAGAGACTGCATGCGGTCATTATCGCAGGTCTCAGGGGAGGTCACGTTCCCGCCGGCAACCCTTCACCTCGCCGCGGCACGAACGAAGAAAGCGGCGAGATCCGAGGATCTCGCCGCTTTCCGCTCGTGCGCGAGGGGGGACTTGAACTGACCTCGACCCCATCGCGCCGCGAATCTCGGTAGGGCGTTCTGCCGCATAAAATCAACGATCTACGGCATCTGCCCTGTGGATAACTCCACCGCGATACCCCGACCTACAGGTTGCTTAGCACTTTCGTTAGCACTTTTGGCAGCCCTGGCGACGCCGACGCCCGGCCCCTCCTGGCTGGCGGTCGGTGGCCCGTAGCGGCGGTACTCGGATGGGTTGACGCCGTAGTAGCGGCGGAAGTGCGAAGGTGGATGTGTGGAGTTGATCCACCCCACCCGAGGGCATATCTGCCGCATCGACAGATCGGTCGTGCGCAGTAGACGAGCCATTTCTTGCACGCGCAGGATCGTGAGATACACCAGTGGCGTGACTCCGAATGAGTCGCGGAAGACCCGCGTGAACTGGCTGGGCGAGAGGCA
>JBEBWI010000193.1:0-3954 GCA_040392345.1 Leucobacter soli | reverse complement strand
TTGGCGAGATGCGGCCATGCCAGCTGGCACGCGTGCCAGACCAAGTTCAGCTCATTATCGATCGTGTAGAGGTAGTCCTCTTCGACCTGCTCGCTGAAAGGCGCGAACCGGGGTTGGCTCGCGTTGTTGTAGAGCACGTCGATTTTGCCATGCTTGCGCGCGGTCGCGGAGATCCAGCCCTCTACACTCGCACGATCACTCAAATCCACTGGAGCATGGCCTTCAATCTGTCCCCCTCGGCCTCGACGAGCCTCACGGTCTCGGCCACACCGTCCGGGCTGCGACCGCAACCGACCACGATCGCCCCTTCTCGGGCGAGGATCTGCGCGGTGGTGCGCCCCAGGCCGCTGCCAATACCCGTCAGCAGCACGACCTTCCCCGCCATTCTTCCCGGTGCCATCACGCCTCACCATTCCTCAGATATCGATGCATGAACATCAGCATCGAATCATCTCGCGCACTCACTTATCGAAGGTGTGCACTGGCTGTAGCGAACCGTGCAGCCTCTGCACAATCCCTCTCCATTCGTCTACCAGGTGACGGGAAGCGCGGTGATGCCTCTGAATACCCAGCCGTTCCAGGTGGTCGGTCGGCTCCGATCTATGTCGAGCCCCGGCACGCGATCGTACAGACGGGGCAACGCGAGATCTGCGATCGCGGCCTTCGCGGTCCACCGCCCGGCGCACATGTGCACCCCGGCCCCGAATCCCAGATGCCCGCGAGCCGTGCGCCGCACATCGTAGCGCTCCGCATCCGCGAACACCTCGTCGTCGCGGTTCGCGCTGGCGAGGAGCAGCCCGACGTCGGTGCCCGCGGCGAGCCTCGCGCCGAAGAACTCCGTCTCCACCGCGACCTCGCGCGGGAGCATCCCGATGGGCGACTGCCAGCGCACGGTCTCCTCGAAGGCTTCGCCCCAGCCCGCCTCCCCCGAGAGCACGGCGGCCCGCTGATCCGGGTGCGCCGACAGCGCCCACACCATGTTCGTGATCATGTGCTGCGGTTCGTTCATGCCGCCCGAGATGGCGAGGGCGACATTCGCCCGAACAACCTCCTCGGGCAGCCCGACCTGCAGCAGATGAGAGGTGACCGATCCGTCGGGCTCCCGGCGCAGGCGGGGCAGCAGCTCGTCGAGAACCGCGGCGACCTCGGCCTGGCTCCGGTCACAGCGCACCCAGACCTCCGGATCATCGAGCAGGTTGCCGATGCCGGCGATGAAATCGGTGGACCACCTGTGCATGTCTGCCACGTCGACGTCGGAGGGGAAACCGAGCAGGTCGATGAGGTTCTGGCTCGCGACGGGTGCGGCGAAATCGCGGTTGAGGTCGGCCTGGCCGGGCCCGATCTCGAGCATGCGTCCGAGCCAGAACTCCACGTTCTCGGCGAACTTCGGCGACCAGATCTCGCCGATCGCCTTCGGGCGCAAGGTCGGGTTGATGGCCTTGCGCTCGACCGCGTGCTCCGGGTCGTCTTTGCGCAGCATCGGCCGACCGCCGACCGCCCGCATCATCGTCAGAGTCTTCTCGGAGTACGAGCTGAACACCTCGGGGTTCTGCTCCGCAGCGCCGACCGCGGTGTGGGTGGTGATGAAGACCCGCCGAACGGCGGGCGCATAGACCACAGGGCCGAGTTCGCGCAGGCGCGCGTACTGAGGGTAGGGGTCGTGCGTCGCCTCACGAGGATCGAACCAGTCGGCCACCGGCAGGTCGATCTCTGTCGCTGCTGTCTCCATCGCTGCTCCCTCGCCGAAAACGAGCGGAGAGATCCTTCCCCGCTATTCGCAATGGTCGCACGCGCACTTCTTCGACTCAACAGGTCTTTTCCGTTGAATCACTCCGGTAAATCCGTGGTATCGGAGCCACCCATGCTCGCCGCCGCGGCCGCCCGCATACCCATCGCGCAGTCGAGCACCGCGCTCACCCGAGGGGGAATCGGTGCGGCGGGCCAGGCGATCAGCACCTCGACCGAGCGGGGCGGCGGATCGATCGGCAGGTACACGACCCGTTCGCCGTCCCATGTCTCTGTCGACACGCTCCGCCGCATGAGCAGGGTGTAGCCGAGCCCTCGGCCGACCAGCGCGCGGCAGAACTCGTAGTCCGCCGTGCGATGGCGGATGCGGGGCGTGATGCCCCTCGCAGACATGAGCTCCAGCGTGTGCGTGCGACTCGACACGATATCGAGCAGCACCATCGGCTCCTCCGCCACCTCGGTCAGCGAGACGCGCTCCTGACCTGCCAGGCGATGCTTCGCCGGTACCACGAGCATCGCCTCGGTCTCTGCAAGCACGACCCTCTCGTACTCGGGCGGCACCCCGATGTCGAAGGTCACGACGAGATCCAGCCCGCCGCTCTCGGCCGCCGAGAGCAGAGTCGTCAGGTCTCCAATACGGTATTCGAGTTGAATGCCCGGGTACCGCTCGGCCACGGCGATGAGCAGGCGCGGCAGGAGCATGCCCGCGAGCGTGCCCACGCAGCCGATACGGACCGGCCCGACGATCGACTGGGATCCCCGCCCGACCGATGCGGCGAGTTCGGCCCCTTCCGTGAGGATCCGGCGTACCGAGGGCAGGATGGCCGCGCCGTCCGAGGTGAGCGTCGCGCCGCGCGAGCGACGGCGGCGGAAGAGCGCGGCGCCGAGCGCCCGCTCCATGGCCGATACGGCATCGGAGACCGCGGAGTCGGAGGCGTTCAAGCGGGCGGCGGCCCGCGAGATCGACCCGGATTCGGCGACCGCGAGAAAGCACTCGATCTGCCGGAGGGTGAATGGCAGAGAGGGGCCGCCCGGAGGGATCGGCGGAACTGACTCGGTCACGGCATCACTATAACGGAATTACCGGGGAACTTCAGCGATAATTTCCGCTTTCCCAGAGGAATGGAATCGGCGATGATCGAGGGCGTGAGCCGTATCCGGACGGCCGCAGATGTTCAAGCACTCAGGAGGCAAAGATGCCGAAGATCACCTTCATCAGCCCCGACGCATCCAGTCGGGAGGTCGAGGCCGAACCCGGCCAGAGCGTGATGCGCGCCTCGATTGTCAACAGCATCGGCGGAATCATCGGCGAGTGCGGCGGCCAGGCGATGTGCGCCACCTGCCACGTATACGTCGAAGGCGTCGTGGGCGCCCTGCCGCCGCTCGGAGACGACGAGGACGAAATGCTCTACTGCGTCGCCTCCGGGCGCGAGGAGAACAGCAGGCTCGGGTGCCAGCTCACGGCCGGCGACGACTTCAAGGAGATCGTCGTGCGGCTCCCCGAAAGCCAGGTGTGAGATGCCCCCCAGCGCCGTGATCATCGGGGCGGGGCAGGCCGGGCTCACCGCGGCGACCGCTCTGAGGGAGCAGGGGTGGGAAGGAGAGATCCACCTCGTCGGCGAGGAGGATCACCTGCCCTACCAGCGCCCGCCCCTCTCGAAAGGGTACCTCGCCGGGTACGAGAGCCGTGAGGCGCTGCTCCTGCGCAGCGTCGACGCGATCGAGCAGTACGGCGTCGTGCTGCACCTCGGAACGAGCGTCGCCGCGATAGACCGTGCGGAGCGATCCGTCGAGCTGGAGGGGTCCGGGGCGCTGCCGTATGACGTGCTCATCATCGCCACCGGCTCGGCGCCCCGCCTGCTCGGCATCCCCGGCAGCGATCTCGCAGGGGTGCATGCGGTCCGCACGATCGAAGACGCCGACCGGCTTCGCGACGATCTCGCGCGCGGTGGCCGCACGGTGTTCATCGGAGCCGGCTTTCTCAACCTCGAAGTCGCCGTCGAAGCCCTGAAGCACGGGGAGGCCTGCGTGCTCGAGGTGGCCCCGCAGATCCTCGGCCGCGTGCTCAGCCGCGAGACCGCGAACGCTCTGCAGCAGTATCACTCCGACCTCGGCATCGAGATCCGCTGCGACGCGGCCATCGCCGCGCTGCGCGGAGCCGGTGGCCGGGTCACCGGGATCGAGCTGGCGAACGGCGAGATCGTGCAG
>JBEBWI010000192.1:0-3957 GCA_040392345.1 Leucobacter soli | reverse complement strand
ATACGACTTCAGTCGGATGCGGATCTTCTGTCCCGCCATGTGACTCTCTCTTTCTAGTTGCGTCGTACCGCGTGCGCTCTCTCGAGCGCGCCCAGCATTGGACGTCTTGCGTATCAGCGCCCTGGCATCCACGGGGAATGCGCATTCGCTGTTCACCTGTCAAACGCTCACACGGAAAGAAAGCCGGGTGACCCGGCTGTCTCGCCCAGTAAGCGTGGCGTTCGCTGCCCGCGGCCTAGTCAGATAGTGGATCGCATCGCGTCCGACGACTATGCACAGCCTGGCAGTGATTCCCGCGCATGCGGAAAGTACTGAACCTGTACATTTTGGCACGGGATACCCTGTTTGTGCAACCCGGGCGTGTCGCGACACCTGCGGTGTCGCTGCCCGGGCCCCCCACGGCCCCGAGACGGGGCCGCCAACCAGCACGCGAAGACCAGAAATGGCCTTCGCCCCAAGCGCTGGCTGCAGGCGTGTCGCGACTTCTACGCGCGACGCGGGAGGAGCCGCGGGAGGCCGGTGTAGAGCACCACGAGCGCGATCCCGAGGGCGGTGAGTGCGATCCACCATATGGGCGCGACGAAGATCGAGGCGAGCCCGAGCAGCGAGGCGACCGCGGTGAACGCCGCATTGATGCCGGAGGCCTGCACGTGGCTGTAGCCGAGCTGATTCACCCGCTGGTAGACGTGCTCCTTGTGCGGCTCGTCCCACTTGTGCCCGGCGCGCACGCGCTTCACGAGCGTCACCCCGACATCGCCGAAGTAGATGATCATGGGGCCGATGGTCGCGAGCACCGGAACGCCCGCGATGAGCGCGGCGAAGCTCGTGATCGCGACCGCGCCGCCGAGCAGGTAGCTGCCGACGTCGCCGAGGAAGGCGCCGGGCTTCGTCAGGTTCCACGGCAGGAACCCGCCGAAGCCCGCCGCGAGCACGAGGCCCGCGATCAGCAGCCACGGCAGCCCGCAGAACCACCCGGCGGCGGCGAACGCGAGGCCCGCGATGACCCCGTGGAAACCGCTGATGCCGTTCAGGCCGTCCATGAAGTTCGCGACATTGACATAGCTCGACACGAACAGCAGCGCATACGGCACGAGTACGATGCCGGCCCAGAGCGGCAGCGGAACCGCGCCGACCGGCTCCGACGACAACTGCACCGCGGATCCCGCCGCATCGAACCAGCCGGAGCTCGCGGCACGACCGTGGTACCAACCGAACAACGACGTATCGCTGCCGAGCTGCGCGGAGTCGAAGAGCGCCACGAGCGCGATCGGCACCGCGAGGCCGAGCAGCAGCAGGCACGCGCTGCGCACCTTCACGCTGAGGCCGCGGAGGTCTTCGGCGAGGCCGAGCAGGCCCGCGAACAGCGAGCCGATGAGCACGACCGCGAGGATGTCCCAGCCCATGAGCACGATGCCGCTGGACGCCGCCGAGGCGACCCCGACCGCGCCGCCCACGACCATCGCGATCAGCACAGCGAGCCCGAGACCGCGCAGCACCGGGCGCTCGTGCGAGGAACGCTCGTTCGGCACGTCCATGATGCCGAGCCGCACGAGCAACGGGCGCACCGCGAAGGGCAGCAGCAGGCTCAGCAGGAGCGTCAGTCCTCCCGCGAGCAGCGCAGGCGGGAGCGCGAACGAGGCGAACAGGCTCACTGCACTCGCTCCCCCGCCTCGGTCGTGAGATCGAGCCTCGCGACCCAGCCCGCGTGATCCAGCACCTCGGGGCTGATCGTGTGCACGCTCGCGTGGGTGATCTTGGGGTGGAAGGGGCGCTCGTCGCCTTCTCCCTTGCCGGTGAGCTCCTCGTGCAGCTTCTCACCGTGGCGTAGCCCCGTGTAGACGATCTCGATGCGCTTGCCCGACTGGGCGATCATGCGCTTCGCGACGTCGAGGATGCGCACCGGCTCCCCCATGTCGAGGATGAGGACTTCGCCGAGCCGACCGATGCCGCCAGCCTGGATCACCAGCTGGCAGGCCTCCGGGATAGTCATGAAGTACCGCGTCGCCTCGGGGTGGGTCACGGTGAGCGGCCCGCCGGCCTCGATCAGCGAGCGGAAGGTCGGAAGCATGGAGCCGCGGCTGCCGATGACATTCCCGAACCGCACCGAGAGGTAGCGCTGCCCGGTCTGCTCGGCCATCCACGCCGTCAACTTCTCGGCGACGCGCTTGGAGTGGCCGAGCACGCTGGTCGGGTTCGCCGCCTTGTCGGTCGAGATGTTGACGAAGGTCGAGACGCCGACCGCCTGCGCCGCTCGCAGCACGTTGAGGGTGCCCAGAACATTCGTCTTCCAGGCTTCGTCGGGGTACTGCTCGAGCATCGGCAGATGTTTGAGAGCCGCGGTGTGGAACACCACATCGGGGCGGCGCTCCTCGAAGATGCGGTTCAGCGCGGCCTCGTCGCGGATGTCGGCGAGCACCACGTCGCGCGTGTCGAGCAGCCCGTGCCCGCTGATCGCGAGCTGGGCTGCCTGCAGCGCAGTTTCGTCGCGATCGAGCAGAATGAGCTCGCGCGGCGCGAACCGGGCGAGCTGGCGGCTGAGCTCCGAGCCGATCGACCCGCCGGCACCGGTGACGAGCACCGTTCGATCCTGCAGGTACTGGGCGATCGACTCCGTCTCGAGCCGCACGGGGTGACGGCCGATGAGATCCTCGATCGAGAGCTCGCGCACCTCCGCGATCGCGGAGGAGTTGTTGAGGATCTGCTCCAGCGGCGGAAGCACCATGACGCGCAGACCGAGCTTGTCCGCGGCCTGATCCACCCGCTGCATCAGCGCCGAATCGGCGTCGCCGATGCAGACGATGAGCGCCGTCGCCCCGGTCTCGCGCGCGGCACGCTCGAGATCGCGCAGCCCCCCCAGCACGCGCACTCCGCGCACCTCGAGGTTGCGCTTCAGCGGATCCTCGTCGAGAAAGCCGACTGGAAGCGAGGAGGCCGCAGCATCGGTGAGCAGGCGTTTCGCGGTCTGATGGCCCAGGTAGCCCGCGCCGTAGAGCAGGGCTCGCTCGGCTCCGGCGCCCGGTTTCAAGCGCTGCTCGGTCGCCAGACGCATGAGGTATCGGGCGACGCCCATCACCGAGAAGGCGATCGGGGCGGCGATGATCATCGTGCTGCGGGGAATACCGTTGCCGTAGCCGACGAGGTAGGCGAACACCCAGGCGAGCGTCATCACGCCGACAACGTCGAGCACGAGAGCGCGCACCTCGTCGAAGCTGCCGATCTCGTACCGGCTGCGGTACAGCCACGAGACCCACCCCCAGACGAGCTGCAGCAGCATCGTGACGCCGATGAGCGCGAGCGTCCACCCCCAGTGGATGCGCGCGACGTTGAAGTCGAAGCGCAGCACCAGTGCCGCGAGGATGCCGATGCCCCACGCCACCGCATCGCACACGAAGATCAACCCGTAGTGGCGGGCGAAATGCGCGAGTCTGGCGCCGGCTGTCTGAGGCACGAATTCTCCAGTGGGTGGGCTGCGGCAGCCCGTGCTGGACTGTCATACCGAGGATACCCGCGTCTGGCCGCCTCGAGCCTCAGGTACGCCGTGTGCCCGGCCTCGCGCCGCCGAACGCGGGTTCGGCCGCCCCTATCGCGAACCCCGCCCGATTGCCATAATGGGCAGTGCGGCGCGCCCGCTCCGCGCACATGCCGCCATCGGCGGATCGACCTGGGAGGAACCAGTATGGGTATCGAAGACCTCGGGAAGCAGGCGAGTGACTTCGTCAAGAACAACGCCGACAAGATCGATGAGGCGCTGAAGAGCGAGCAGGCCGAGGGCGTGAGCGACAAGCTGCTCGACGGGGCGGCCGGTCTCGCGAACAAGCTCACCGGCGGCAAGCACGCCGACACGATCGAGGGCGTTCGGGCGAACATCGACAAGCAGGTCGGTAACGAGTAGCGACGCGAACGCGGTTTCGCGGAGACGGCTGAGGGCCCGGAGCATACGCTTCCGGGCCCTCAGCC
>JBEBWI010000191.1:0-3984 GCA_040392345.1 Leucobacter soli | reverse complement strand
CGCAACGGTCGCCTCGACGCCGGCGAGGATGATCGCGACGCCGCGGTCGAACGACGCCTCGAGCGCTGCGCGCGTCGTGCCCTGCGGCTCCGCCGCGGCGTCCGCCGGGCGACCCGCGGCGAGCGCGGTGAACTCCTGCGCCTGCAACTGCATCTGCGTGGCCTGGGTGTGCCCGAAGACGAAGTGCAGCAGCGTGCGCGCTCCGTCGGCGCCCGCCTCCGCAGCAGGCGTCGCACCCGCGTTGCCAGCGGTTCCCACGTTCCGATATTCATCCAGTGGATCCACGGGATTCGCGCCCTTCCCCGACTCGCCTTCCAGCAGCTCGCCTCCGAGCAGGGCCGCGAGTCCGGCCTCGATGTCCGAGGCCCCCAGGCGATACGCCGAAGCGGTCGCCACGAGCTCGGCTCCGTCGCGCACCGCGAGCATCGCCCCCCGCAGCGCCCGGCACAGCGACTCCGCACTGTGCACGCCGCCACCCAACGCACCACCCGACTCGCCGCCCCCCGGCACACCGTCGCGCGGCGTCGCCATGACCTCTCGCAGCACCTCATCGGCCATGAGGGCGAGCAGGGTCTGCTTGTCGGGTACGTGGTGGTAGAGGGCGCTCGGCTGCACGTCGAGCGCAGCGGCGACTCGACGCATCGAGCAGAACTCGAGCCCGTGCTCATCGAGCACGCGGAGTGCTGCGGCGACGACATCTGCGCGACTGTGACCCATGATGACGAGCATATACTCCCGACCTGAACACCGTTCAGTGTAGAGTGAACACTGTTCAGGTGAACACCGTTCAGTCACTTGAGGCCGCATACTGGTTTCGAGCAGCGCAGTCGGCGACCACCCGAGCAGACCGCAATGCCCACACAGCGCCCAAGGAGAGACTCCATGACGACACCGCGATCCACTCGCCGCAACCCGGCCACCGACATCGCCCTGATCGCCACCTTCGCCGCGATCATCGCCGCCTGCTCGGTGATCGCGATCCCGATCGGCGCCGTGCCGATCACCCTGCAGACCTTCGCCGTACTGCTCGCCGGCGCGGTGCTCGGTGCGGGCCGAGGCTTCCTGGCAGTGCTGCTCTACCTCGCGATCGGCGCGATCGGGCTGCCGGTCTTCGCCGGCGGCACCGCCGGGCTGGCACCCTTCGCGGGCCCCACGGTCGGCTACCTGGTCGGCATGCCGCTCGCAGCAGCACTCACCGGCTTCATCGTGACGCGCCTGCCGAGGCGTTCGGTCGCTACGAACGCCGTGCTCATCTTCCTGGCCGCACTCGTCTCGAACATCGTGTTCGTCTACGGCCTCGGCGTGCCCGGACTCGCGTGGCGCGCCGGGCTCACCGTGGGCGAGGCGTTCGTGATCAACCTCGCGTTCATCCCCGCCGACCTCGTGAAGATCGCCCTCGCCGCGATCGTCGCAACGGCCGTGCACCGCGCGTTTCCCGACCTGTTGCCGCGCCGCGCCGCGCGCGGCAACGCCGCTCCGCACGCGGATCAGCCGACCCCCGCAGAGCAGCCCGCCCAGCAATGATCGAACTTCGCGCAGCCGCCGTCACCGTGCCGGGAGCCGATGGGCTCGGCGCCGTGCAGGTGCTCGCTCCGACGACGCTCACCCTTGCCGAGCGCCGCATCGCGCTCATCGGCGCGAACGGGTCTGGCAAGTCGACGCTCGCCCGGCTCATCAACGGGCTCGTGCTGCCGAGTTCGGGCTCGGTGCGGGTGCGCACTGACGAGGCCGGCGCCGGCTGGCTCGACACCGATCGCGACGGGGCGCGGGTGCGCCGGCTCGTGGGCTTCGTCTTCACGAATCCGGCCACACAGCTCGTGATGCCGACGGTGATCGAAGACGTCGCGCTGTCGCTGCGCCGTGCTCACCGCAGCAAACCCGAGCGGATCGCCGCCGCCCGCGCCGTGCTCACCCGGTTCGGGCTCGAGACCCTTGCCGACCGCAGCGTGCACACCCTCTCGGGCGGGCAGCAGCAACTGCTCGCGATCGCGACGGTGCTCGCCACCGATCCGGGAATCCTCGTCGCGGATGAGCCGACGACACTGCTCGATCTGCGCAACAGCCGGCAGATCGGCGAGCTGCTGCTCGGGCTGCCGCAGCAGCTCGTCGTCGCGACGCACGACCTCGAGCTGGCGGCCCGCTGCGACCGGGCGCTCGTGATCGACGGCGGGCGGGTCGTGTTCGACTCGGCCGCAGTCGGCGCGGCTGCGACCGGCGTCGCGGTGAGCAGCCCGATCGCGATCGGCGCCGAGCCGGCGGTCGCGCGATCGACTGCCGCCACCGCGCCGGATGCGCCGGGAACTGGCACGGCCCAGTCCGGGGCCGCAGCCGCCGTCGCGTGGTACCGGGAGCGGGCGTGAGCGGATCCACTCTCGGCGGGTACCGCCCGGGCAGCACCGTGCTGCACCGCCTGCGGCCAGGTGCCAAGCTGCTCGGCCTGCTGCTCTTCGGTATCGCCGTTATCGCGGTGCCCGGGTGGCCCGCGGCTGCTGCGGCGGTAGCGGTCGGCCTTGGCCTCGCGCTCACCGCGGGAATGCGCAGCCGCGACGTGCTGCGCGCGGTAGCCGGTTTCATACCGGTCGCCGTGCTGCTCTTCGCGTTCCAGATGTGGCAGCACGGCTGGGAGCGCGGCGTCGAGGTGGTGGGCGGGCTGCTCGCTCTGATCCTCGCGGCGAGCGCGGTCACGCGCAGCACCGCGAGTGACGATCTGCTCGACACCATCGTGTGGGCCATCGGCCCGCTGCGCCGCGTCGGCATTTCGCCCGAGCGCGTCGCGCTCGCATTCGCACTGGCGTTCCGCGCCATCCCGCTGGCGATCGACGTTGCACGTGAAACACGGGGCGCCGCGCGCGCGCGCGGACTCGAGCGCAACCCGCGCGCGTATGTCACTCCGTTCGTGCTGCGCATGGTCGCGCACGCGCGCCACACCGGCGAGGCGTTGCACGCCCGCGGCCTCGGCGACGAGGAGCAGCCGCTGATGCGGAGCACGTAGGCTAGAACGCATGGCTGACGCGCAGATTCCCGAGGGGCTCACCGCCGACTATGCGAACGACGAGGTGCGCGATGCGCTGCTGGCGTTCCAGGCCGAACCCGACTATGCACGGCTCGCCGACTTTCTGACTGCACTGCGCGCGGGCTACCTCGTCGTCGATGTGACGGGCACCTCCAAGAAGAAGGCGACGCACATTCGCACGATCCGCTCGACGCAGGGCAAGCTGCTGCTGCCGCTGTTCACCTCGATGGACGAACTCCGCGCCGCCATGCCCAAGGGCAAAGCAGAGCAGGCGAAGGGCGCCATACTGCCCGCCGCCGAGGCGCTGCGCTTGATCCGCTCGGGCGCTTTCGTCGCCGCCCAGTTCAACCCGGGCGGCGCCGCACTCGTGGTACTGCGCAAGTACATCGAGCTGGCACTGGGCGACGACGCCATCGACGCCGCCGCGCTCGAGCCGAGCACGGCGAAATGAGCTGCTCTTGCGAATCCCGAGCATCCCTCGACGAGAGAAGGGGCGACGGACATGAGTGAACTGCGAATCCGCGGGGTGGAACCCGAAGATCGTGAGGCCTGGGAAGCCGTGTACCGCGGGTATCGGGATTTCTACCGGATGCCGCACGACCCGGCGGTGCTCGACACGGTGTGGGGGTGGCTTATGGACCCGAGCCGGGAAACCCGGGGAATCGTCGCGGAAACCGACGCCGGCATCATCGGCCTGGCCCACTTCCGGCGATTCCCCCGGCCGATCGTCGGCGCGCACGGAATCTACCTCGACGACCTCTTCACCGTCGCCTCATCGCGCGGCAGGGGAACCGGATCGGCCCTGCTGACCCGCCTGGCCGAGATCGCCCGCGACGAGCAGGCAACGCTTGTGCGCTGGATCACCGCCGGTGACAACGCGACGGCGCGCAGCCTGTACGATCGCGTCGCGAAGCAGACGCCCTGGGTGACCTACGACCTCGCACCCGCACCCGGTGCGTGACCCGGGCGTC
>JBEBWI010000190.1:0-4017 GCA_040392345.1 Leucobacter soli | reverse complement strand
TGAAGAAGTTCTTCGGGCTCTTCTTGATGCCGGCGTAGATGAAGGTGATGTACGACACGATCGCCAGCGTCAGCGGCAGGCCGATCACGGCGGAGACGCCGATGTTGAAGCCCGGGATGATGCCGGTGATGTTGAACGAGAGGATCGTGAAGAAGATCGCGGTGAGGATCGGCAGGAAGCGACGACCGTCGACCTTGCCGAGCAGGTCTTCCGCGATGTTGACGCGAACGAAGTTCAGCGCCATCTCGGTGAGCGACTGACCGCGGGTCGGGATGACGCGCATCTTGCGCGTGCCGAGCCAGAACAGCACGAGGAGGAGAACAGTCATGATCACGCGAATGATCATGATGCGGTTCATCTCGAACGGCGTACCGACGAACAGGACGCTCTCCGGGAAGAAGTCACTGATCGACGGAGGATGGAATCCCCCCTCTTCCGCCGTATTGACAATGACTGGGGCCACGAGTTGCAAAGCGTTAGCGAACAGCGCCAATCTCCTGTTTCGGGGCGCGGCATGCATGCCGCGCTGCGTCGAACGATGGTCGTGCCCCCGGTACTCGCAGACAGGCGCTCAGACACATGCTGAATCACACTCCTGCGGGGAACGTATTTCATACTAACAACGATTTCGCCTGACGCGAAACCGAGAAGCAGGAAAAGTTCGACCGAGACGAACATTTTGGTTCGCCGAAATTTCGTATCGGAGCGTTGCTGAAAAGATGCCCTGAAGGGCCGCGGATTCGACGTCCCACCCGCCGATCGGGGATTATCCGAAGACCGGGCCCGCGCGCCCTCGCGTTTCCAGTCGCAGCACGATGCGTGCGACGGATGCGACGGGTGATACCCATGCGACCAATGGGGCCGATGCGGCCAGCACGGCGGGCCTCGGCACGATCGGGCACGGCAGACGGAGACGGGTGGAACCGATAGAGCGGAGTCTGGCGTCTCCAGCGGATATCCGCAACTACCGCACGTTCGGCACGATCGGGATCCGCGCGCGCGCGACGATCAGCACGTCGATCGCGAGCGAGACGATGACGCCGGCGACGACGCCGAGGAACAGAATGGTGGGATTGAGCCAGGGCGCGTCTTTGAGCAACAGCGCCGCGACGAAGAAGGCCGCGAACTTCAACAGCCAAGTGCCCATCACGATCGAGAAGAACGCCACCACGTAGAAGTCGCTGCCGGTGAATCGGTTCGCGAAGGTGATGCTGCCGAGCGTCATCGCGAGGAACACCCCCGAGAACCCCGCACCGAGCATGCCGCCGACGAGCCCCTCGGTGCCCGCGACGAGCCACCCGATCAACCCGAACGCGGCGACGAGCACCACGGTCGCGAGCAGCCCCCAGCGCAGAGCCGAGAGCAGCACCGGTTGCGAGGTCGGCATGTTCCGCTGCTCGGCTTCCGTCGCGTCCACCGCTTCCGCCGACGACGCACCCGCACCGGCAGCAGGCACAGCTGCATTCGCCAGTGGATCGGCCGTCGCGCCCTGCGCGGCCCCCGCCTGGGGGCCCGTCGGCGCCCCGCCGGGCGTCGTGGCCGCGTCGTCGATGTCAGTCACGGGTGTTCCTCTCGTCGGCGGCCTCGACCGCATCCGTCGCGACGGGCGCGGCGTCCGCCGTGCTCACGGCATTCTCGGCGTGTTCAGTGCCCTCGGCCGCGCTCTCGCGCGACGCGGGCTGCGCCGATTCGCGCGACGCGTGTTCAGACAACCGTAGCAACTTGCGCTGGGCGAGCGCCGCACGCACCCGCGAGATCGGCACGAACGTGAGCAGGGCGCACAGCGCGGTGCCGACGATAGCGACCACCGCGGGCCAGAAGTAGTCCTGCATCGTGAAGACGAGCAGGCACGCGAGCGATACGACGGCGGTGCCGAGATAGAAGATGCAGACCGCCTGCACGGGTGAATGGCCCATGTTGAGGAGGCGGTGGTGGAGGTGGAGGCGATCCGCTGTGAAGGGGCTCTTACCGGCGCGCAGTCGGCGCAGGACCGCGAGCGTGAAGTCGGCGAGTGGCAGCGCGAGCACCGCGATCGGCAGAATGATGGGAATATAGCTGGCGAGCACGAGCTTCTGGTCGAGCTGACCGGGGTTCAGCTGCCCGGTCACCGACACGGTCGAGGTGGCCATGAGCAGACCGATGAGCAGCGCCCCCGTGTCGCCCATGAACATCTTGGCGCGATGCCAGTTGAACGGCAGGAACCCGACCGAGACACCGACGACGATCGCGGCGATGAGGGCGGCGAGAGTGATCGAGGAGTCGCGCCCCGTGACGGCGGTGAGCAGCTGCGTGTAGAAGAAGAAGACCGCGTTCGAGATGATCGCGACGCCCGCGACGAGCCCGTCGAGCCCGTCGACGAAGTTCACGGCGTTCATCACGAGCGTCATGAGGAACACGGTGAGCACGAAGTTGACCATGGGCGAGCCGACGATGAGGGTGTCGCCCAGCGGCAGCGACACGATCTGCGCCCCCTGCCAGGCGAGCAGGCCCGCGGCGGCGAGTTGGGCGGCGAGCTTGATCATCCAGTCGAGGTCGAGCAGGTCGTCGAGCACCCCGACGACCGCGATCAGCGTGCACGCGCCGAGCAGCGCCCACAGCTGCGTCGTCTCCTCGAACACCCCGGCGAAGTTCACGAAGAACGCCGCGACCAGCGCCGCGGCGAGAATGCCGATGTACATGGCGATGCCGCCGAGCCTCGGCGTGGGCGCCTGATGCACGTCGCGCTCGCGCACCTCGGGAGCGAGCCCGTAACGCCGGCTGAGCCGCAGCACACCGTACGAAGCGATCGCGGTGACGCCCGCGGCGACCAGCGCGACGACCAGGAACGAGACCAACTCAGCCCTCGATCGTCACCTGCGGCAGCAGTTCGGCGATGGCCTCGCGCGAGACCCCCCCGTCGCGCAGCACGCGCAGGGTGCCGCCCTCCTCGGTGAGCGCGGTCGCGTCGATGATGGTCGACGCGGTGCCGTCGCCCGGGGCCTCGCCAGCGTCGAGGTACACGGCGACGGAGTCGCCGAGCATCGCCTGCGCCTCGGCTGCCGTGCGGGCGGCGGGGTCGCCGGTCGTGTTCGCCGAGGAGACGGCGAGCGGCCCGGTCTCTTGCAGCAACTCGAGGGTGAGCGGCTGGTCGGGAATGCGCAGGGCGACCGTGCCGCCCGTCTCCCCCAGATCCCAGCTGAGCGACGGCTGCGCCGGCAGCACGATGGTGAGCGGCCCCGGCCAGAATGCCTCGGCGAGGCGCGCGACGGGCTCGACCACGTGCTCGGCGAGAGCCGCGAGCGTCGCCGTGTTGGGAATCAGCACCGGCGGCGGCGACTGCCGGCCGCGACCCTTGGCGTCGAGCAGTCGCTGCACCGCGTCGGGTGTGAAGGCGTCGGCCGCGACCCCGTACACGGTGTCGGTCGGCAGCACGACGAGCTGGCCGCGCCCGAGCGCCTGCCTCGCCTGTCGAGCAGCTGCCAGCAGCTGGGCGCTATCGGTGCAATCGAAGACTTCGGCCATAATCTCCAAGAATACCCCGGGCGGCCTGTGCGGTCGCCATGCCCGGCCGCCGGCTCGCGGCGCTGCCGCACAACGGTCAGCGGATCGCGGTGGTGGCGCGATCGCGAAGGGTGAGGTCTCGGTGCGTGGCCGCTGCCCGCCAGCCGTCGCGGGTGAGCAGCGCGCGGATCGCAGCCCCCTGCGTCTCGGCATGCTCGAGCACGATCGAGCCGCCCGGGGCGACGAGGCGGAGCCCGATACGACTGATGACGCGCACGAGATCGAGCCCGTCGACGCCGCCGTAGAGCGCCAGCTCGGGGTCGTGGTCGCGCACTTCGGGATCGCGCGGCACCATGTCATCGGGCACGTAGGGCGGGTTCGACACGAGCACGTGCACCCGGCCCGCGAGCCGGGCGAACTCGGCGACGAGCGGGCTCCCCGCGGGCGCATCGGCATCTGCGCCGATACCTGGGTGGTCGATGTCTGGGTAATCGATATCTGGGTAATCGATGGCTGCGTAGGCGTCTGCGTCTGCGT
>JBEBWI010000189.1:0-4042 GCA_040392345.1 Leucobacter soli | reverse complement strand
ACCATGCGGGCTGGGTTCGGTCGGCTGATGGCGGAATTTTCTCAATCACAAAGCGAACTGTTAGAGCATCGCAGTTTGGTGCTATACCGGGTTTAACTGATGTCCATCTTCGCATTGCCGACGCCTTGAATTACCTGAACGATATTGGTGGTGGTGAGCTTCAGCTTGATCACAACGACGAATATCTTCTCGGCGGTCGAGTTCTTCCCGATATCCTCACGTCAGATATTCTTATCACAAATCCTGCTCTCGGTGTCTTGAAGGCTGGCTTAGGTCAGGCTGTCCCCATTCTTGATCTTCGCGCATCTAATACTCCTGGTACCATTACAAACCGCATCCTTCGGCTTCACGACTTGCGCTATGATTGTTCGCAAGGGTCAACACCCGGTCCCGGTCAGTACTGCACCGCCCTAAACACGCAGTATTTCCAGCAAGTTATTGATGATGGAACATACGCCTACGGTGGTGTTTTCGGTAATACCGCATCAGATAGCGGCCACACGCCTACGGCCAATATCTACACCAAAATAACCAATGGCCGCTTTATTGGCTTTGGCGACAATGCGATTTATGCCACTGGTGACAATTCGCTTGGGCAGGCAGGCGATGGTTATTCGTGTGAGATTGTTAACTGCGATTTTGAAGACTGCGCTGGCGCTGGACAAGGTAAGCGCGAGTTAACGCTGTACAAAGTTTCAGGAGGCACGGTTAGACGTTGTACCAGCGGTTTCGGTAGCTCCGAGGTGTATCCGACTGGACCAGCCAGGAATATGATCATCGAAAACGTATTCTTCGATCAGGTGACAGCGAATATTGCTCAATTCCGTGGTCCGACCAAGGGTGGGATGTGGAACTGTTATATTCGCGACTGGGGCCGTACTATTGATACGAATGAAAGCGTCGGCACAAATGCTTACGCTGTAGTTATCCGCGGCGCATCCCGACTGCAACTCTCAGGAAACCATTTCACACGTGTCAACTGGGCGCTGGATGATCAGAGGGCCTATAGCCTGCAAAATCTAACCATGTTCCCCGGCCAGTCAGAGGAAACAATTTATACGCAAGGTGAGCATCATTTCGAGGGGAACCACTATGGCGGTATCGCCCGTGTATATGTTGAGGATGCGGGCGGCAATCCTTCTGTGTTCACCGAAGAGGTCATGCGCAATATATCAACGGGGCAGATATGGAACAGTACGTTCAACAATAACCACGTCTTGACTTATACCAAGCTTGGGTCTGCTCGCCAATACACGTTCCAAGGGGGCACCGAGTATGTCCGCCCCAATTTGCCAGACTTGGTTAAGAACTATTCCGTGGGCACTGCGATGATTGTGGGTGATAGCGGATGCCTTATTACAAATCAGGGTCAAGCGACAAAGCAAGCTTTCACTCTTCCGGGCGCTATGGCTGGCCTGACTTACAAATTTATGAATATGAATGCTGCGGGTTTACGGGTGCAGGCTGGAGCGGGCGACGTAATTCGCTTAAATGGCTCCGCGTCAACTTCAGCAGGGTACGCAGATAGTCCCACTGCAGTTGGCGTATCTATCGAACTGGTTGCCGTCGATAGCACCAATTGGGTGGCGAAATCATATACGGGAACGTGGGCGCTTGGTTGATAGGGATGTGTCCTGAGTACCTTTGGAAAGAATGATGCGCTCATGGAAATCTAAAAGCAGTTAGACGTGGTTTAAACATCGGTCTGTTCCGCTCATCTACAATCCTGACTAACAAACAACACTACCTGTTTGACACGTTCTCTAAGCCTGACTATTGGTCAACGTAAATCTATATCTAGGATCAATCCGACAGGAAAGAAACTGTGAGCATGATAAAGAGACTGGTGTGCTACTCCAAGCGATTGAAAGACCTGCCTGTAGCTTATCGTAACTGGAGAGACGCCAAGTTTCTGATGCGGGCAGGGATGCTCGATTCTGAATGGTATCTGTCAAAATATCCCGATGTGAGGAAATCTGGAATACGTCCTGCTTTGCATTATATTCAGTTTGGGTGGCGTGAAGGAAGAAATCCGAACGCAGATTTCATGACGGATTACTACCTAGAGACGTATCCTGATGTAAGAATTTCGAAGATCAATCCAGCAATACATTATTTGAGGCATGGTCAGCACGAAAAACGTAAAACTAAACGAGAGACAGACGCCACCTCGATAGATGAGGCGGTAAGCACTACCATGATATATGATGCGGTTTCTTTCGCCACTGATAAAGGGCCTATGTTTGAAGAGTTTGATTCAACTGCATCAATAGGTCGGAATCCGCGAACAAAAATCATTACATATTATTTGCCCCAGTTCCATACAATCCCTGAAAATGACACGCATTGGGGGAAGGGGTTTACCGAATGGACCAACATCTCACGCGCTCTTCCGCGCTTTAAAGGCCATATCCAGCCAAAAATACCAAGAGATCTTGGTTTTTATAATTTGTCGGATACTTCGTCGGTAATGAAAAAACAAATAGAGCTCGCAAAAGCTGCGGGTGTATTTGGATTTTGCTTTTACTATTATTGGTTTGATGGCAAGCGTGTTCTGCAAACGCCTGTTGAAAATTTCCTCGCTGATAAATCCCTCGATTTTCCATTTTGTATAATGTGGGCGAATGAAAACTGGACAAAAACTTGGGACGGACATGAGAAAGATGTAATTCTTGCTCAGAATTATTATTCAAATGATGATGAAGCTTTTATGGCTGACTGGGCAAGGCACATCAACGATCCTCGATATATAAAAATCAACGGAAAGCCCATAGTCTTTATCTATCGTCCTAACCAAATCCCAGAAGCAAAGGAAGCAATATCCCGCTGGAGAAATATCCTTCTCCAGAAACATGGATTGGATGTATATATTTTTATGGCTCAAGGGTTTGGATCTTTCGATCCTCGAGAGTTTGGTTTGGATGGCGCGATTGAATTCCCTCCCCACAAATTGACTGTAGATACACCAAACATAGTTTCGTCAAAAGAACTTTATAACTCGAATTATAAAGGTAGAGTTATCTCATATGATGACGTTGTGGACCGTTCTACAAGGGAAGAGCCGCATGGTTACCCACTAATTCGGACCGTAGTGCCTCAGTGGGACAATGAAGCTCGTAGGCCAGGTCGCGGAACTGTAATTCATGGGTCTACTCCTGAGAAATTTGAATCGTGGTTAAGATATTGCATACATTATGCTCGAACGAATCCAATTTTCGAAGAGAACATTGTAGCAATTAATGCATGGAATGAATGGGCTGAGGGAGCTTATCTGGAACCAGATGTCCATTATGGTGCAGCCTATCTAAACGCTGTTGCAAGAGCAGTTTATGGACACGTTCCTAGACTTGAAGAAGGCCGTTTAAAAGTAGTTATCATTAGCCACGATGCGCACAAAAATGGTGCGCAAACCTTGGCGTTGAAAATTGGTCAGACCCTTCGTGCGAAGTTTGGTGTCAGCGTAGCATATATCATTGCTGGAGATGGGCCTTTAATTCCAGATTTCCAAGATGTTGGAGTTGTGGAGGTTGTAAATCCCGATTCCACGAAAGATGTTTGGTCGGCGGTAACTCGCTTGTTTGAAGCAGGTTTTCATATAGCGATAGCAAATACAACGGCAAGTGGAGCGATCGTTCCGAGCTTAAAATCAAAAGGCTTTTCTGTTGTTTCACTTATACATGAGCTGCCAAACCTTATAAAGAATTACAAAATAGAAGACTCTGCCCAATCTATAGCAAGCGATGCAGATTGCATCGTATTCCCTGCAAATATCGTAAAAGATGGGTTCAAAAGTATTGTTCACGATATAATCGGACGAGTCGATATATTGCCACAAGGACTATATCGTGAGGAATTGTTATCTACAATTAAGCGCGATGGTGGAATAAGAAATGAACTTGGCTTCTCAGATGAGTCTAAAATTGTAATAGGTGCCGGATATGCTGATCTACGAAAGGGTGTAGATAGATTTATCGCAACCGCTTTGATTTAGTGCTCCGAGCACAGAGATATGTCTTACCTCTGGTTGGGACCGGTTTCAGCG
>JBEBWI010000188.1:0-4055 GCA_040392345.1 Leucobacter soli | reverse complement strand
GATCAGGCTCTTGTCGATCTTGAGGATGTTCATCGGGAAGTGCACGAGCGCGCCCACGGCGGAATCCTCCGAGCCGTAGTCGTCGAGCGCGATCGTGACGCCGGCGCGCTGCATCTGCTCGGCGTCGCGTCGCAGATCGTCGGTCGCGGAGCGGAGCGAACGTTCGTTGAGCTCGATGCACAGCGTGATGTCGGGATGCGCGCGGGCCGCGTCACGGATGAATGGTCCGAGCTCCGCGTCGCTGATCTGGCCGAGCTCGATGTTGACCGTCATGCAGGCGATGCCGGGGTCGAGCTTGCGGAACTGCTCGGCCGCATCGAGCGCCTTGGTGATGACCTGCTGGGTGAGCTCGTTCATTAGGCCGAGGCTCTTCGCGCGAGCCACGAGCGACGGAGGGGAGATCGGTCCGAGCTCGGGATCGACGTAGCGGATGAGCGCCTCGAAGGCCCAGATGCGGTTCTCCTCGAGGTTGATGATCGGCTGGAACGCGACCATGAGTCGGTTGTTGCGGATCGCCCGCTCGACGATGTCGTTCGTTCGGGTCGAGCGGTGCGACGAAATGCTCAGGCTGCTGCGCTCGGAGGACTCGCCCTCGCGACGTGAGCGCTTCACCCGCAGCATCGCGCGATCCGCGTCCTCCACCAGGGTGCGCGCATCGATTTCGCGGTGGCTCGAGAACGCCAGGCCGGCGCTTACGATCGGGCGCAGGTCGAGGCCCTCGAGCGCGAGTCGCTCGCCGATGGTCTCCACGATGCGGTCGGCCGTTTCCTTGGCCTGCTCGAGGGAGACGAGTCCGGTCAAGATCACCACGAACTCGTCGCCTCCCACGCGCGAGATGAAGTCGCCGCCGCCGGCGGATCGCTGCAGGCGCTCCGCGATCGCGCGCAGCATGTCGTCGCCGGCGCGGTGCCCGTGATTGTCGTTGAGCTTCTTGAAGTCGTCGACGTCGATGAAGAGCAGGGCGATGCCCTCGTGGTACGGGCGATTCTCGTTCGCCTCCGTGAGCGCCTTCTGGAATGCCCCGTAGTTCGGCAGCCCGGTGAGCGGATCGCTGTTGGCGCGTCGTTCAAGCGTGTCCACTTCGCGCTGGATCCGGGCCGCCTCGGTCGCGATGTGGGCGAGTGTCGAGAGCGCTGCCGCATCCTCTCTCGAGAACGGGATCCCGCCGGCCTTGCGCAGGGCCACCAGGTACTGCCGGGAGCCTGAGGAGAGCCGAACCTCGGCGCCGATCTCATCGGGCCCCGGTTCGGTTCGACGCAGTTCGATGTCGCTCGCCTGCACGATCGACTGGGCGTGTTCCTTGAGCGCGTCCACGAGCGCCTCGCCCGTGTTCCGCGGGAGCTTGACCGCCGCGTCCACGAGCGCGCTGAGCTGGCTCTCCACGTCGGCATATCGGTTTCGCTGGGCGAATACGTAGAAGAGCAGAGCCGCGAGCAGCACGACGAACGGTGTGCGGCTCATCTCCGGGTCGCGTTCGAGCCAGGGGATGACCACGGTGTCGAACAGGTGCATCAGTGCGCCGGTCGCGCCGACGGTGAGCACGACGAGACCGAGCCGAGGCAGGCTGATGGCGGCGGGGGAGAAGCCGCGGTCGAGGCCGGCGCGGCCCCACTGACGCGCGCACTCACCGGTGAGCACGACGAGGTAGTAGGCGGCCGTGGCGGCGAGGAACGCCGCGATCGGCCAGATGGCCAGCTCGGCGAACCAGACCTGAATCGCCACATAGGCGAACGCGCCCGACGCTCCCAGCCCGGTCATGAACAGGGCGTGCGGGAGGTTGCGCCGGATGAGCAGGCGCGAGACGAGCACACCGGTTGACCACACCGAAACGCTGAGGAACGGGGTGTCGGCGGTCGGCAGGATCGAGAGCATCATGATGGCGACTCCCACGACGGGGAACCCGGGGTTTCGGCCGATGTGCATCTGGAACGGCCCGCAGATGACCACGCCCGCGATCACGGCGAACACGAGCGTCCACGACTCCGGCGGCGACGCGACCAGCCGAGCGGCCCCGTATGCGATGACGGCGACCGCGAAGACGGTGAAGGGCACTGCGAAGGCGACGTCCCGTTTCGTCGCTCCAATGCGTCTGAACACGGCCCCTCTTCCCATGTCACCCCGAGCCCGCGCGCCGATGCGCGTGTGCGCAGCAGGGCAGTTCAGCGGTGTCAATTATGGCATGCACTGGGTGCGCTCGTGCGGCCTTGTTCGCGGGCGTTTCGCATGCTCGGCGGGCGACCTCGCACCGGTGCAGGGTGCGGATCACGGTGGGGCGGTTGTGCGCGAGTGGAGAGATGCCGTGGTTAGCGGCTCCTCGAGAACGGTTGTGTATACGTTAGTGGCGATATTTTTCCTCGTATCTTCCAATAATCGCGAGTTGTGTATACACTGAGGATGTCGAAGAGGAGGAAGCTGTGCGAGCGAGTGACCGGGCATACCGTACCCTTCTGATCGAGATTCAGAGCGGAGTGCTGCCACCCGGCACGGTGATCGCCGAAGTGGAGCAGTCGACCAGGCTCGGTGTGAGCCGCACGCCCATGCGAGAGGCCATCGGCCGCCTGGTGGCCGACGGCCTCGTCGCTCAGCAGTCGCCTCGCGTCACCGTGGTGACCGACTTCAACGCCGATGACATCCGCGATCTCTTCGAGGCGCGGCGCGCGCTCGAAGGTTCCGCGGCGAAGCTCGCCGCCTCGCGGGGCGATCGAGCGGCCTTCGGCGAACTCGCAGAGGCCTTCACCGCATCGCACCTCGATCACGAGGGAGCCGTTGACGACTACTACGCCCTGATCGCTCGGTTCGACGCGGCCCTCGACGCGGCGGTCGACAACAGCTACCTGACCTCCGCCCTGCGTACGATCCGCACCCATCTCGCCCGTGCCCGCCGATTGGCGCGCGACAACCAGGAACGGCTCGCCGCCTCGACCGCCGAGCACGCGTTGATCGCCAGCGCGATCGCGGATGGGGATCTCGAGCTCGCCGCCCACGCCACCCATGTCCACTTGCACAACGCGCTCGTCAGCATCCTCGACTCGCTCGAGGCCTCGACCGGCGCTTCACCTCGGCCCGGCGATTCTCGCCGGGCAACCGGAGAAGGAGAACAATGACCGTCAACCATCACGTTCGCGTGTACAAGAGCGAAGAGGACCTGCCCCGTGAGGAGCAGCTCGCCTGGAAGATCGCCGAGGTCGCCGCAGACCCGGTCGAGGTCGAGGCCGACGTGGTCGACATGATCATCAACCGCATCATCGACAACGCCTCGGTCGCCGCCGCTTCGTTGAACCGCGGACCCATCATCGCCGCCCGCGCACAGGCGCTCTCGCACCCCGTCTCGAACGGTGGCGCGGGCTCCGCGATCTTCGGTCTCGACGCTGAGAAGACCAGCCCCGAATGGGCGGCATGGGCCAACGGCGTGGCCGTGCGCGAGCTCGACTACCACGACACCTTCCTCGCGGCCGAGTACTCGCACCCGGGCGACAACATTCCGCCGATTCTCGCGGTCGCCCAGCACGTCGGCAAGGACGGCGCCGCGCTGGTCCGCGGCATCGCCACCGGCTACGAGATTCAGATGGATCTCGTGCGCTCGATCTGCCTGCACAAGCACAAGATCGATCATGTCGCGCACATCGGGCCCTCGGCGGCCGCCGGCATCGGCACGCTGCTCGGTCTCGATGCCGAGACCATCTACCAGGCCGTCAGCCAGGGCCTGCACACCACCACCGCGACGCGCCAGAGCCGCAAGGGCGAGATCTCGACTTGGAAGGCGCATGCCCCGGCGTTCGCCGGCAAGATGGCCGTCGAGGCCGTCGACCGCGCGATGCGCGGCCAGACCTCGCCGTCGCCCATCTACGAAGGCGAAGACGGCGTGATCGCCTGGATGCTCGACGGCCCGAACGCATCGTACAACGTGCCGCTGCCGGTCGCGGGCGAGCCCAAGCGCGCCATCCTCGACAGCTACACCAAGGAGCACTCGGCCGAGTACCAGGCGCAGGCCTGGATCGACCTCGCCCGCAAGCTGCACAACGAGCGCCCCGAGTTGGCCGATCCGTCGAACATCG
>JBEBWI010000187.1:0-4064 GCA_040392345.1 Leucobacter soli | reverse complement strand
CGCTCGTGCTCGGCTTCTTCGTGCCGGCTCTCACCCCGCAGGTGGCCTGGGCCGAAGACGGGTCGTCGGGCGGCGCATCCGAGACGCAGGATCCCCCCGAGATGCTGCTCGAGGCCGAGGATCAGGTGCTCGACGGCGGTTCCGGTGGCAGCGGTATTCAGCAGTTCAGCGAGGAGGGCGGCGGTGAAGCGGGCGGCGAAGACGACGGCTCGGGCGATGAGGGTGCGAACCCGCCGCCGGATTGGTGGAGCCAGGGGCGGCCAGGCCCTGGGGGCGAAGGGCGGATGTTCGGCAGCCCGGCCGACTTCGACACCTACCTCACCTATGAGAGCCAGTGGGGCGGCGTCATCAACAAGCCGACGCTCGGCATGGCCGTCGACTCCCTCGGCGACGAGAGCGACGCCGCACCCGGCGATGGCTGGTGCGAGACCTCGGCGGGCACCTGCACCCTGCGCGCGGCGGTCGAGGAGCTGAGCGCGTGGCGCTCGGGGCACGCGGGGGTCTACCCGGCGAGCGAGGCGATCGCGAGCGGCACGATCCTGCTGAACTCCCCGCTCGTCTCGACCACGCGCTTCGGCCTCTACGGCGACACGCGCCCGAGCGACGTGGCCGGCGA
Organism: Leucobacter soli; assembly: GCA_040392345.1. GTDB lineage: Bacteria > Actinomycetota > Actinomycetes > Actinomycetales > Microbacteriaceae > Leucobacter > Leucobacter soli_B. Next base: position 3,448 of record JBEBWI010000187.1, on the reverse strand, counting down.
CCCCTGGATCGACTTCGGCAGCCGCCTGACCATCGACGGCCAGAGTCAGCACCAGCTGTGGCGGGTGACCACCGGCACGGGCGGCGGGGCCGACTTCAACGGGCTCGTGCTGAAGAACGGCCACGCGCCGAGCGGCGCGCAGGGCGGCGCGGTGCAGGTGCTCGCCGGCAGTGCGAACCTGGGCAACGTGACCATCGACGGCAATTACGCGGCAGACACGGGCGCGGCGAATGCACTCTACGCGGCCGGGGCTCAGACGGGGCCGGGGCCGAGAATCCATGTGAGTGCATCCTCGCTCATCAATAACGGTGTGCCCGCCTGCTTCGCCGACGGTGTTAGCTTCGACGGCACCCCCACAACCATCGACACCGATGACCCATCGTGCGTCGGCACTGTCAGCACCGCCGACTCGCTCGCCACCACGATCAGCAGTCTCTACGCGAACCCCGCGCAACCGAAGATGGGCGGCGCGGTCACCTATCATGCGACCGTCACCAAGACGCAGAGCGGATCCGAAGAGCTCGCGGGCACGGTCACCTTCTATGTGGCCGGGCAGGATCCCATCGTCGTCGACGTGCCCGCCGACGGCGAGGTGAGCGCCACGACCGCCGCACCCGGCGCCGCCGATTACACGGTGCGCGCGGTCTACAGCGGCTCGCCCGGGTATCGCGGATCGCAGAGCGAGATCACCGTGCAGACCTATGGCACCGCGAGTCACCTCGCGCTCACCTATCAGCGCGACACCGATGCGGGCTCGTACCGAGGTCGCCCGATCACGCTCACCGCAACCGTCACCTCAGGTGCTGATGGGCTTGTGCCAACGGGTGAAGTGGTGTTCTCGGGCGGAGGCGCCCATCTCGGCACTGCGCAAATCGGCTCCGACGGGCGCGCGGTGCTCGAGACGACGATCACTTCCGGCGACGGCGAGTCGCACGGCGGAACCCTGCGCTGGGGCATTCACGCCGCGTATGCGGGCGATGCGACCCATGACGGCAGCGACGACGGCGACTACCTCTACCTCGCCTCAGATCAAACGACTGTCACGCTGACCCCCTCGAAGCCGAGCGCGACGGCCGGTGACACTGTTACCTTCACCGCCAAGGTCATGTCTGACGCCCCGACGAGCGTCGCCGCAAACTATGGCACCGTGACCTTCTACGCGGGTGGCGTGACGCACACCGTCGAACTGACTCCGGCGAAGAACGGTGAGGCTTCGCTGACGCTGGATGATCTCGCGTACGGCAGCTTGTCGGTGCGGGCGCACTACGCAGGTTCGTACGGTCGCTTCCTGTCGAGCAGCAGCGAGACCATCGCCTATCCGGTCACCGGCACGGTTGCGAGCAAGGTGACCTTCCAGCGCGGCAGCACCAACCCCTCCCTGCTGGGCGACCCGGTGTCGTTCCTCGTCTATGTCGAACCGGCTGCAGCAGCCGACGGGTTGCCGAGCGCCACCGGCACTGTGAGGCTGATGCAGGGCGATGTGGCGCTGGCCGAGGGCACGCTGCCGAACCTCACCGTGTCGAGCCTGCCGCTCGGGGTGAACGATCTGCGCATCGAATACGCGGGCGATGCGGTCTACCAGCCGTCTTCGGTGAACGTGCAGCAGACGGTGCAGAAGATGCCCACGGCGATCACCCTCACCCGTTCGCCCCAGACCAGTGTGATCGGCCAGCCGGTCGAGTTCAGCGTGTCGGTGAGAACCGCACGGGGAGAGACGCACGCGGTCTCGAGCGGTGAGGTGCGGGTGCTCTACGGCGGCAGCCTCGTCGGCACGATCGACCTCGCTGAGGGCAACACGCTTCGGGCGCCGTTGCCGCAGATCCTGGGCGACAATTCCATTACCGCGCTCTACCAGGGCACCGACTACTATGCATCCAGTTCGCCGTCCATGTTCACGACCCACGTTCAATCGAAGGCGACGGCGGCGGTCGAGCTCGAGTTCGCGCAGAACGAGGTGCCCTACGCGGGCACGGTCGAGGCGACGGTGCGCGTCACCGGGGTCGCTCCGAGCACCGAGCGGCCCCAGTGGGGCACTGTGCAGCTCCTGAAGCACGACGGCACCCCGATCCCGGGTGCCGCCGCGGTGCAGCTCGGCAGCGATGGCATGGCTCGATTCACCTTCGACGCTGCCAGGGTCGGCGCGGGCACTCACCGCTTCTACGCGCTGTTCTCCGACAGCACCTGGTTCAACGATCGCAGTTCTCCCACCGTGACGCTCACGGTGCCGAAGCATGTGCCGCAATTCGATCTCACGGTGAACGGGGGCGCCGGTGGCTCGAGCGTCTGGGGGCAGACCGTAGAACTCGACGCCGTCGTGTACATTCCGTGGGTTCCCTCACTCGGCCTCGGGGCCGAGGATCCGCTCGGGCGGGTCGACTTCGTCCGCGTCGACGGCCACTTCGAGACCGTTCTCGGCTCGGTGAACCTCACCGAGCAGTATCGCCGTGCGACGCTCGACGTGCCGCGCAGCCTGCTGCTGCCCGGCGACCACGAGATCATCGCGCGCTTCACCCCGAGCCCTGAGACGATCGACCGGCTGGACTTCGCGACCACCGAGACGGTCACGCATTCCGTCGCCGCGGTTCCCGTTGAGATCGACGTTCAGGGCCTGAACGCAGTGCTGCCGGGCGAGGCCTTCGTGCGCACGATCATGGTGCGCGAGCACCCCGACTATGCGGTGGCCGCAACGCCGAGCGGCACCGCGCGAGTGCTGCTCGACGGCACCCCGCTGGGCGACTACACGCTTGCATCGCTCACGAACAACGGCCTTCCGCTGAACATCGGCTATGCGAACGTGGACTTCGCCGCGCTCGCAGCGGGCTCGCACACGATCACGGTGCAGTACATTCCTGCGGCGGGCAGCAATCATGCGGCCACGACGTCGAACTTCGACTTCAACGCGGGTCGCATCGGCCCCATGATCACGCTCGATGCCGACACGAGAACGGTGGACTTCGACCGCAATCTGCTCGTGACGGCGAGTGTCGAGGCTCCCTTCAGCCACTACCCCGCCCCGCGCGGCAAGGTGGTCGTCTCAGACGGCGAGCCGGGCGGCGCCTCGTGCGAGTTCGCGGTGATTCCGGGAACGACCCCCTCCTCGAACACCTGCGCGTTGTACTGGGGCGAGGCCGGCGATCACATCGTGCATGCGGTGTTCGTGCCCGACGCTTCCGAGCAGACCTACGCAGAGACCACCTCGCCCCATGCGCTGGGGATCACGGTGCGGCATGCCGCACCCGGCTTCACCTTCGCGGCGAGCGGGGCGACGGGGTCGGGATCGCAGCCCGCCGCGGGCGAGAACGTGCGCGTGCAGTGGAACGTCTCGGGAACCGACCGGCGCACCCCCGAGGGCGGCATCTCCCTCGCCGTGAGCCCTGCGAATGCGGTGCCGACCGGGGCGCTCGATGCCTGCGACACCTCGCAGCGCACCGGCAGCTGCGAAGTGCCT
>JBEBWI010000186.1:0-4174 GCA_040392345.1 Leucobacter soli | reverse complement strand
TCGGGGGAGCAGAAGACGAAGCCGACCCAGCACTCGGTCGCGGCTCTGCGTTCCATCGGCATTCAGCCCGACGCACTCGTGCTGCGCAGCGACCGCCCCGTCACCGATGACAATCTTCGCAAGATCGCTCTCATGTGCGATGTCGACGAGGACGCGGTGGTCAACGCGATCGACGTGCCGAGCATCTACGATCTGCCGAAGCTGCTCAACGACCAGGGCCTCGACCGCACCATCGTCGACCACCTGGGCCTCGGCGAGCGCATCGGCGAAGTCGACTGGGCCGGCTGGCAGCCGGTGCTCGACGCCGTGCACGAGCCGAAGGGCGAAGTCACAGTCGCGCTCGTCGGCAAGTACATCGACCTGCCCGACGCCTACCTGTCGGTCACCGAGGCGCTGCGCGCCGGCGGTTTCGCCCACCTCACCAAGGTCAACATCCGGTGGGTGCCGTCCGACGACTGCGAGACCCCCGAGGGCGCGCGCGAGAAGCTCGGCGATGTCGACGCGATCTGCGTGCCCGGCGGCTTCGGCATCCGCGGCATCGAGGGCAAGCTCGGCGCGCTGCGCTTCGCCCGCGAGAACCGCATCCCGACGCTCGGCCTGTGCCTCGGCCTGCAGTGCATGGTGATCGAGTACGCGCGAAACGTCGCCGGCCTCGCGGGCGCCTCTTCGACGGAGTTCGACCCCGACACCTCCGTGCCGGTCATCGCGACCATGGCGGAGCAGGTCGACATCATCGACGGCGGCGACCTGGGCGGCACCATGCGCCTCGGCCTCTACGAGGCGGCACTCACCGAGGGCTCCCTCGCAGCGCAGGTCTACGGGTCGAACAGCGTGAGCGAGCGCCATCGTCATCGCTACGAGGTGAACAACCGGTATCGCGAGCAGATCGCGGCGGCGGGCCTGAGCTTCTCGGGCACGAGCCCGGACGGCTCGCTCGTCGAATACGTCGAACTGCCCACCGAGGTGCACCCCTACTACATCGCCACACAGGCGCACCCCGAACTGCGTTCGCGGCCCGGCACCCCCCACCCGCTCTTCGCCGGCCTCATCGGCGCCGCGATCGATCGCCGCGAGGCCGCACGCCTGTTCGACGCCTAAGCGGTCGCGCGAGCAAAATGCGTCGGTGCGAGTTCGATGCGAGGCTGCGATGAAACCTGATGTCGGAATCACCCGGTTCCTGCGCCACATCGCGATCGAACGCGGGCTCTCGGAGAACACGCGGGCCGCGTACCAGCGCGACCTCGCGGCATACGCCGAGTGGCTCGGGAGCCGCGGCATCGACGATCTTGCGCTCGTCGAACCCGAGACGCTCTCGGAGTACGTCGCCGAACTCAACGGGGCGATCATCGCCGGCGACGCCGATGACGGAGGGAGCGCGGGCGATGCCGGAGGGACGGGGGACCCCGGGACTGCTGCTGCCGGCCCTGTCCGCTCCCGCCTCGCTCCGTCGAGCATCACTCGCAGGCTGTCGACCGTGCGCGGGATGCACCGCTTCCTCTTCGAAGAGGGTCTGCTGCCGGCCCACGCGGGCCGCGGTGTGCGCACGCCGAGGCGCGGGCAGCAGCTGCCGCATGCGCTCTCGATCGAGCAGGTCGAACAGCTGCTCGCCGCCGCTGGAGGCGGCACCGGCGGTGACCCGGATGAGGGCAACGGGGGTACGGCCGGAAGCGCGGGAAGCGCCGCGGGAGCCGCCGCCGACCCCGTCGCCCTGCGCGACCGCGCCCTGCTCGAACTGCTCTACGCGAGCGGCGCGCGGGTGAGCGAGGTGACGGCGCTCGATCTCGACGACCTGCTCGCGATGCAGGGCGGTGCCGACCCCTGGGCGAACCCGGCCGCCGCGCTCTCCGAGGGCGGCGTGCTGCGGGTCACCGGGAAGGGATCGAAACAGCGGATCGTGCCCTACGGCAGCTACGCGGGTCGCGCGCTCGCCGCCTACCTGGTGCGGGCACGGCCCGGCATGGTCGAAGCGGGGCCCGGCACTCCCGCGCTCTTCGTCGGCCCGCGCGGCCGGCGGCTGTCGCGGCAGAGCGCGTGGCTCGTGATCCGCGCGGCCGCAGCGCGCGCCGGCATCACTTCCGAAGTCTCGCCGCACACGCTGCGGCACTCGTTCGCGACCCACCTGCTCGCGGGCGGCGCCGACGTGCGCAGCGTGCAGGAGATGCTCGGCCATGCCTCCGTCACGACCACCCAGATCTACACGCAGGTCACCGCCGACACGCTGCGCGAGCACTATCTGAGCGCCCACCCGCGGGCGAAATAGCGTCTGCCCACCGGCGATGCGGGCGAGCTCGGTGCGCACCGACGGTTTCGGGTCGCATGCGCGATAAGATGGCGAGTCAGGGCGGCTGACACGGCTGCTGATCAGGGCAGCGAACGAGAGGAGTGCACGGGTGGCAAAGAGCGCGGCGAAGCTGGGCCCGACGGGGCGGCCCGAGCGCTTCTACCCGGTGCCGAAGAAGCTCGAGCGTCACGGCCCGGCGCGCATCATCTCGATGTGCAATCAGAAGGGCGGCGTCGGCAAGACGACGACGACGATCAACCTCGGCGCAGCGCTCGCCCGGTACGGCCGCAGGGTGCTCGCGGTCGACTTCGACCCCCAGGGCGCACTCTCGGCGGGTCTCGGCGTGCCCGCGCACGACGTGCCGACCATTTACGACCTCATGCTCGGTCACGAGAAGGATCCATCGGTCGTGATCCAGCGCACGGAAACGCCGAATCTCGACGTGATCCCCGCGAACATCGACCTCTCTGCCGCCGAGGTGCACCTCGTCAGCGAGGTCGCCCGCGAGCAGATCCTCGCGGGTGTGCTGCGCAAGGTCTCTCCCGACTACGACGTGGTGCTCATCGACTGCCAGCCGTCGCTCGGCCTGCTCACCGTCAACGCGCTCACCGCGAGCCACGGCGTGCTGATCCCGCTGGCCTGCGAGTACTTCGCGCTGCGCGGTGTCGCCCTGCTCATCGAGACCATTGAGAAGGTGAAGGATCGACTGAACCCCCAGCTCGACCTCGACGGCATCATCGCGACCATGTTCGATCCGCGCACGCTGCACGCGCGCGAGGTGCTCGAGCGAGTGGTGCACACCTTCGACGACAAGGTGTTCGACACCGTGATCGGTCGCACGGTGAAGCTGCCCGACGCATCTGTGGCGGCCAAGCCCATCCTCGACTACGCGCCGGGAAATCCCGCGTCTGAAGCGTATCTGCAGCTCGCGCGCGAGTTGGTGGATCGCGGCACGATTGCCTGACACCGCCGTGGTCGCGCTCGAGACGGATCCCAGGGAGCCGGGCGCACCTGATGCGCACGGCGACTCCGGTGCGCTTTCGGAGCCCGCGGCGCACGGTGGCGGCGATGATTTCCGGGTGACGCTCGACGGCTTCGACGGCCCCTTCGACCTGCTGCTCGGCCTCATTTCGAAGCATGAGCTCGACATCACCGAGGTGTCGCTCAGCCTCGTCACCGACGAGTTCATCGCGTATCTCGCCTCGCTCGAGGGCTCGGGCCTGGTCGAACTCGACCGCGCCTCGGAGTTTCTGGTGGTGGCTGCCACGCTGCTCGACCTGAAGATCGCGAGCCTCTTGCCGCAGGGCGAGGTGGTCGACGCCGAAGACGTGGCGCTGCTCGAGGCCCGCGATCTGCTCTTCGCCCGACTGCTGCAGTACCGCGCGTTCAAGCAGGCGAGCGCCTGGTTCCGCACCCGGCTCGCGGCCGAGGAGGCACGGCACCCGCGCGCCGTGCCGCTCGAGGAGAAGTACCGGCAGAGCAGCCCGGAGCTCGTGTGGAGCCTCTCGCTCGAGGATTTCGCCGCGATCGCGGTGCTCGCCTTCGCACCGCGGGAAATTCCTGTGGTGGGACTCGACCACCTGCACGCGCCGCTCGTGTCGATTCGCGAGCAGGCCGCCATCGTCGTGTCGCTGCTGCGCACTGGCGGGGCCCGCAGTTTCCGCGAGCTGATCGCCGGCGAGCCCGAGCGAGGCGTCATCGTCGCGCGCTTCCTTGCGATTCTCGAACTGTACCGACGAGACGCGGTGAGCTTCGCACAGGCCGAGCCGCTCGGCGAGCTTCGGGTGGAATGGGTGGGCGAGAGCTGGTCGGACGACGCGCTTGCGACGCTGGGTGGAGACTATGACTGAGAATCTGACGGAAGAACTGGAACACGACCTGACGCCATCGCAG
>JBEBWI010000185.1:0-4201 GCA_040392345.1 Leucobacter soli | reverse complement strand
CACCGATGGTGCGCTGGTCCTGAATCACAGCACCACTCATACCCTCGATTGTACGACGCGAGTCTGGGCCGATCCTCCTATGCCTCCTGCTTGAGACCGCGTCGCCGCAGCAGCGCGCCCGCGAGCAGCAGCGCCACGCCTGCTCCAAGCGGCACCCAGAGTGTCTCGGCACCGGTTGCCTGCAGCCTTCCGCTCGCAGCCGGATGCTTCACCTGCACGGTCGCCTGCGCACTGGCGAGCCCGCCCTGCTGCGTCAGGCCCATGGCCACGATCGTGTGCGAGCCCGCGCTGAGACCCTTCGGCACCGTCACCGCGAAGCGTGTGGCGCCGGCCGCGACCGTGCCCGCACCGAGGTGCTGCGGGGTCGAATAGATGAACGCATCGACCTCGGAGTCGTCGGCGAACCCGCTCGCCACCACGAAGAGCTCCTGTCCGGACTCGGCCTCGGTCACGATCTTGTCGGAGCTGTCTCGGATCTCGATGATCGCACCGCCCTGGTTCGCGTTCGGGGTCGCGGGTGCATCGGCGAGAGCGAGCACGGCGCCAGTGCCTGCCGTCGGCGCAGAGGAGCCGTTGGGCGAGGTGGCCACCACGCTCGCGGTCACAGGCCCAGGTACGAGACCCGGGATCACACAAGCCGGGGTAGAGCTCTCGCAGGTGAAGGTGTTGCCGCCCTGCACGATGGTCGCCGTGTATTTCGTCGCCATCGGCGTCGGCTGCCAGGAGATGCCGGCCTGCCCGAAGCCGCCCGTGACGACGACGTCGGTCACCGGGGCAGCCGTCGCCGTCGCCGTGATCGCGTTCGAGTTCGCACTGTTCACGCAGTTCGCGACGACCGCACGATAATAGGTGGTCTCGTTCAGGGTGACACTGAGCGTCGCAGCAGTCTGTCCGGTGACCGCCGCCCACGGCCCGGTGGCCGCGGTGGCGGATTGCCACTGGACGGTGGGCGTGCTGTCGCCGGTCGCCGCGACCGTGGCAGTGAACGTCGCGCCCTCGATCGCGCTCCCCGACTTCGGCTGGGTCGTGATCGCGACACCGGTGCCCGCGGTGAACCCGCCCGTGGTGACGACCGGGGTCTGGGCGACGCCGCCGATGCTGTAATTCATGGTGACATCGACCGGGCCGCACAGCCCAGCCGGGGTGGTGGCACTCCAGCTGCCGCCCGTTGTGCTGCTACTCGTGGCATTGGCCGTGCCGAACTGCACGCCGGTGAGCACGGCCGGAATCTCATTGAGAGGGGTCGGCACTGTGCGGCTCGCGTTGCCTTCCAAACCCAAGGCGGCAGTCACACCGTACCCCCAGACGAAGAGTGTGCCGTCGCTGCGCATCACGTACTGGCGTCGATAGTCCGACATGGGTGCAGAGAAAGTCGCACCGGCGGGCCCAGCCGGCATGGCTACGGTCTGAGGGAGGTTCGCAGCGACGGTGGCCCCGTTGTCTCCGAGCTGCCCATAGCTGTTCGACCCCCACGCGTACACCTTGCCGTCAGTGCCGATGCCGATTGCTTGATCCGAGCCGCCGGCGATCTGAGCGAAGGTGACGCCTGGAGCGGGGTTCGGCATCTGAACCGGAGTGAACTGGTTCGTGTCGCTGCCGATGCCGAGCTTTCCTGAAGCCCCGCCTCCCCAGGCGTACCAATCGCCATTGCTCAAACGCGCGAAGACCGACGTTCCAGATGCGGCGGCCGAGAACTCGGTGAAATGCGTGCCGCTGACCGGGCTCGGGATCTCCGTGGGGGTCGCGGTCTGGTTCGGAGTGGTGCCGATGCCCAGCTGGCCGACATTGTTGCTCCCCCACGCGAACAACTTGCCCGCGCTATCACGGGCGTAGGTAGTCGTAGCGCCTGCCTGCACATCGACGATCGTGCCGGCACCGGCGATCGTCACCTGCTTCGGAGTGGCTTGGTAATTCGGACCGGTGCCGAGCTGACCTGCGGTCCCGTTACCCCAGACGAATACCGCGCCGGTGTTCGTGAGAGCGACGGCATGACCGCTGCCGATATCGATCTGGGCCACCCCCGAGATCCCCGGGATCAGTGCCGGTGTCGTCGAGATGCCGAGGCTACCAGTGCCCAGCGCGCCTTGTCCCGGAGAACCCCAGCTCCAAACCCGGCCGTCGGGAGTGAGGCCGAGGCCTGAGAACGCGCCTCCTCTGATCTGCGAGAACGTCACGCCCGCTGCGGTCGCCACCTTCGCGGGGCTGAACACACTCGAACTGTTGTTTCCGATGCCCAGTTTTCCATCGAACGTCCCGGACAATCGCTGATACCCCGAGGCGTAGTACAGGCCATCAGCGCCTTCGAGGTAAAGCGCATCGTACCCAGCCCAGGCTCTCGTGATGCCGACACCCGCGGGCATCGTGTCGGTAACAGTCGTACCCCCGGCGGTCGGCCCCGCATCGGGTGTCGGTGCCGCGGTAGCGGGTGCAACGGAGGTGGACAGTGTGAGCACTGCGACGGCGGCCGCGACGAACCCTGCACTCGCCCCGCGAGACCCGAGCTGACGCTTCTCGGTCTCCGACTGCTTCTGACGCATGCGGCTTTCCCCTTGATCCGACCACCCCACGAAGCGGTCTCCGCGGGAATACTTTTCCCATGAAACAGGAGGTGGCGCTGTCCGATCTCGCCCAAAATCGGCCATGGCAGAAAGTTGACGCACTTACCGGCGCGTCGTCAGCGTCAGCCTCGCGGCCTCTAAGGTGGAGTCATGAGCGACACCGGCCCCGCAACGAGAGAGACGCCGTGGCCAGTGGGGCTCATGAGTGCCAAGATTAAGGAGTGGATCGACCGCCTCGGCCAGGTATGGGTCGAGGGCGAGGTCACGCAGTGGCAGGTGCGCGGCGGGCACGTCTACGGCAAGCTCAAGGATCTGCAGCAGGACGCGACGGTGAGTTTCACCGTCTGGCGCTCCGTCGCCGCGCGGCTCACGAGCGACTTCGCCCAGGGCGACCGGGTGATCGCGCTCGTCAAGCCCGACTTCTGGGTGAAAGGCGGTTCGCTCACCGTGCAGGTGTTCGAGCTCTCGCACGTCGGCCTCGGCGAGTTGCTGGAGCGTCTGGAACGGCTGCGCCGTCAGCTGCAGGCCGAAGGCCTGTTCGAAGCGAGCCGCAAACGACCGCTGCCGTTCCTGCCCGGACTCATCGGCCTCGTGACCGGGCGCGACAGCGACGCCGAGAAGGACGTGATCCGCAATGCGACGCTGCGCTGGCCGGGGGTGCGCTTCAAGGTGCATTACTCGGCGGTGCAGGGCGACCGCGCGGCGACTGACGTCGCGGCGGGGATCGAAGCGCTCGACGCCGACCCCGAGGTCGAGGTGATCGTCATAGCGCGCGGCGGCGGCGACTTCCAGAACCTGCTGCCGTTCAGCGACGAACGAGTCGTGCGCGCGGCGGCGAACGCTTCGACCCCGCTGGTGAGTGCGATCGGGCATGAGGCGGATCGTCCGCTGCTCGACGAGGTCGCCGACCTGCGCGCCTCGACTCCAACCGATGCGGCGAAGCGCATCGTACCCGATGTGGGCGAGGAGCTCGCCGGGGTGGACCAGGCGCGCAGCCGCATGAGCACCCGCCTGGGCCAGCTGCTCGCATACGAGACGGAGCGCATCGCCCAGCTGCGCGCTCGGCCGGTTCTGGCGATGCCGGAGCGCATCATCGACTCGCAGGCAGAAGAACTCGTGCGCTGGGTCGCCCGGGGGGCGGAGCTCGCCGAGCGCGCGGTTCAGGATCGCGCGAGCGAACTCGCACACACCCGGGCCCGCCTGGCGGCGCTCTCCCCCCTAGCCACGCTCGAGCGCGGGTATGCGATCGCGCAGGTGATGTCGGACGACGGGATTCCCGGCGAAGCGCTGCGCGATCCCGCGGATGCCCCGGCAGGCACTCGTCTGCGCCTCTCACTCGCGGGTGGACCCCTCGATGCGACCTCGGAGGGCCTCGCGAGCTGAGTTCGCGTCCCCCACCCTTCGTGCTTCAGTTGTCACGGATGTGTCGACCGCTCCCGACGACGACACATGAGCGACCATTCAGGACGGGGAGGTAGGAGTGCCGGGCGCACGCACGGGGGCGAAGGCGTACCAGGCGGCGCCGAGGGTGGTCGCAGCCGCTGCGACGAGCCACCAGGGGAAGCGGGGCAGTTCGGAGTACTTGCCTGGTTCTTCATTCTCGGGGGTCTCGATGCGGTCGGCCTCGACGACGAATCGGTGAG
>JBEBWI010000184.1:0-4212 GCA_040392345.1 Leucobacter soli | reverse complement strand
TTCCGCGACACGATCCTCGTGCAGCGCGGCATGGGCCACTGGGCCGGCCGCGAACCGCACGAGATCCTGCACTTCTCGAAGCGTTCGAAGCCGACCCCGCTCGTGCCGCGCGAGCTCATCGAAGAGGTCATCGAACGCATCGACTACAAAGGCGCAGTGATCACGCCGCTCGACGAGGCCGACGTGCGGCGCGCCGTGCAGCGCCTCATCGACGACGGCGTCGAAGCGATCGCTGTCTGCCTGCTGTGGTCATTCCGCACGCCGCAGCACGAGGATCGCATCAAGGCGATCATCCTCGAGATGGCGCCGAAGATGTACGTGTCGCTCTCGAGCGACCTCGCCCCGATGCTCGGCGAGTACGAGCGCACCGCGACGACCGCGATGAACGCGTACCTCGGCCCGCACGTGCAGCGCTATATGGAGAGCCTCGAGAGCACACTCACCGCCCGCGGGCTCACGGGCACCCTGCGCATTCTCAACTCGGGCGGCGGGGTAATCACCCCTGAGCGCTGCGGCGAGACCGCCGTATCGATTCTCACCTCCGGCCCGACCGGAGGCGTGCTCGCGAGCGCCAAGCTCGCGCAGGAACTCGGCACTCCGAACGTGCTCACCACCGACATGGGCGGCACCTCCTTCGACGTCGGCATGATCCTCGAGTACGAGCCCGTCGTGTCGCCGCGGCAGGAGGTCAACGGCTACCACATCCTGGAGCCCGCGGTCGAGATCACCGCCATCGGCGCCGGCGGCGGGTCGATCGCTCAGGTCGTCGGCGGGCAGCTGCTCGTCGGCCCCGAGAGCGCCGGTTCGGTTCCCGGGCCCGCCTGCTACCAGCGCGGCGGAACCCGGCCCACCGTGACCGATGCCGATGTCGTGCTCGGCATCATCGACCCCGACTACTTCCTCGGCGGCAGCTTCCCGCTCGACCGCGAGGCGGCCGTGCGCGCGATCAAGGAGCATGTTGCCGACCCGCTCGGCATCTCAGTCGAAGACGCGGCGGCGGGCATCAAGCGCATCGCCGACCACCGCATGGCAGATCTGCTCGACACGCTCAGCGTCGGCAAGGGTCACGACCCGCGCGACTTCGTCGTCTACGCCTACGGCGGTGCCGGCGGTGCGCACTGCCACCGCTTCGGAAGCGAGCTCGGGGTACAGGCCGTCGTCGTGCCCGCCACCGCCACCGTGCACTCGGCGTTCGGCGCCGTGATGAGCGACCTGCACATCGCGATCGAGCAGTCGAACCCCATGCACGCGGCCGACTGGTCGACTGCGGCCGAAACGCTCGACGCTGCGGAGCTCGAGGCCGGGTTCCAGCGTATCGAGGAGCAGGCCATCGAGGCGCTGCGCGAGAGCGGGTCGAGTCGCGAGCGCATGGTGCTGCAGCGTTTCGCCTCCGTGAAGTTCCGCATGCAGGCGAAGAGCCTGAGCGTTCCTATGGGTGTGGGGCCGGTCGATCGAGTCGCCCTGGAGCGAGTGCTCGAGGACTTCCTGCGGCTCTTCGCCGATACCTACGGTGAGGAGGCCGTCTTCACCGAGGCCGGCGTCGAGATCTCCTCGCTGCGGGTGCAGGCGACGGGGCAGCTCGATAAGCCCCAGATCACCGAGGTCGTCTCGGGCGGTGCTTCAGATGACGAGACCCTGCCCGAAGCGCGGCGCGTCTACCTCGGGCCCGAGACCGGGTATGTGAATGCCGCCGTCTATCGCGGGGGCGCGCTGAAGGAGGGCGACGAGATCGAAGGGCCCGCCGTCATCGAGCACCCTGGCACCACCATGTTCATCGGAGCGGAGCAGAGCGCCCGCATCGACTACATGGGCAATACCTGGATCAACACCCCCGAGAAGGGAGCACGAGCATGAGCACGAGCACCGCGCTGAACCCGAAGACGGGCACCGGCACGAACCTGGGCGTCGCGCCCGAATCCGAGATTCCGAGCGTCGAGGTCGACCCGATCACCTACGAGGTCATCAGGCACAAGCTCGTCGCGATCGTCGCGCAGCAGTCGGCCGTGCTGAAGAACGTCTCGGGCTCGCCCCTCGTCTTCGAGTCGAACGACTGCAACACCGGCATCTACCTGCCCGACGGCGAGATCGTGACGATGGGCCCGCACATCGTGTTCCACTCGGGCTCGATGGAGCTCGTCGTGTCGCACATCATCGATGAATGCGATCCCGATCCCGGCATCAACGCAGGGGATGTGTTCATCACGAACGATCCCTATCGCGGCGCGCTGCACCTGCCCGACGTGACTATGCTCGAGCCGGTCATCTACGACGGGGTGCGAGTCGGTTGGGTCGGCTCCTGCTGCCACGTGCTCGACATCGGCGGCATGACGCAGTCGAGTTGGTGCCCCGACGCCACGCAGGCCTACCAGGAGGGGCTCATCCTCCCGCCCACCAAGCTCGTGGCCGACGGCAAGATCAGAAGCGACGTGTGGCGGCTCATCCTCTCGGCGTCCCGCCTCCCCGCGAACCTCGGCCTCGACCTCAAGGCCATGATCGCGGCGAATACGCACGCGCGCCAGGGCATGATCCGCCTGCTCGATCGCTACGGCGTCGGCGCGGTCACGACCGTCATGCGCACGATGCTCGACAAGTCCGAGGCGGCCGTGCGCCGCCGCATCAGCGAACTGCCGGATGCGACATTCCGCGCCCGCAACTACTTCGACTACGACGGCCATCAGCCGAATCTCTCGCGCATCGAGGTCGAGATGACGAAGCAGGGCGACGAGCTCTCGTTCGACTTCGGCCGGACCTCGCCGCAGGTGCCCGGCATCTTCAACTGCACCGAGTCGGGTCTGCGCGGCGGTGTGTTCGCCGCGGTGCTGCCCGTGCTCGCGCCGGACATCCCCTGGAACAGCGGGGTCATGCGTGCGCTGAAGATCGACGCGCCGCTGGGCAGCGTCGTGAACGCCAAGCATCCTGCTCCCTGTGGTGCTGCGACAGTCGGCGCTTCGTACATGGTGAAGAATGTGGCGCATGCGGTGGTCTCGGCACTTGCGAGCACCGACGAGGCGACTCGCGGTGAGGCGATGGCCGAGTCGACCGGGTCGATCCCCGTGTTCCACGTCGGCGGCCTCAACCAGTACGGCGAGGGATTCGGCGGTGCGGTCACCGAGGCGCTCTCGGGTGGCGGCGGTGCGACGCTGGGTGCCGACGGCATCGATGTTGCCGGCCCGCACGAGATCCTCGAATACAAGTTCACGAACGTCGAGGGCGATGAGGCGAACTTCCCGCTGCTGTGGCTCAAGCGCGAGCTCGACACCGACGGCGGCGGCGCGGGCCGGCGCCAGGGCGGTCGTTCGCTGAACTCTTCGTTCACGGTGCACGACGCGGGCTTCGTGCACGGTGTGCTCGTCTGCCACAGCCTGTCGATGCCCGCGAGCACCGGCCTGCACGGCGGGCTCCCGGGCTCCACGCATCATGTGTCGGTGTCGCGAGGCACCGCGGTGGGCGAGGAGCTCGCGAAGGGCAGCCGCGTGCGCAGCGGCACTGAGATCTCGGCTCCAGAGCAGACCACCGTCTACGAGAGCAGCCCGGGCGAGATGATGCTCTTCCCCGGCGATGTCGTCGACTGGTCGTTCCACGGCGGCGGTGGGCTCGGCGATCCGCTCTCGGCCGACCCCGAGCGCGTCGCGAGCGATGTGAGCGACGGTCGCATCAGCGCGGGTGCCGCCGAGCGGCTCTACGGCGTGGTGCTCGCTGACGGGGGTGTGGATCCGGCGGCGACCACCGCGCTCCGCGATGCGGCCCGCGCGCGCCGTCTCGCGTGGCAGCAGACCGAGGCGCATGCAGGGGAGGTACCTGCTACCGACGCGCCCCGGCGCATGGTCGGCGACCGGCTGCAGCTGATCGAGCCCGTGGGCGCCGAGGCGTTCTTCGGCTGCGAGTGCGGGCAGGTGATCGCCCCCGCGAGCGAGAACTGGAAGCTCTTCACGAGGCGCGGACGGCTTGAGGCTGCGGATCTGGGCGAGAAGATACGTCTGCACCCCGGTCTCATCGCCGAGGGCTTCGCCTGCCCGGGCTGCGCGACGCTGCTCTCGGTCGAGGTGCGCGCCGCGGAGGACCCGGTGCTGCACGAGTACGCGATGGCGTAGGTCGCGCCGCGGCGCTGATTGCCCTCGCCCAGTGAACGCAGATGCACAATTCGGCCGATTGCCGTGGTGCATCTGCGTTCACTCGATGAAGGGGAGGGCGCGCCGAGTGCGCCCCTTTGAG
>JBEBWI010000183.1:0-4238 GCA_040392345.1 Leucobacter soli | reverse complement strand
TCGGTACGCATATAGGTGATGTAGCCGTTCTCGTAGAGCGACTGAGCGTACGACATGGTCTGTCGCGAGCTGTAGCGGAGTTTGCGCGAGGCCTCCTGCTGCAGCGTCGAGGTGGTGAAGGGCGCCGCGGGCCTGCGGGTGTGCGGCTTCGTCTCGACGGAGAGTACGCGTGCCTCGGCCCCATCGGCGAGCAGCGCGGCGAGTCGTTCGGCGCGCTCTTGGCCGAGGAGCACGACGCCGGCCTTCTCCGCCTTCTCGGTCAACCGGCCGTTGTCGCCGAAGTCGGCGCCGGTAGCGAGCCTCTGCTGGGCGAGACGCACGAGGCGCGCCTCGAACTCGGTGCTGTCAGCGGCATCGGCGTCGGGGCAGAACGTCGCCGTCAGGTCCCAGTAGCTGGCCGCGACGAATGCGAGGCGCTCGCGCTCGCGCTCGACCACGAGCCGGGTCGCTGCTGACTGCACACGCCCGGCCGAGAGCTTCGGCGCGACCTTGCGCCACAGCACCGGCGAGATGTCGTAGCCGTAGAGCCGGTCGAGGATACGCCGGGTCTCCTGAGCGTCGACGAGCGCGAGGTCGATATCGCGGGTGTTCGCCTTCGCCTGCTCGATGGCCTCCTTGGTGATCTCGTGGAACACCATGCGGCGCACCGGCACTTTGGGCTCGAGCACCTCGAGCAGATGCCACGCGATGGCTTCTCCCTCGCGGTCCTCATCGGTTGCGAGCCAGAGTTCGTCGGCGCCCTTCAGTGCCCGTTTGAGTTCGGTGACGGTCTTCTTCTTGTTCGCGTTGACGACGTAGTACGGTGCGAAGCCGTTCTCGACGTCGACGGCGAACTTGCCGAACGGGCCCTTCTTCAGCTCTGCCGGCAACTCGGAGGGTTCGGCGAGGTCGCGAATGTGCCCCACCGATGCGATGACCTCGTAGTCGTCGCCGAGGTACCCGCCGATGGTCTTCGCTTTGGTGGGAGACTCGACGATCACGAGTTTCTTTGCCGCCACGGCACTCCTTCTATATCGCGTGTGTCTGCAGGGCTGCACCGGCTCGATCAGTCGGCGCATTGTGCGGTTCTGCTTCGACACGATACACACCGCATGATGAGAATGCGTTGTTTCCGCGTTCGAGACACCCTGCGTCGATCTGCAATTCGGGGCACCCTGCCGCACATTACTCTATGCCCGACTCGACGCCCGGGCTCACCCACGAATGTCCTGCTATGCATTCGGAGGCCCCGCTCTCGCCTCCGCCCGCATCGCGCCGAAGGGCGTCGCCCCGGTCACTGACACGGCGGCGAGCCCGCGCTCGACGTCGAGGGTGCACGTCTCGACCCGGTGGCCGTTCGCCCGTGCGACCTCGGCGGCGAGTGCGCAGGGATCCGCCTCGATCCACCCGTTGAGCGCGTCTGCGGCGGCGAGCGCCGCGCTGTCGGCTGCAGCGACCACCTGCAGCCGCGTGTCGAGCGCCCCGGCGGCGCCGGCGACCGGGAGACCGAGCAGAAGTGCGGCGGCCGCGCAGCCGATCAGTGCGGGCGCACTCATCCTCCGTTCTCGTTCTCACTCACCGCCGCGCATGCCTGCGCCGCGACCTCGAAGGCGGCCAGTGCGCCGGCCGATGGACGCAGCCGCAGATCGACGCAGAGCAGCCCGACCTGTCGGCTGCGGCTGATGGCTACCCCGGCTGGGAGCACGGCCAGCCTGGCCTCCGCCGCGATCGCGTTCCCGCGCGCTTCGAGCCGAGCAATGTCTGCCGCGGCCGACGTCAGTGTGAGACGTTGAGTGACGAGCATGATCGCGCCGATCACGAGCGCCAGTACGATCACGACGGCGGGCAGCACCATGACGAACTCTGCGGTGACCGCACCGCGATCGTCTCGTCGTTCTCTGCTCATCCCGCCGCGCCGAGCGCGTTGCGCACGAGTTCGACGAGCATCGCCTGAATCTCGCCCGACCGCATGATGGCGACGAGCAGCCCGGCGAAGGCGACCGCTGCGAGGATCACCACGGCGTACTCCGCGGTGACCGCACCGGCCTCGCTGCGGAGGACCGGTTCCTCGGCAGCGTGCCGGGCTCCGAGTCGGTGGATGCGCCAGCGTGCCACCGAGCGCGGCAGCCAAGCGGCATGCACCCATTTGGCGTCCGCGATCGCAGTCAGATCGGAGCGATCGTCGCGGTCGTTCTCGGAGTTGTCCACGACGAGTGTGAGGTGCGAATTCATTGCTTCTTCCTTTCGGTCGGTGGCACGGCCCCGGCGGTCGCCGGTGGGTCCGCGGGAGCCTGCGGCAGCCTCCGCGCGAGGTCATATCGGATTCATTCCTCCGAGCACCGCCAAGAGCACGGGGATCACCCCGAGCACGATGAACGCCGGGAGCACACAGACCGCGAGCGGTATCAGCACCCGCACGCCGAGCCGTTCGGCCTGGCCCTCGAGTTCGGTGTGCGCCCGGGCGCGGGCGGCCTCGGCTTCTGCCAGCAGCATCGGGCCGACCGGCGTACCGAGAGCCTCGGCCGAGGCGATCGCGGCACGCACCGGACCGTCCCCGCGGAGGCGAGACAATCTGATCCACACGGCCCTCTGCTCATCCGCGCAATCGGCGACGCGTCGCACCGCGGCGGCCGGTGGAGCACCGCCGCGGAGCGCGATCCACACCAGCTCGAACTCGAGCCCCGCAATGTGAACGACGCTCTCGAGCGATCGTGTCATTCGCCGCGCCCAGCACACCCCGGCGACGAGCAGTGCGGTGCCGAACGTCACGAGCAGGAAGCCACCGGTACTGAGAAGCAGCGGAATGGGATCGAAACCGAGCAAGGACCCGAGGAGCATCGCCGCGATGGGGAGCGCGCCGACCAGCCGGATGGTCGCCCGCGGCCCGGAAAGCAGCACCTCGCGACGCTTCTCCAGCCGATCCAGCGCTCCGAGGGCGTGCGCCAACCGTTCGAGAGCTGCGACGACCGGGGCGCCGCTCTCCTCCGCGAGCTGCATCACTGCCGCCACGACGCGCCACTCCGGCGCGTCTCCCTGCGCAGGGCGGATCCCGTCCGCGGCAAGCGTCGGCCGGACGCGGTTGGTCGGCACCCCTGCGCGCAGCGCCGACACTGCGCGGAGCACGGCGGACACCGCGCTGACCTCGGATTCCGGCGCATCGGCCCCGCCGACCGCGCGGTTCCTCAGCCGCGTCATCGCCTTCCGCACCACCGTCATCGTCTATCCGCCCACCGGAGAGATGCGCAGCGCCCCGTCGCGCACGGAGAAGCGACCGATCGCCTCCACCCGGTGACGACCGGTGGGCGTACGGGCGAGGTGCACGGCCAAGTGCAGCGCCGACTGCACCTGACGGGCGAGCACGGGCGGCTCGAGGCCCGCGAGGGCGCCCAGCGCTTCGAGTCTCGCCGGCACGTCGTCAAGCCGGCTGGCGTGCAGCGTGCCCGCACCGCCGTCGTGGCCGGTGTTCAGCGCAGCGAGCAGCGTGGCCACCTCCGCGCCTCGGCATTCGCCGAGCACGATACGGTCGGGGCGCATACGCAGGGCCTCGCGCAGCAGCCGTTCGAGCGTGACCTCGCCGATCCCCTCCGAGTTGGCCCGTCGCGCCTCCAGCGCGACGCGATGCGGATGCGAGAGGCGCAGCTCCGCCACATCTTCGATCGTCACGATGCGCTCCTCGGGCGGGACGAGGTCGAGCATGGCCGCGAGCACGGTGGTCTTCCCCGTGCCCGTACCTCCCGTGATGAGGAAGTTCTGCCGCGAGACGACCACTCGCCGCAGCTCATGCTCCCAGAGAGGGTGGCACCAATCCGCTGCGGTGAGCTCTTCGAAGCTCAAGAGCCGCATGCGCGGCACCCGGATTGAGATCGCCGCACCATGCACGCTCACGGGCGGCAGCACGACGTGAACCCGAATGCCGTCGCCCAGGCGAACGTCGCCGGTCGGGTGCAGCTCGTCGACGCTCCGGCCGCCGGCCGCGATGAGCGCGATCGCCAGCCGACGCACCGCATCGGGCGAAGCGTTCCATGAATCTACGGGCTTCAACCTGCCGCCGACATCGATCCACAACCTGCCGAGCCCGTCAGAGACCTGAATCAGCACGTCGCGAAGATCGGGCCGGTCGATGACCGGCAGCAGCTCGCCGAGAGCCCGCCTGGCTTCGACGTTGAGCCCCGCGGATCGAGGGCCCCGGGGCGCTCCGGGTTCCGCGCCGCTCTGCCCGGTTGCACCTTCCACCGGACGTCCCGCAGCAGGGCGCGGCA
>JBEBWI010000182.1:0-4271 GCA_040392345.1 Leucobacter soli | reverse complement strand
CTAGCGGCGGTGCACGAGAAGCGCGTGGTGCCGATGCTCGACCCAGTGGATCCGGAGCCGACTCCGGTCGATCTGCGCGAGGCGATCACCGCGTTGATGGACGTGGCGGGGGTCGCCCATCAGCGCAAGCTCGTGTCCCGCATTCTCGAGGCCGGTCTCGGCCTGGGGCTCGACCGCACGAGCCGGCTCGACCTGAAGATCTCGGCTGCCGCGATCGAGGAGATGCGCACCGCGTTCCAGCTCTTCGCCCCCTACACCGGCGTCTCGAAGGTGACGATCTTCGGCTCCGCCCGCACGCGGGAGAACGACCCGCTGTTCGCGCAGGCGCAGTCGGTAGCGGCCAGCCTCGCGGAGCAGGGATGGATGGTGGTCACCGGTGCGGGCCCCGGGATCATGGAGGCCGCGGTTCGCGGGGCCGCTCCGGAGCGCTCCCTCGGCGTATCCATCCGGCTCCCGTTCGAGGAGAAGCCCTCGGCGGAGATCGCGGGCAACGGGCAGCACGTCGCGATGAAGTACTTCTTCACCCGCAAGCTGATGCTCGTCAAGGAATCAGCGGGCTTCATCTGCCTGCCGGGCGGCTTCGGCACGCTCGATGAGATGTTCGAGCTGCTCACCCTGCAGCAGACCGGGAAGGCGGTGCCGGTGCCGATCGTGCTGCTCGACCGGCCGGGCGGCAGCTTCTGGCGCGGGTTGCAGCAGTTCGTGACCCAGCAGCTCGAGGGCACCGGCATGATCAGCGCGGGCGACTTCGATCGGGTGCTGATCACCGACTCGGTCGAGGTCGCCGCCGCCGAGGTGACGGGGTTCTGGCGCAACTACCACTCGTTGCGGTGGGTGGGCGAACGCCTGGTGTTCCGGTTGCGTTCGGAACCGAGCGACGATGAGCTCGTGTACCTCAACGAGTTGTTCGGCGACGCGCTGCAGACGGGGCGCATCGAGCGCACCGCGCCGCTCGACGCCGAGGTGCGCGATGACGATCAGCTGCACCTTCCACGCATCGTCTTCGTGCCGCAGCAGCGCAGCGTCGGCGAGCTGCATCGCGTCATCCGCGCGCTGAACGCGCTGCCGTCAGCTCCCACGGGCAGCGTCGAACTGCCGTAGAGGCAGCCTCGACTGCCCGCGGGTGACCCGGCTGCTCGACTCCCCGTCGGGTATTCGCCGGCTACCCCGCCACGTACGCCGCGAGGTGTTCGCCCGTGAGGGTGGACCTCGCGGAGACGAGCTCGGCCGGCGTGCCCTCGAACACGACTCGTCCGCCGTCGTGGCCCGCGCCGGGGCCGATGTCGATGATGCGGTCGGCATGCGCCATCACCGCCTGATGATGTTCGATCACGATCACCGACTTGCCCGAGTCGACGAGCCGGTCGAGCAGTGCGAGCAGCTGCTCGACATCGGCCAGGTGCAGACCCGTGGTCGGCTCGTCGAGTACGTAGACGCCGCCCTCTTCGGCCATCGCGATGGCCAGTTTCAGTCGCTGCCGTTCGCCGCCCGAGAGCGTCGAGAGCGGCTGCCCCAGCGTGAGGTAGCCGAGACCCACGTCGACGAGCCGCTCGAGTATCTTCGCGGCCTTCGGCACCTTCGACTCTGCCGCCGCGAAGTACTCGCGCGCCTCGGCCATGTTGAGCGCGAGCACCTCGACGATGTTCTTGCCCCCGAGCCGGTACTCGAGCACGTCGTCTTGAAACCTGCGACCCTCGCACACTTCGCACACGGTCTCGACGCTCGCCATCACTCCCAGATCGGTGACGACGACGCCCGAGCCCTTGCACTCGGGGCAGGCTCCCTCGGAGTTCGCGCTGAACAGCGCCGGTTTCACGCCGTTCGCCTTCGCGAATGCGGTGCGCACCGGGTCGAGCAGGCCCGTGTAGGTCGCCGGATTGCTGCGGCGCGACCCCTTGATCGGACTCTGGTCGACCGAGACGACGCCCTCGCGCCCCGAAACTGAGCCGTGGATGAGCGAGCTCTTGCCCGAACCCGCGACGCCCGTCACCACCGTGAGCACGCCGAGCGGCACGTCGACGTCGACGCCCTGCAGATTGTGCCGATCCGCCCCGCGCACCTCGATCACCCCGGTCGGGGTGCGATGCGCGGTTTTCAGCCGAGCCCGGTCGTCGAGGTGCCGGCCCGTGATCGTGCCGCTCGAGCGCAGCCCGTCGATGCCCCCCTCGAAACACACCTCGCCGCCGGCGCGCCCCGCACCCGGGCCGATATCGACGATGTGGTCGGCGATCGCGATCGTCTCGGGCTTGTGCTCCACCACCAGCACGGTGTTGCCCTTGTCGCGCAGTCGCAGCAGCAGCTCGTTCATGCGCTGGATGTCGTGCGGGTGCAGGCCCACCGTCGGTTCGTCGAAGACGTAGGTGACGTCGGTGAGGCTCGAGCCCAAGTGCCGGATCATCTTGGTGCGCTGCGCCTCGCCGCCCGAGAGCGTGCCCGACGGCCGGTTCAGGCTCAGGTAGCCGAGGCCGATCTCGACGAAGGAGTCGAGCGTGTCGCCGAGCCCCTCGAGCAGCGGTTCGAGCCCCCGGGCGAGTTCGCCGCCGCGCAGCTCGGCGATCCACGCCGCGAGATCGCTGATCTGCATCTCGCACGCGTCGGCGATGCTCACCCCCGAGATCTTCGAAGAGCGCGCAGCCTCGCTCAGCCGCGTGCCCGCGCACTCGGGGCAGACCGAGAAGGTGATCGCCCTATCCACGAACGCGCGAATGTGGGGCTGCATCGCCTCGCGATCCTTCGACAGGAACGACTTCTGGATCTTCGGGATGAGGCCCTCGAAGGTGACGTTGATGCCGTCGACCTTGATCTTCGTCGGCTCCTTGTAGAGCAGCGCGTCGAGCTCCTTCCGGGTGAAGTCGCGAATCGGCTTCTCCGCGCTGAAGAACCCGGCCCCGCGGAAGATGCGGCCGTACCAGCCGTCCATGCTGTAGCCGGGAATCAGCAGTGCGCCCTCGCTCAGCGTCTTCGAGTCGTCGTACAGGGCCGTCAGATCGAAATCCGACACGCTGCCACGGCCCTCGCAGCGCGGGCACATGCCGCCCGTGATCGAGAACTCGCGTCGCTCCTTCACCGTGCGCCCGCCCGACTGCATGGTCACCGCGCCGGCCCCGCTCACCGAGGCCACGTTGAACGAGAACGCCTGCGGCCCGCCGATGTGCGGCTGCCCGAGCCTGCTGAACAGGATGCGCAGCATCGCGTTCGCATCGGTCGCAGTGCCCACGGTCGACCGCGGGTCGCTGCCCATGCGCTGCTGGTCGACGATGATCGCGGTGGTGAGGCCGTCGAGCAGGTCGACATCGGGGCGGGGCAGCTGCGGCATGAAGCCCTGCACGAAGGCGCTGTACGTCTCGTTGATCAGCCGCTGCGACTCGGCTGCGATCGTCGAGAACACGAGCGAACTCTTGCCCGACCCGGAGACGCCCGTGAACACGGTGAGTCTGCGCTTCGGGATCTCGACGCTGAGATCTTTGAGATTGTTCTCGCGGGCCCCGTGAACCCTGATGAGGTCGTGCGAATCGGCTGCGTGCTCGGAACTCATGCGCCTAGCGTAGCGGGGGCGGCCCGCCCTGGAAAACGCACCGGATACGCTGTCGGTATGCAATCGGCCCACGACGCCGTGATCGGGCAGCGGCAGACGCGACCCGGCGCGCTCGCCGCAGCGGCGCTCGTATGCCTCGCGGCCCCCGCCTTCTTCGTCGCCGAGGCGGCATGGCTCGGGTGGGCGCTGCTCGCCGCGGGCCTCGCCGCCGCGTGGGCCGTCGTGCGCCTGGACTCTGGGCGTGCCGGCGACGGGTCGCCGGCGATCCGCTCGCGCGCCCGTGCGGCCTCGCCGTCGTCGCCCCGGCAGTCGCGGCCCCCGTCTCTGTCGCCGCGGCCCCCGTCGCTGCTGCGCGACCTCTCGCTCATCGCGATCGGCCTCGGCATCGTGCGCACCATTCCGCTCGCGGCCGAGCTCGACACCCTCGCAATGGTGCGCTTCACCCTTGCGCTCGGCGGCGCGGTCGCCGTGCCCTACCTCGTCTCGCGCTTCGTCTATCGTGACCGGGCGACCGGATTCCCGTGGTTCAACCGGGAGCGCTGGGGGTTCACGCACTGGGCATGGCTCGCCGCGGTCGTCGTGCTCGGCTGGCTCATCCTGCCCTACTACTTCATCACCTCGGGCGTGTACCGCAACTGGCCGGTGGTCGACAGCCCCGAGCTCATCGCGCGCCTCTTCGTCGGCGTCGGCGCGGTCGGCATCTGGGACGAGCTCTTCTTCATCTGCACCGTGTTCG
>JBEBWI010000181.1:0-4272 GCA_040392345.1 Leucobacter soli | reverse complement strand
GCTGCACGTTGAAGGCGTACTTCATCACCATCACGGCGCACAGCAGGAGCAGCATCACGCCGGTGATCACCGACGTGACCTTGTAGATCTTCAGCGCCCGCCGAATCTGCGGGTAGTCGGCGGGCTTGGGCTGCAGAACCATGGTGTCCATTCTATTCGGGTGAGGAAGTGTGCGCTGCCGTGCGCTCGGCGCCGTGCTCCCCTGCGGCGAGCATCTTCAACTCGTGCTCCTTCTCCCACGCGTCGCGCGCGAGCCGGTACCAGAAGAAGATCGCGAACCCGGCGAACACGACCCATTCGACGGCGTAGAACAGATTGAGCCAGTTGATCGTCTCGGCGGGCAGCGGCGGCACGGATTCGATCGTCTCGAGGCCGAGCGCGGCGAGATCGCTCGTGTCGAGCGGCTCCCCCGCCGTGGCCGGGTGCAGCACCGCGAAGCCCGCATAGGCGGGACCTTCGAAGGGCTGCCACAGGTTCACCTGTTGGGCGGGCACCATGCTGGTGACGCGCTCGGGATCCTCCGAAGGCGTCGGGATGACCAGGGCGTCGGAGGGCATGTACCGCCCTTCGACCGCGAGCTCGATGGCGGGTACGGCTACCCGCGCCTCCAATTCGCCGATCGCGCGCTCGGCGACCGCGACCGAGGGCGCCCACCCGATCGCCACCGAGAGGTGGCCGTGCGGGGTGGCGAGGTGGCCGGCGACCCATGCCCCCTCCTGGCCTGCGTGCATGCGCTGCTCGACGACGGTGAAATCGCCGCTCACGAGCACGCCGGTGGCGCTGAGCACCATGCCCCCTGCCGCGTCGTCGACGGGGCTCCCCGGCTGCGTGACCTGGTCGATGGGTCGCACGATCTCGCTGTCGGCGGCGCCTTCGGCGTCGCTCTGAATCGCGAATCCCAGCTGCCACTGCCCGAGCCAGGCGAACGCGCCGGCAACGACCAGCGCCAGCAGCAGCGCGCCGATCCACTGCGGTCTGCGCATCACCTGCCGCAGCGTCGGCTCGCCCTCGTACTGCGGGCGCCGTGAGGGTGGCGATGCGGTGCTGATGGTTCAGCGCTCCTTGGGTGGGCGGGTGCGATCCGGTTTCGGTTTCCGCGATGCACGGGGTGGATCACGGTGCCCACCGATTCTATCGAGCCTGCACTGCGCGAACCTGAGGGCCCGGCACGAGCGCCCGATGCAGACGCTCGGCCCCGAAACCCGGCTCAGGCGCTCGGCTCGGGGGCCTCCAGGCGCACGCGGTCTGCGGCCTCGTCGGTCAGCTGCTGCTGGCTGGCGATCTCGGCCTCGACCCGGGCGAGGTAGCGATCCACCTCGGTATTCGTCCGCTCGGCCGACCAGTCGAGCACGCCCGCCATCAGCGCCGCCGCGACCGGAGCCGCCGAGACGCCGCGATCCCACGCCTCGATGGAGATGCGGGTGCGCCGGGCGAGCACGTCGTCGAGGTGCAGCGCGCCCTCATGGCTCGCCGCGTACACCACTTCGGCGCCGAGGTAGTCGTCGGCGCCGGGCAGCGGCTCGGCCAGTTCGGGGCGCTCGCGGATCAGGTCGAGGAGTTCGCCCGTGAGCGAACCGTAGCGACGCAGCAGGTGCTCGATGCGGGTCTGGTGCACGCCGAACGCACTGGCCACGCGGGCGCGACGGTTCCATGCTGCACGGTACCCCTCGGCGCCGAGCAGCGGCAGGTCGTGCGTGATCGAGGCGGGCACACGACCGTCGAGCGCGTCGGCCGCCGCATCGATGGCGTCCTTGGCCATGACACGGTAGGTGGTGAACTTGCCGCCCGCGACCATGACGAGACCCGGCACCGGCTGTGCCACCAGGTGTTCGCGCGACAGCTTCGAGGTCTCGTCGCTCTCGCCGGCGAGCAGCGGCCGCAGACCCGCGAACACCCCCTCGACATCATCACGGGTGAGCGGCGTCTTCAGCACTCGGTTCACGTGCGCGAGCAGGTAGTCGATGTCGGCCGCGGTCGCCGCGGGGTGCGCCTTGTCGAGCTGCCAGTCGGTGTCGGTGGTGCCGATGAGCCAATGCCGGCCCCAAGGGATGATGAAGAGCACGCTCTTCTCGGTGCGCAGCAGCAGCCCGTATTTCGAGCGGAAGCGGTCCCGAGGCACCACGAGGTGCACGCCCTTCGACGCACGCACCGAGAACGTCGCCCGTTCCCCGACGAGTTCCTGCAGGTCGTTCGTCCACACACCTGTGGCGTTGACCACCTGCTTGGCTCGAATCTCGAAGGTCTCGCCCGCGATGAGGTCGCGTGCGACGACGCCGACCACGCGCTCCCCCACCTTGAGGAAGCTCTCGACCCGCACCCGGTTGGCGACGTGCGCGCCGTAGGCGGCGGCCGTGCGCGCGAGGGTCGCGACGTAGCGCGCGTCGTCGACCTGGGCGTCGCTGTAGGCGATGCCGCCGCGGAACGCGTTCCGGCGCAGGCCCGGGGCGTCGCGCGTCAGGCGCTTGCGCGAGACGTGCCGGTGCCAGGGCACCCCCGGCGGGCGGGGGCCGGTGCGGGCGAACACGTCGTAGAGCATCATGCCGGCGCCGACGTAGAGCCGTTCGATGAACGGAGTCGTCACGGGGTACAGGAAGCGCACGGGGCGCACCAGGTGCGGGGCGATGCGCTGCAGCAGCAGCCCGCGCTCGATCAGCGCCTCGCGCACCAGCGAGAAGTTCAGCTGTTCGAGATAGCGGATCCCGCCGTGCACGAGTTTCGAGGAACGGCTCGACGTGCCGAACCCCCAGTCGCGCGACTCGACCATTCCGGTCGAGAGGCCGCGCGTCACCGCGTCGAGCGCCGCGCCGGTGCCCGTGATGCCGCCGCCGATCACGAGCACGTCGAGTTCGTGATCGGGGTCGCGCAGCGTCGCGATGGCGGCATCGCGCTCCACAGGGCCCAAGCGTTCGGTGTGACGGGAGTCCTGCGCAACCATGATCTCTACCGTTCTGCGTAGACGATGTCCACGCGCTGGAATTCTTTGAGCTCGGAGTAGCCGGTGGTCGCCATCGCGCGGCGCAGCGCGCCCATCAGGTTCGTCGTGCCCTCGGCGACGTGCGCCGGGCCCGCGATGACTTCCTCGAGCGTGGCGACCCCGCCGACGTGCATGCGCTTGCCTCGGGGCAGGTCGTCGTGGTGCGCCTCCTGACCCCAGTGCCAGCCGCTGCCGGGAGCGTCGGTCGCGCGCGCGAGCGCCGCACCGAGCATCACCGCGTCGGCACCGCAGGCCATGGCCTTGATGAGATCGCCCGAAGTGCCGAGCCCGCCGTCGGCGATGACGTGCACGTAGCGGCCACCCGACTCGTCGAGGTAGTCGGTGCGCGCACCCGCGACGTCGGCGATCGCCGAGGCCATGGGGGCGCGGATGCCGAGCGTCGCGCGCGTGGTCGAGGAGGCGCCGCCGCCGAAGCCGACGAGCACGCCCGCGGCGCCGGTGCGCATGAGGTGCAGTGCCGACTGGTAGGTCGCGGCGCCGCCGACGATCACGGGAACGTCGAGCTCGTAGATGAACTGCTTGAGGTTGAGCGGCACCCGCCCGCCGACCGAGACGTGCTCGGCGGAGACCGTGTTGCCGCGAATCACGAAGAGGTCGACGCCCGCGCCGATCACGGCGTCCGAGAACTCGGCGGTGCGGTGGGGCGAGAGCGCGCCCGCCACGGTGACGCCCGCGGCGCGGATCTCGCCGAGGCGGTCGCGGATCAGCTCGGGCTTGATGGGCGCCGCGTACATCTCGCGCATGCGCTTCACGGTCTCGGCGTCATCGCCGAGGGCGGCGAGCTCGTCGAGCAGCGGCTGCGGGTCGTCGTACCGGGTCCACAGCCCCTCGAGGTTCAGAACGCCGAGGCCCCCGAGCTTGCCGAGCGCGATCGCCGTGGCCGGCGACATCACCGAATCCATGGGGGCGCCCAGCACGGGGATGTCGAACTGGAAGGCGTCGATCGACCAATTGGTGGAGACCAACTCGGGGTCGCGCGTGCGACGGGTCGGTACGATGCCGATCTCGTCGAAGGTGTAGACGCGCCTTGCCCGCTTCCCGCGGCCGATCTCGATCTGGTTAGTCACCACACCAGCCTACCGCCACCCGCGTGAACGGCGACCGAACGGCGGGGTGAGCCGTGCCGCGGGCAGCATGAAACAATCGGCTCGGCGGTGCGCTGCCCCGCACCACCGAGCCGAAACTCCGCCGGCGATCCGAGCCGACTCCTCGAGGCCTACCGCTTGTAGTTCGGCGCCTCGACGACCATCTGCACGTCGTGCGGGTGCGACTCCTTG
>JBEBWI010000180.1:0-4276 GCA_040392345.1 Leucobacter soli | reverse complement strand
GCGAGGTCGCCCGCGCCCGGCGCATGCTCGCGGGCGAGATCGAGATCGTCGAGGCGCCGCTCGACGAGTTCTGGATGCGCGACTTCGGCCCCACCTTCGTCGTCGACGACGAGCGTCCCGGCGTGCTCGGCGCCGTGACCTGGATCTTCAACGGGTGGGGCGACCCCGAATGGGCCGAGTGGCAGCTCTCGGCGCGGTTGGGCGAGCGGATCGCAGAGCTCACCGGGGCGGAGCGGATCCACTCGCTGCTCGTGAACGAAGGCGGCGGAATTCACGTCGACGGCGAGGGCACCGTGCTGCTCACCGAGACCGTGCAGCTCGACCCGCGCCGCAACCGCTACGCCGACAAGGCCGGCGTCGAAGCCGAGATGGCGCGCACCCTCGGCGCGCACCACGCCGTCTGGCTGCCGCGCGGCCTCACCCGCGACTACGACGAGTTCGGCACGAGCGGGCACGTCGACATCGTCGCGACCGTTCCGAGCCCCGGCACCCTGCTGCTGCACACGCAGACCGACCCCGCTCACCCCGACTACGCCGTGACCGCGCAGCTGCGCGCGCACCTCGAGACGCAGACCGACGCCGCGGGGCGGAAGTTCGACATCGTCGAGATCGCCGCGCCCGCGACCCTGCGCGACGGGGCAGGGTCGGGTGACAGTGCCGATTCGGGCGACGGGGGCTTCGTCGACTGGAGCTACGTGAACCACCTCGTCGTGAACGACGGCGTGATCGCCTGCGGCTTCGGCGAGGAGGAGGCCGACGCGAACGCGCGACGCGTGCTCGAGCGCGTGTACCCGGGCCGCCGCGTCGTGACCGTCGACGCCCGGCCCATCTTCGCCCGCGGCGGCGGCGTGCACTGCATCACCCAGCAGCAGCCGCGGGTCTGAACCGACTCCGGCCTCGCGGCCGAACCGATATCGATCGAACCAGTGAGGAGCCCCCGATGATCGACGTGGTCGAAACCGGCATCGCCGAGCTGCGCGACGCGCTCGAACGCGGCGACACCACCAGCGTCGAGCTGGTGCGCGCCTACCTCGCCCGCATCGACGCCTACGATGCGCCCGGCACCGCCACAGCGCTGAACGCCGTGGTCGTGCGCAACGAGCACGCGCTCGACGAGGCGCGCGCCTCCGACGAGCGGCGCGCCAGCGGCGAAGTGCTCGGCCCGCTCGACGGCATCCCCTACACGGCGAAGGACAGCTACCTGGTGCGCGGGCTCACCGCGGCCGCCGGCAGCCCCGCCTTCGCGGGACTCGTCGCGCAGCGCGACGCGTTCACCATCGAGCGCCTGCGGGCCGGCGGCGCGATCTGCCTCGGCCTCACGAACATGCCGCCCATGGCCAACGGCGGCATGCAGCGCGGTGTCTACGGGCGGGCCGAGAGCCCCTACAACGCCGACTACCTGACCGCGCCCTTCGCCTCGGGCTCGTCGAACGGCTCGGGCACCGCGACGGCGGCGAGCTTCGCCGCGTTCGGCCTGGGCGAAGAAACCTGGTCGAGCGGCCGCGGGCCCGCATCGAACAATGCGCTCTGCGCCTACACCCCCTCCCGCGGCGTCATCTCGGTGCGCGGCAACTGGCCGCTCGTGCCCACCATGGACGTCGTGGTGCCGCACACCCGCACCATGGCAGACCTCTTCGAGGTGCTCGACGTGATCGTCGCCGACGACCCCGAGACGCGCGGCGACCTGTGGCGGGCGCAGCCCTGGGTGGCATTGCCGCCGGTCTCCGAGGTGCGGCCCGAGAGCTACCGGGCGCTCGCCTCCGATACCCCGACGGGCACGCCGGGGGCGCCGGGGGCCCTCGCGGGCCGTCGCTTCGGCGTGCCGAAGATGTACATCGGTGCCGACCCCGAGGCGGGCACCGCCGATCACCCGGGCATCGGAGGCCCCACCGGTCGCCGCATCGACACCCGCGCGTCGGTGATCGCGCTCTGGGAGGCGGCGCGGCGCGACCTCGAGGCGCACGGCGCCGAGGTGGTCGAGGTCGACCTGCCGGTGGTGTCGAACTACGAGGGCGACCGGCCCGGCGCGCCGAAGATCACCACCCGCGGCTTCGTCACCCCCGAGTACCTGAAGCGCGAGATCGTCGACCTGTCGGCGTGGGCGTGGGACGACTTCCTGCGAGCGAACGGCGACCCGGCGCTGCCCGATCTCACCGGCGTCGACGGCGCCGAGATCTTCCCGCACCCCGAGGGGGCGCTGCCCGACCGCTACACCGGCTTCGACGACGACATCGCCGAGTACCCGGGCCAGGTGCGCGAGCACCCGGTCGCGTCGTTTACCGAGATCCCCGAGCTCGAGGCCGGCTTCCGCGGGCTCGAGCTCACACGGCAGGTCGACCTGGAGCAGTGGATGGACGAGCTCGGCCTCGACGCCGTCGTCTTCCCGGCAGTCGCCGACGTCGGCCCGGCCGACATGGACGTGAACGAGGCGTCGGCGGACCTCGGCTGGCGCAACGGGGTGTGGATCGCCAACGGCAATCTCGCGATCCGCCATCTCGGCATACCGACCGTGACCGTGCCCATGGGCGTGATGGAAGACACCCGCATGCCCGTGGGCCTCACGATCGCCGGGCGCGCCTACGACGACACGCGTCTGCTGGGATTCGCGGCGGCGTTCGAGGCGACACGTGCGAGGCGCGAGGCCCCGCCCCGCACGCCGCCGCTCCGCTGACGCGGTCGCTGGCTTCTCCCCGCCGCTTCGCCGGCTTCTCGCTCGCTTCTCCCCGCCCTTTCGCTCGCAGCTTGGCAGTCGTCGCCCCAAAATCGCGGGCCTTGGGGCGACGACTACCAACTTGCGAGAGTTTCAAACTGCCAGCCAGGGCTAGCGGGCGGCGCGGTGGATCGACTTGAAGCTGACGTACTGCTCGAGACCCTCGATGCCGTACTCGACCCCCAGGCCCGAATCGTGCCGACCGCCGAACGGCGCCGCGTGATTCGAGGCGAAGAAGTTCACCCCGACCGAGCCGGTATCGACCCGTTCCGCCACCGCGAACGCGCGCTGTTCGTCGGCCGAGAACACGATGCCGCCGAGACCGAACGGCGTGCTGTTCGCAAGCTCGACCGCTTCGTCGATCGTGTCGTACGCCTGCACCGTCACCACCGGCCCGAAGATCTCCTCGCGCGCGACGCGCATCTCGGGCGTCACGTCGGCGAGTACGGTGGGCGCGATGAACAGCCCGGGGCCGGGCAGCGGGTCGCCCCCGGTCGCGAACCTGGCGCCCTCGGCGCGCGCCGAGGCGAGGTGCTCGAGCACCGAGTCGTACTGACCGCGATGCGCGACCGGGCCGAACACGGTCGCGGGATCGAGGGGATCGCCCTGAGCCGCCCCGGCGACCACGCCGGCGATGGCGTCGACGATCTCCTCGTAGCGCGAACGCGGTGCGAGGATGCGGGTCGAGATGTAGCAGGTCTGCCCCGTGTTGCGCATGCACGAGCGCATGAACACCCGGGTGAACGCCTCGAGGTCGACGTCGTCGAGCAGGATCGCGGCGGATTTGCCGCCGAGCTCGAGCGTGACCGGCCGCAGCAGTTCGCCGCAGGCGGCCGCGATGCGCCGCCCCACCTCGGTAGACCCGGTGAAGGCGACCTTGTCGACGAGCGGGTGCCTCACCATCGCGTCGCCCGTGCGTCCGTTGCCGGTGATGAGGTTCACGACGCCGGCGGGCACCCCCGCGGCATCGGCCGCCTCCACGATGTGGCGAATCGACAGCGGAGTCGGCGATGCCGGCTTGATCACGACGCAGTTGCCGGCGAGCAGCGCGGGCGCGAGCTTGATCACGACGAGGTTGATCGGGAAGTTCCAGGGGGCGATGAGCGCGCACACGCCCACAGGATCGCGCTTCACCACGCTCTCCCCGACCCCGCTCGGGAAGGCCCGCACGTCTTCGCGCTCGAGGTGCGGCGCAAGGCCCACGAAGTAGCGCAGGATTCCGGCTGCGTTCGCCGCGGCACCGCCGGTCTCCGAGACCGGGCTGCCGTTCTCGCTCGTGTTCGTCAGCGACAACGCCTCGGCGCGCGCCTCGACCTCGTCGGCGAAACGACGCAGCACCGCCGCACGCTCCGACGGCGCCATGCGCGGCCACGGCCCCGAATCGAACGCGCGTCGGGCGGCGGCCATCGCCGCGTCGACCTCGGCGGTGCTCGCGATGGGCACGCTGCCCCAGGTCGCCCCGGTGGCCGGGTTCACGACCTCGATGCGCCGGGCGCCACTCGCGCGAGAGCCCTCCGCGGCCACCCAGGCGCCGCCGATGAAGTGGTCGTCGACGTGCGTCCAGCG
>JBEBWI010000179.1:0-4289 GCA_040392345.1 Leucobacter soli | reverse complement strand
GACCCCAGAGACGGCGCGACCAGGGGTAGACGCCGCCGGCGACCGGGTAGTTCGAGACGACCTCACCGAAGATGAGGGCGACGAAGAACTGGCCGACGAGCGCGATGACGAGCGCCCACGCCATGGGCGGGCCGGCCGCCATGAACGAGAAGGCGAACATCGCGTAGACGCCTGCGATCGGCGAGAGATAGGTGAATCCCAGGGAGACGTTGCCCCAGAATCCCATCTCACGCTTGAACGTCGTGTCGTATTCGTACCCGAGGGATGCCAGGTGCGCGGCATCCTCATCGTGTTCGACAGCGTGTGTTGTTTCGGCCATGGTCGTATGTACTCCCTCGTACTTCGCCAGTAACTGGTCCCCCCGAGAAAACGGGTGGGTGCCATACAACCTACATCTGAATGTTTTCTCCCTCAAGTGATTTCAGGCATGATTCGCGAATCACGACAGCCCGCGCCCGGTGATTCATTTATTCGTGGATGTTTATTTCGAGTTGGTTACCCGGCGTGTCGCTCAGACCGCGGCTCCGGCGAACTGCGCCATGAGATCGGCGAATCCTTCGTGCTGCATCCGGCGCTCGTTCTCCTCGCGGGTCCGCACCGAGAAGTCTCCGGCGGTCGCGGCGATCGTCGGGGCCTCCTGCCCGTCTGCCGACGCGACGGGCGTCGCGCCGGCGATGCCGAGACGGACCGCATCGGCGAGCTCGTAGGCCACGCGGCCGGCGCGAGCGTCGATGCCGTCGGTGCTCGCCTCATCCCCCGCACTCCTACCCCAGTCGGACGTGGCCGCGAAGATGCCCGTGGGCACCGGCAGCGTGCGCAGGTAGGAGAACAGGGGGCGCAGTGCGAAATCGATGACGAGGGAGTGCCTGGCGCTGCCGCCCGTCGCGCCGAGCACCACCGGGGTGCCCTGCAGATCTTCGGGCAGCAGCAGGTCGAAGAAGGATTTGAACAGTCCCGCCATCGAGCCGTTGAACACCGGGGTGACCACGATGAGACCGTCGGCCTCCCGCACCGCATCGAGAGCGGCCGCGAGCGCGGGCTCGGCGTAGCCGGTGACCAGATTGTTCGCGATCGGTACCGCGAGTTCGCGCAGTTCGATGACGATGATGTCGGAAGCGATGCCGTGCGCCTCGAGCGCTCGTGACGCGTGGGAGACGATGCGGTCGGAGAGCAGTCGGGTGCTCGAGGGCGCTCCCAGGCCTCCTGAGACTGCGACGAGCTTCACGGTCGTCGGGGCCTCCTGGGTCGCGAGTGTCGCATTCATGAGCGGGTTCCTCCAGTCGTGTCCCGGGGCCCATCCGCCCCGGTGAGTCGGTCGGTGAGCTGGCGCAACTGCACGAGCTCTGCGTCGCTCAGCCTGCCGCGCATGGCCTTCGCCACGTCGCTCGCATGCCCGGCGCCGATGCGGCGCTGCAGCGCGCGCCCGTCGGCCGTGAGGCAGAGCATGGCGCCGCGGCCATCGCGGGGATCGGGGCTGCGGTCGATCAGCCCTTCGTCGACCATGCGGTCGATCATTCTGCTGAGCGATGGCTGCGAGATGAGCAGCCGATCCGTGAGGTCGCGCTGCCGCATCCCCGCCTCGGGAGCGAGGCTCAGCTGGTACAGCACGTCGTACTCGCGCATGGTGCGCCCGTGCCACACCGGAGACTGCGAGAATCCCCGGAACAGCTCGGACTGGGCACGGAAGAGCGACTCCCACGCCGCTACCGCCTCGCGCGCCGCTCCGCCGCTCCGCCCGGTCATGATGCGGGCGCCAGGCTCTCGACGCCCGCGGACGCTTCGCTCCCCGCTCCCGCACTCTCGATCGCTTGCGCAGCGGCCCGTGCGGCCAGTCGGCTCGCGTGCGTCGGGGTCTCGGGCACATCGGCCGGGCGACCCTTCGCGAACTCCTCGCGCAGCACGGGCAGCACGAGTTCGCCGAACATGTCGAGCTGGTTCAGCACCGTCTTCAGCGGCAGGCCCGCATGGTCGATGAGGAACAGCTGTCGCTGGTAGTCGCCGGCCCAGTCGCGGAACGAGAGGGTGCGATCGATCACCTGCTGGGGGCTGCCCACGATGAGGGGAGTCTGCTCCATGAAGTCTTCGAGCTTCGGCCCGTGCCCGTATACGGGCGCATTGTCGAAGTAGGGGCGGAACTCGCGGATCGCGTCCTGCGAGTTCTTCGCCATGAAGAACTGGCCGCCGAGACCGACGATGGCCTGGTGGGCCTTGCCGTGACCGTAGTGCTCGTAGCGCTCGCGGTAGATCGCGATGAGCCGCTGGTAGTGCTCCTTCGGCCAGAAGATGTTGTTGGCGAAGAAACCGTCGCCGTAGTAGGCGGCCTGATGCGCGATCTCGGGGCTGCGGATCGACCCGTGCCACACGAAGGGCGGCAGGCCGTCGAGAGGGCGCGGGGTCGAGGTGAAGCCGTTGAGCGGAGTGCGGAATTTCCCCTCCCAGTCGACGATCTCCTCCTCCCAGAGCCGGCGCAGCAGCGCATAGTTCTCGAAGGCGAGCGGGATGCCCTGCCTGATGTCCTTGCCGAACCAGGGGTACACCGGGCCCGTATTGCCCCGGCCCATGACGAGATCGACGCGGCCGTCGGCCAGGTGCTGCAGCGTCGCGTAGTCCTCAGCGATCTTCACCGGGTCGTTGGTCGTGATGAGCGTCGTGGCGGTCGAGACCGTGATGCGCTCCGTGACGGCGGCGATGTAGGCGAGGCTCGTGGTCGGCGAGGAGGGGAAGAACGGCGGGTTGTGGTGCTCACCGGTGGCGAACACGTCCATGCCGATCTCTTCGACCTTCTTCGCGATCTCGACGTGCGCCTTGATGCGCTCATGCTCGCTCGGGGTGACGCCCGTCGTGGGGTCGGCGGTGAGGTCGCCGACCGAGAAGACTCCGAATTCCATGATGCTCCCTCGTACTGCCCCGCATGCTCGAGAACGCCTGTTCACGAGCCCCGGAGAGGTGGTTGATGCCTCAACTATATTCGAATGAATCTATTTACGCAAACTTTCAAGTAAATATTCCTGGCGCCGTTCTTCGAGGAATCGCTACGCTGAAACCATGAAGCGCACACTGAAGACACTGCTCGCCACAGCCGCGATCGCGTCAGCCGCGCTCGGCCTCGCAGCCTGCGCCTCCGGCGGCCCGACTTCGGTCGTGGGCGTCTGGGGCGAGCCCGACGTACCGGGCCTGCCCTCCCTCGAGTTCGCCGCGGACGGCTCGTTCAGCGGCAGCGACGGCTGCAACCGCCTCTTCGGCAGCTACACGGTCGACGGCAGCACGGTCGATCTCGGGGCGGTCGGCTCGACGATGATGTTCTGCGAGGGCGTCGACACCTGGCTCGTGAACGGGGCGACAGCGCGGATCGACGGCGACACGCTGATCGTGTCGGATGCGGAAGACACCGAGATCGGCACCCTCACGCGCGTGGCGGACTAACGGCAGCGAACGGCGACCGCAGAACACTCGCCGATGATGAGTCGCCGGGTCGACGCACCTCGCACCGAACCGTAACGCACTGAACCCCGGAGCGTTCCCGGGGTTCAGTGCACAATCAGCGAATCAGCGGATGAGCCGGATCAGTGCCAGAGCACCGCGAGCGCGACGTTCAGCACGCCGAGGCCGGCGATGGCGCCGAGCACGCCGCCCGAGACGCTCTCCTTCTTGCGATTCATGAGCGTGAGCACGATCATCACGATGAGCACGGCCATCTTCAGGGTGATCTTCAGGTTGTTCACCGGCTCGTCGAGCATGTACTTCATGCCGACGAGCAGGATGCCCGTGAGGAACATCGTGTTCAGCCCGTGGAACAGGCCGCTCGTGATGACCGCGGCGCCCCGCTTCACCGCGGGCAGCTGCGCCATTGCGCTTCCGAACACCGCGGCGAAGCCGACGATGTGCAGAACGACCAGAATCCCCTTGACGATTTCCATGGATCAATTCTCCCGGTCTACGAGCCCGGGCGCAAAGAAGGCAAGGCTTGCCCACGTCTGACGATGACGCGCGGATCAGTGGAAGAAGTGCCGCTCGCCGGTGAAGTACATCGTCGCTCCGGCCGCCTCGGCAGCGGCGATCACCTCGGCATCGCGCACCGACCCGCCCGGCTGCACCACGGCGCGCACGCCCGCGTCGAGCAGCACCTGCAGCCCGTCGGCGAAGGGGAAGAAGGCGTCGGAGGCGGCCACGGCTCCCCGCGCCCGGTCGCCCGCGCGATCCACTGCGAGACGGCACGAGTCGACGCGGTTGACCTGGCCCATACCGACTCCCACCGAGGCGCCTTCCCGCGTGAGAATGATCGCGTTCGA
>JBEBWI010000178.1:0-4316 GCA_040392345.1 Leucobacter soli | reverse complement strand
GTCACCAAGCTCGACAAGGTGAAGTACGGAGACTCGGCGCAGGCCGAGACCGTGCGAAAGATGGTCGTTGCCATGTCGCGCGACATCCGCGTGCTCGTGATCAAGCTCGCCGACCGTCTGCACAACGCGCGCACCTGGGGGTTCGTGCCCGGCGATTCCGCGAAGCGGAAGGCGCAGGAGACGCTCGAGATCTATGCGCCGCTCGCGCATCGGTTGGGCATCCAATCGATGAAGACCGAGCTGGAAGATCTTTCGTTCGCGGTGCTCAAGCCGAAGCTGTATGCCGAGATAGAGAATCTGGTGAGCCAGCGCAACCCCAAGCGCGAAGAGCTCGTGGGCGTGGTGATCCACTCGATCGAGCAGGATCTGCGCGATGCGAAGGTCCGGGGCGAGGTCACAGGCCGGCCGAAGGAGCTCTACTCGATCTATCAGAAGATGATCGTGCGGGGCCGCGACTTCGACGACATCTACGACCTCGTCGGCATCCGGGTGCTCGTGCACTCGATCCGCGACTGCTACGGAGTGCTCGGCGCGGTGCACGCCCGATGGACACCGATCCCCGGGCGATTCAAGGATTACATCGCCACACCGAAGTTCAATCTTTACCAGTCGCTGCACACGACCGTGATCGGCCCAGACGGGCGCGCGGTCGAGATTCAGATCCGAACCTTCGAGATGCACCAGCGCGCCGAGTACGGTGTCGCCGCGCACTGGAAGTACAAGCAGGGCGCGCCGAGCGGGGCCCCCTCGTCGAACGACATGGCGTGGCTCGCCCACATCTCGGATTGGCAGGCGGAGACCGAGGACCCGAGTGAGTTCCTCGACGCGCTCAGATTCGAGATCGGGGCCAAGGAGGTCTACGTATTCACCCCGAAGGGGCGCGTGATCGGCCTGCCTGCAGGGGGTACCACGGTTGATTTCGCATATGCGGTGCACACCGAAGTGGGGCATCGCACCATGGGCGCGCGGGTGAACGGCCGCCTGGTGCCCCTCGAGACCGCCCTGCACAACGGCGACGTGGTCGAGGTCTTCACCTCGAAGGATCCGAACGCCGGTCCCAACAAGGACTGGTTGTCATTCGTCAAGAGCAAGCGGGCGCAGAACAAGATTCGTCAGTGGTTCACGAAGGAGCGCCGCGAGGAGGCGGTCGAGCTCGGCAAGAACGAACTCACGAAGGCGCTGCGCAAGCAGAGTCTGCCGCTGCACCAGGTGATGAACTCCGAGGCGATCCAGCAGGTCGCGCTGCAGCTGCGCTACCTCGACGTCGCGGGTCTGTTCGCAGGAATCGGCGAAGGCCACGTCTCTGCGCAGTCGGTCATCGAGAAGGTGACGGCGCTGGTGGATCGCGACGCCGCCTCCTCCGAGCCGGGCGTCACGGCGCTGCCGGTGTCCGCTCCGGTGCGGGCAGGGAAGACGGAGTCGAACGCCGGCGTCGTCGTCAAGGGAGCCTCCGATGTGCTCGTGAAGCTCGCCAAGTGCTGCACTCCAGTGCCCGGCGACGATATCCGCGGCTTCATCACGAAAGGTCAAGGGGTCTCGGTGCACCGTACCGACTGCCGTAACTTCCAGGCGCTCGAGCGGCAGGTCGACCGCATCGTCGAAGTCGAGTGGGCGCCTACATCGAAGAGCATCTTCCTCGTGCACATACAGGTCGAGGCCCTCGACCGCTCGGGGCTGCTCTCCGATGTCACCCGTGTGCTCTCCGAGAACCATGTGAACATCCTCTCCGCCTCAGTGCAGACCTCGAGCTCGCGTCTCGCGATCAGCAGGTTCGTCTTCGAGATGGCGAACACCACCCACCTCGATCACGTGCTGAACGCCGTGCGCCGCATCGAAGGCGTGTACGACGCCTATCGCATGAACGGCGGCTGACGTTCAGCAGCGTGGTGCGCCTCGTGCTCTCGTGCACCGTTCAACCGGGCGAGTGCTCGCGGGCGCTTCGGTCGAGTTCGTTCGCTCAAGTGCGCGCGCAGGGCGTCGATACCGCCGTCGATGAGCGGTAGCAGCAGCCGCACGGCGACGCGCTGCCGAGTTCCGAACCGTTCGTCGTCGTAGAGCAGGTCGGTGGCCGTACGCAGGGGCGTCGTAACCGAGAACCCGCCGAAGCGGGCGCACTCCGAGGGGGAGAGGCGTAGCTCGTGAACTCGGGTTCCGCTCGGTACGACCGTGGTGTTACGACTCCCGGGCCGGGTGCTGACCCGAAGCGGATGCCCCGGGCCGCGGGCGGCCCCCCACACCCATGCCGCAGTGAGGTAGACGGCGATCCGCCCATCGGCCAGCCACGGCGCGAGCGCCGCGAGTCGCACCCTCGGCGTTTCGGGCCAGCCGACACCGCGCAGCCCCGGCCCGCACGGCACGAGCGTGCCGCGGAGGCGTTCGGCGGAGCGCAGCGCCTCGGGCCACAGATCGAAGCGCGGAGGCGACGGCATCTCGGGAAGCGCGGACGGCGAGCGACGAGTCATGCTCCCAATGCTGAAGCAGGTGCGCGTCCCGTGGGCCGCGCACCTGCAATCTGTGGATAACTCGCAGTCAGTCGCCGAGTGCGGCGAGCCACGACTGCTGCGTGGCCAGCTTCTGCTCCGCATCCGCGCGGGACTTGGCGTCCTTGGCCGAAGCGATCTCGGCGGTGAGCTCTGCGATCGAGGTCTCGAGCTGCCCGCGCAGACCCTCGCTGCGAGCCTTCGTCTCGGGGTTGGTCTTCCGCCAGTGCTCGTCCTCGAGATGCTTCACATGATCTTCGATCTTGCGCATCTGCCCCTCGACATCGCGCAGCGACTCCCGGGGCACCCGGCCGATCTCGTCCCAGCGCAGCTGCAATGCGGTGAGCTGCTTGCGCGCCGCGACGCGGTCGGTCGCCTGAAGCAACGGCTCTGCCTCGGTGAGCAGAGCCTGCTTCGCCTCGAGATTCGCCGTGTACTCCTCGTTGGTCTGCGCGGCCTCGGCGGCCTTCGCCTCGTAGAGCACATCGCCGGCGGCCTTGAAGCGGGCCCAAAGCTGGTCGTCGAGTTTGCGGCTCGCCCGGCCGGCGGCCTTCCAGTCGTCGAGCAGGCTGCGGTAGGCGGTGATGCCATCGGTGCCGCGGGGCGCGAGGGCCTCTGCGGCGGCGATGATGCGCTCCTTGCGCTGCTTGACGTCCTTGTTGGTCGCGTCCATCTGCGCGAAGTGCGATCTGCGTGCCGTATCGAAGGCCTGCCTGGCCGAACGGAAGCGCTTCCACATCGCATCGGCCTGCGATTTCGGAAGCTGCGGGCCACTGCGCTGCGCAGCCTGCCAGTCGGTGAAGAGCTGCTCCAGGGCCTGGCTCGTCTCCTTCCAGCGGATCTGCGACTCGGGCTGAGCTGCGAGCCGTTCGGCCTCTACGACGATGGCCTCGCGCTTCTCGAGCGCTGCCTGCTTGGCCGCCTCGCGCTCCGCCTGCTGCTTCTCGCCCAGTTCGCCGGCCTTTTCTGCGAGCTTCTCGACGCGGGCCCGGAGCGACGCCAGGTCGCCGACCGCGGCCGGATCCACGAGCTGCTGCTGCAGTTTGGCGACGGCGTCGGCGGCCTCGGCCCCGGCGGTGCCGCGATTGATCCGGGCCTCGAGCAGGGTCACCTGGCCGGCGAGATCGGCGAACTTGCGCTCGTAGTAGGCCAGAGCCTCTTCGGGGGTGCCATCGGGGAACTGACCGACCTCACGCTCCGTGTCGCCCTCGCGCACGAAAACCGTACGGTTCTCGTCAACCCGGCCCCAAGGCTGTTCGTTCGTCGTTTCGCTCACCGTGCTCACCCGTCGTGATAGAGATGTCGGCGCTCGCGCCGACCGTGTCAATGCCTCTCCAACTATGCCACAGCCACCGCGCGGTGTCAGCGGCGCTCGATAGCATCGAGATATGAATACGCAGGCATTCGCCGCGCCGACCGCACCGCTGGCTGTGCGCATGCGCCCGCGCGCGCTCGACGAGGTGGTCGGACAGACCCATCTCCTGCGGCCG
Source organism: Leucobacter soli (assembly GCA_040392345.1). Taxonomy (GTDB): domain Bacteria; phylum Actinomycetota; class Actinomycetes; order Actinomycetales; family Microbacteriaceae; genus Leucobacter; species Leucobacter soli_B. The sequence goes on along the minus strand of JBEBWI010000178.1, from coordinate 346 downwards.
GGCTCCCCGCTGCAGGTGCTCGCGGCCGAGGGCGCCGGGGGCGCGGGCGCCGTATCGGTCATTCTCTGGGGCCCGCCCGGTACCGGCAAGACGACGATCGCGCAGGCTGTCGCGCAGTCGAGCGGGCGCCGCTTCGTCGAGCTCTCCGCAGTCACCGCCGGGATCAAGGACGTGCGCACCGTCATCGAGCGGGCGCTGAACGACCGCGACCTGTACGGAGTCGCGACCGTGCTGTTCCTCGACGAGATCCACCGCTTCACCACGGCGCAGCAGGACGCGCTGCTGCCCGGCGTCGAGAACGGCTGGGTGACGCTCGTCGCGGCGACCACCGAGAACCCGTCGTTCT
>JBEBWI010000177.1:0-4319 GCA_040392345.1 Leucobacter soli | reverse complement strand
CGAAGAAGTCGACGCGCACGGCCTGCTCGGCCGTGGGCGGGAAGACGTCGAGGATGCCGCCGCGTACGGCGAACTCACCGCGGCGGGTGACCATGTCGACCCGAGTGTAGGCGCGTTCGACGAGCGTGCGAGACACCTCTTCGAGGCCTAACGAGTCCTGGCCGGCACGCAGCACGATGGGGGTCGCGTTGGCGGCGTGCGGTGAGACCGGTTGCAGCGCGGCCCGCACCGAGGCGACGAGCACGAGCGGCGTGGATCCGTCGTGCTCGCGCAGCAGACGCAGCACCGTGGCCCTGCGACCCACGGTTTCGGCGCTGGGGCTCAGCCGCTCGTGCGGCAGGGTCTCCCATGCGGGAAACTCGGCGGTGACGGCATCGGGCAGCAGCGACGCGATCGCGGCGCGCAGCGAGTCGGCTTCGCGGCTCGTCGCGGCGATGACGAGCAGCGGACCCCTATCCCCTGCCTCCCGCCTGCGCTTCAACAGCCCGGCGATGAGCGCTGGGCGCATCGCCTCGGTGGCGGCGAACTCGGTGTCGAGCCCCGCCGCGTCGAGAGCCCGGGCGAACGATTCGGAACGCTGCAGCAGCGTGCTCAGTCCGTGAAGGCTCATCGCGCCCGCCCGTGGAACTTCTGCTGCGCCTGCAGCAGACCGTCGGTGGTCAGCGACTCGGCCGCGTCGGCGGCGTCCTCGAGCAGCACGCCGAGCACCGACCGCTCCGTCTGACCGAAGGGTTTCAGCACGTAGTCCGCAGGATCCTGCTGCCCCGGCGGGCGCCCGACCCCGATGCGCACGCGCAGGAACTCGGGGGTGCCGAGCGCCTTCGCGATGTCCCGCAGGCCGTTATGACCGCCATGGCCGCCGCCCTGCTTGATCTTGATGCTGTCGAACGGGATGTCGAGCTCGTCGTGCAGCACGATCACGCGCTCCGGCGGCACACCGAAGTATTTCGATAGCGCCGCGACCGGGCCGCCCGAGGTGTTCATGTACCCGTTCGACTTCGCGAGCACGAGCTTCGGCCCGCCTGGGACCAGCCGCCCCTCGGCGACGCGCGAGTTGGTCTTGTGCGCGGCGAACCGGGCGCCGACGCGCTCGGCGAGCACGTCGAGCGCCATCTGCCCGACATTGTGCCGGGTCGTCTCATACTTCGGCCCCGGGTTTCCCAGGCCGACGACCAGCCATGCGTCGCTCACCGCTTCGCCTTCCTCATGCTTCTCATGTCGCTTGCGCCAGAACATGCTTCCATCGAATCACACGGCACCGACATTGCCGGCATCGCACACGTCTCCGCCATCCCACCGGCACCACCACCGGCCAGACCAGCCCCGCCGGCCCAGCGGTCCCCGCTAAAGCAACGAGCCCGCCGAGAGCGGTGAAACCGTCTCAGGCGGGCTCGCGCAAGCGCGGAGCGAACGAGTGGTTACTCGGCGCCCTCAGCTGCCTCGTCTTCTGCGGCGCCGCGCTGGGCGACGACGTGCACGACGAGCTGGTCCGCCGGGTCGAGCAGCGTCTCATCGCTCGCGAGCTTCACGTCGCCGGCGAGAATCTGCGTGCCGGCTTCGAGGCCCTCGACGTCGATCACGACATGCTCGGGGATGTTGGTCGCGGGGACGCTCAGTCGAATGCTGCTCAGCTCCTGCAGCGCGTTGGTGCCGGAGAACGGCGTGCCCTCCATCACGAGCGGCACCTCGACCTCGACGGTCTCGCCCTTGTTCACGATGACCAGGTCGACGTGCTCGATGATCTGGCGTACCGGGTCGCGCTGCACGTCCTTGACGAGCACGAGCTGCGAGGTGCCGTCGATGTCGAGGTCGATGAGCGCGTTCGCGTGACGAACGATGAGGCTCAGCGGGTGGGTCTCGACCGAGAAGTGCTGCGGGTCGGTGCCGTGGCCGTAGACGACGACAGGGGTCTTGCCTGCGGCGCGCAGTTTGCGGGCAACGCCCTTGCCGAAGGTCTCGCGTGCGCTCGCGACGAGCTTTGCGGTCTCGCTCATGATTGGTTTCTCCTTAGCGGGCTCACGCCCATTACGGGGCGGGGGCGGCCCGCCTGTCTGATTGCCTCGCCGACTGGCGCGTCAGAAGGGCCCGCTAGAGGCTCCACCGCGTCGATCACGGGCGCTCGCGCCCCTCGCCGAAGTACAGCAGCCAATACTACAGCAAAATTCCCGAGTGGATCGCGGCGCACCTCTCCGCGTACACGCCGCGCCGCAGCTTGGCCTACGCCATCGCCACCGCCACCGCCGCACGATGCGCACCCCCGCGAGCGGCCGGAAGGCGACGGTTCACATTCGCCACCATCTCGTGTACGCTCATCGTCGTGAAGATCTGACGCAGCTCCGTTCCACGCCAGAGGCCTCTGCGCGCCCGGTGGAATCGCTTCGATCTGCGAATGAGGCATCGTGCCCGCACCTATTCCTGCACCAACCCGGCAAACTCTCACCTCGACCCCGACGTCCGCTCCGGCGCTCTCCGCCGCGTCCCGGGCGGCCTCCCACGACACCGGGGTCACGACCCGCACGCACCTCTCGGTCGACGGCGTTTCGCTGATGTACGGCGATCGCCGAGTGCTCACCGATGTCTCCTTCACGGCGCGTCCCGGCGATCGCCTCGGCCTCGTCGGCGAGAACGGCACCGGCAAGTCGTCGCTTCTGCGCATCATCGCGGGCCTGCAGTACCCCGGTGCCGGAGAGATCGCCGCTCCCGGGTCGGTCGCGCTGCTCGAGCAGCAGCTCCCCTTCCCCGATGAGGCGACCGTCGCCGATGTGCTCGACGACGCGCAGCGATCCGCTCTCGACGCGCGTGACCGGCTCGAGCGCCTCGGCGCCGAGCTCGCGGCCCGGCCCGACGATGACGATGTCGCCACGGCCTACGCCGAGGCCCTCGAAGTCGCCGAACGCGACGGTGCGTGGGCTGCCGATGCCGCCCGCGGCGAGATGCTCTCGGGGCTGGGGCTCACCGGGGTCGCCGGCACCCGACCCATCGGGCAGCTCTCCGGCGGCCAGCGCCTCAGGCTCGCGCTGGCCGCGATACTGCTGCGGGCACCGCACACGCTCCTGCTCGACGAGCCCTCGAACCATCTCGACGACGCATCTGCCGCATACCTCGAGCGAGTGCTGGATGCCTGGCCGGGCATCGTGATCTTCGCGAGTCACGACCGCGCGCTGCTCGACGCCGTCGCGACCAAGATCCTCGATCTCGACCAGTCACCGCTGCCCGCGGGTGCGCTCGGGGAGACGGGCGACGGGGCGGAGGATCCGGGTGCCGGTTTCGGTGTCAGGCTCTGGGGCGCGGGCTACTCCGCCGCGCGAGCCGAACGCGCCGAAGAGATGCAGCGCTGGCGCGAACGCTTCGAGGCGGAGCTCGCCGAACGCGAGGCACTCGCGCATGAGATCGCAGTCGGCGCCCACGAGGTCAATCGCAAGCACGAGTCGAAGTCGGAATCGAGGATCACCAGGAAGTTCTACGCCGACAAGGACGCACGGGTCACGGCCCGACGGGCGCGCAACGCCCGTGTGCGCCTCGAGACGCTCGAACGCGAGCGCGTACGTCGCCCGCCCGAGCCGCTCAGGTTCCGCGGCTTCGGGTCCGTCGCGCCCGATTCCACCGACGCACCGCTCGTCCGGGCCCACCGCGTTTCCATACCCGGGCGGATCGCCGAGACCTCGCTCGAACTGCGCTCCGGGGGCCGCATCCTGCTCACCGGCCCGAACGGCGCAGGCAAATCGACGCTGCTGGCGCTGCTCGCAGCTCGACTCGAACCCGACACGGGCACCGTCGAACGAACCGCCCGCACAGGCTACCTGGCCCAGGAGGCGGAATTCGACGACCTCGAGCGATCCGCTGCCGAAACCTACCGGATGCTGGTCGGAGACGCGCTCGCCGAGCGCACCCCGCTCGAAACGCTCGGGCTCATCGCACCACGAGACCTCGCCAAGCCCGCGGGCGCACTCAGCGTCGGTCAGCGCCGGCGGCTCGCACTCGCGGCGCTCGTGGCCGACCCGCCGCCCGTGCTGCTGCTCGACGAGCCGACGAACCATCTCTCGCTCACGCTCGTCGAAGAGCTCGGCGAGGCCCTCGACGCCTACCCTGGCGCACTCGTCGTCGCGAGCCACGATCGCTGGCTGCGCTCGCGCTGGCGCGGCGACCTGCTCGGCCTCACCCCGTGGGCGGGTTGAGGCACGGCCGCGCAGCTCGGAGAAAGACGATGCCTTTCTCCTACGCCGCCACCCGGGCCTTCGCCGCGCTCCGGCCTCCACGGGCTGGCGCTGTGAGCGCCACCGCAGCCGGTTCTCAACGCGATGCGTTGCGAACTAGGCTGC
>JBEBWI010000176.1:0-4326 GCA_040392345.1 Leucobacter soli | reverse complement strand
GCGGCCTGCAGGATGGTGGTGCGGAACACCGCGCTCACGTTGTCGGAGGCACCGGCACCCGCGAGCGCCGCGCACGCCAGCACCAGCGCCGGCCAGACGGTCTCGCGCGTGCCGTGGTCGCCCGAGGGCGAGACCATGCCGGTGACGAGCAGCACGACGCCGAAGAGTGCGATGAACCCGCCGTAGGCCGCGACCGCCCAGGTGACGGCCCTGCCCTGCAGGCGCACCCGGCCGAGCGGGCCGGAGAGCAGCCCGCTGATGAGCGCGCCGACCGCGAACGAGGCCGTCAGCAGGCCCACCGTGACGGCCCCGCCGCCGAGCACGAGCATGCCCACCGCGGGGAAGACGACGCGCGGGGTGCCGAGCCCCATCGCGACGAGGTCGAACACGAAGGTCGCGCGCACGTTCGGCGCGCGTTTCAGGAAGCGCAGGCTCTCGAGCACCGAGGCGAAGCCGGGGGCGCTGCGGGTGCCCTCGGGTTCGAGCCGCGGCAGGCCGAAGATGCCGATGAACGCGGCGGTGAAGAGCACGGCGTCGAGCAGGTAGGTCCAGGAAAAGCCGACGGTGGCCACCATGAGGCCCGCGACCGCGGGGCCCACGGTGACGGACAGGCCCATGGTGATGCCGTTCAGCGCGGCCGCGGCGGGCAGCAGCTGCGTGGGCAGCAGGCGCGGCAGGATGGCGCCGCGCGTCGCCCCCATGATGGTGGAGGATGCGGCGTTGACTGCGGCGAGCGCGTAGTAGGGCCAGGTCTGGGAGACGCCGAGGAACGCGATCGTCGTCATCGTGCCGATGCTCGCCCAGGCGATGATCGCGGTGATGAGCGAGACTCGGCGACGGTCGAAACGGTCGGCGAGGGCACCGCCGACGAAGCCGGCGAGGATCATGGGGCCGAGCGCCCACAGTGCGACGAGCGACACGGCGAGGGTGGATCGGGTGAGTTCGTAGACGTGGAGGCCGACAGCCACGATGGTGACCTGCGCCCCGATCTGCGCGACCGAGGTGCCGATCCAGAGTCTCGCGAACTGCGGGTTCGCCTGCAGCGGAGTGAGGTCGACGAGCAGCCCGGCGAGCCTGCTCCGGCGTTCTGGGTCGTGCGGCCGGGACGCGCTCTCGCCGCTCTCGCCGCTCTCGTCGCGCTCGCTGCCCGGGTGATCCACCCCCGAACCTTATAACACCGGCGGGCTTCTCCAAGCACCAGGGAGTAAACTTTGGGCGTGTATGACGACCGGTATGACAGCGACCCGATCGCCGCGATGAAGGAGCGGCGCGGCCCGGTGCAGCGCGAGCAGGTGACGCTCGCCCGCGGTCTCGTGCTCGAGCACACCGAGAGCGAGTGGTGCGGAGCGGTCGTGGGCGCGCGCGAGGGACTCGTGCAGCTCGAGGATTTCCGTGGCAAGGTGCGCGCGTTCTCGCTGAACGACGGATTCCTGGTCGACGGCCGCCCGGTCACGCTCGTCATGCCGAAGCGCACGCCGCAGCGGCAGCGCACCGCGTCGGGTTCGTTCGCGGTGGCCGAGCAGCGCGCGAGGGTCGCGATGCCGAGCCGCATCTTCGTCGAGGGCAAGCACGATGCCGAGCTGGTCGAGCAGGTGTGGGGCGACGACCTGCGGGTCGAGGGCGTGGTCGTCGAGCTGCTGCAGGGCGCCGACAATCTCGAGCAGGTGCTCGCCGAGTTCGGGCCCGGCCCCGAGCGCCGCGCGGGCGTGCTGCTCGACCACCTGGTGACGGGCAGCAAGGAGACGCGGATCGCGGAGCGCATCTCCAGGGGGCCGGGCGGGGCGCACGTGCTCATCGCGGGCCACCCCTTCGTCGACATCTGGGCGGCCGTGAAGCCCGAGCGGGTGGGCCTCGACGCGTGGCCCGAGATTCCGCGCAGCATCGAGTGGAAGGCCGGCATCTGCCGGGCGCTGGGCTGGCCGTCCGACGAACCCGCCGATATCGCGGATGCGTGGTCGCGCATACGCGGCCGGGTGCGTTCGTTCCGCGACCTGGAGCCGAGCCTCGTGGGCCGAGTGGAGCAGCTCATCGATTTCGTGACCGTGGGTTCACCGTAGAGAAGCGAGGTCCTCGCATGCCCGCACCCGTATACTTCCTGATGCCCGAGTGGCAGGGTTCGTCTTCGTCGCGCGCGATGCGCCTGAGCGACGGCGCGGCCGCCCTGCGCGAAGATCTGCCGTCGACCACGATCGAGGTGCCAGTGCCGCTGGGCGCCGGCGACGCGATGGGCACCCCCGCGCTGCGCCTCAGCAGCGTGCTGCGATCTCGCGATGCGGCCACCCAGCTGCTGCGCGATGCCGCGGGCCCGCACATCACCGTCGGCGGCGACTGCGCATCGACGCTCGCGGGCCTCGCGGCCGCGGTCGAGCGTCACGGCGCGCAGAACCTCGCGGTGCTGTGGTTCGATGCCCACCCCGACCTGCAGCACCCGGCGACCTCGCGCAGTGGCGCGATCTCGGGGATGTGCCTGCGGCACGCGCTCGGCGAGGGGGTCGACGATCTGGTGTTCGCCGAGTCGGTCTCGTCCGAGATGCTCACCCTCGTGGGCACGCGCGCGTTCGACGAGGAGGAGCACGCCGAGGTCGCGGACCGCGGCATCGCCCACGTGCCGGTGCCGGAGGAGGGCGACGCCGACGCGTTCGCCGAGTCGGTCGTGCGTCGCATCGGCGCAACAGGCGCCAGCCACGTCTACGTGCACGTCGACCTCGATGTGCTCGACCCCGCCGAGTTCAGCGCGGTGCACGCCCCCGAGCCGTTCGGCCTCTCCCTGGCCCAGCTGACGACGGCGATCCGCGCCGCGGTGTCGACCGTGCCCCTCGCCGGCGGTGCCATCTGCGAGTTCGCCCCCGGCAGCCCGGCGGCTGCGCAGGAGGACCTGCCGAGCGTGCTGCGCGTGCTCGCGGCGATCGCCTCGGCCGATCGAGCTGCCCAGTGACGGGCGCGGGCACGCCCGCCTGGCCGTTCGCGCGTCTGGGGTACTGGTACGCGACCGCCGTGGGGTTCGTCTGGGGCTCGCTCTGGAGCACGGGCCGAGTGACCCGGCACGACGGGCTCTGGGTCTTCACCGGCATGCCGCGGTGGACCTTCGGCCGGGGCGGCAGCTGCGTCGGCGCCTGCTACCTCACCGATGCGAACGTCGGCGCGGCGGTGCTGCGGCACGAGCTCGTGCACCGCGCGCAGTGGCGGCGCTACGGGCTCGCTCTTCCGCTGCTCTACTTCCTGTCGGGCCGCAATCCGCTGAAGAACCGCTTCGAGATCGAGGCGGGTCTCGAGGACGGCGGGTATCTGCCTCGCCGCCCCGCCCGAAGTGTGACGCCGGGTGGCGACCAGGCCCCGAGCATCCGCTAGGCAGGCGCTAGGCTTCCGGCATGACACATCTCGACGACGAGTTCCGTTTTCTGCCCGGCGACGCGGAGCGCGTCGGCCGATCCACCCCGCTGCCCCCGGTCGAGCGCGTATGGGCCGATGTCACCGAGGGGCGGCGTGTCAGCGGGCTCTCCTTCGAGCCCGGGCGCGCACCCGAGTACGTGTTCCTGCACGGCGCCGGCCTCAACGCGCACGGCTTCGACCCGACGGTGCTCTCGCTCGGCGCCCCCGCGCTCTCACTCGACCTGCCCGGGCACGGTCGCAGCGACTGGCGGGAGGACGTGGCCTACCGCCCCGACCTGCTCGCCGAAGACGTCGCCCTCGCGCTCGAGGCGTTCGCCCCCGAGCCGGTCACGCTCGTCGGGCACTCGCTGGGGGGCCTCACCGCCGCCGTGCTGGCTGCGACCAGGCCGCAGACGGTGCGCGAGCTGGTGCTCGTCGACATCTCGCCCGGCATGCGGCCGCAGCGCGATGCGGGCTCGGTCTCCGACTTCATCACGGGCAAGCGCGAGTTCGACTCGCTCGATGAGATCGTGGATCGCGCGGTCGAATTCGGCATCGGCCACGACCGCACGGCACTCGCCCGCGGCGTGGCGCTGAACACGCGACAGCGCGCCGACGGGCGATGGGAGTGGGCGCACCACTTCGCCCACCTCGACCGGCTGCCGATCACGAACGGCGACGACCCGCAGCCGTTCGCCGCGCTCTGGGCGCCGCTCCTCGGCCTGCAGGGGGCGGGTACGCCCGTCGGGCTCGCCGCTGCGAGCCAGGGCATGGTCGGCGAAGAGCTCATCGCCGAGTGGCACGAGAAGCTGCCCGACTCCGTCGTCGCCACGATCGACGGCCCGCACAACCTGCACGAGGCCGCGCCCGTCGAGCTCGCGCAGTTCGTCCGCGCGATCCGCGGCTAGCCGACGAGCACGGCCAGAGGAGGAACCGAGCATGTCAGACCAGAACCCG
>JBEBWI010000175.1:0-4438 GCA_040392345.1 Leucobacter soli | reverse complement strand
ACCCCTGACCCCCTGCATGCCATGCAGGTGCGCTACCAGCTGCGCCACAGACCCGTGGAAGTCGGGCGAATTCTCACCCGACAACTCTTCTACTTTACACTATCGACCTGACCGGTTTGCAAATCGGCGGCCTCCGCGAGTGTCGGAGCCAGGTCGATAACCGGGCAGTCCTTCCACAGCCGCTCGAGCTGGTAGAAGTCGCGATCCTCCTGATGGAAGACGTGCGCGATGAGGTCGCCGAAGTCGAGCAGCACCCATCGCCCGCCTGAGCGTCCCTCGCGACGGATGGTGCGATAGCCCGCAGCGTTCATGCGGTCTTCGATTTCATCGGAGATGGCCTGAACATTGCGTTCGACACTGCCGCTCACGATGAGGAACACATCGGCCAGCGCGAAGTGCTCCCCCACTTCGAGAGCGACCGGCGCCTGTGCACCCTTCGAGTCCGCGGCTGTAGCCGCGACACGGAGCATATGCTCCGCTCGTGAATTCTCGTTCGTGCTCAACCAAACATTCCTGACGTCGCTCCCCAGACCAGCAGCGCCGCAACCGCGACGACGAGGCCGCCACCGGTAGCGATGAGCACAAGGGGAAGTTTGCTTTTCTCTTTCTGGGCTTCCGTGACCACGGGGCCGGGAACCGCCCGGGCGCTGACCGCACGCGCGGCCGATACCGGTGCGATGCTCGCATCGGCGACCGCTTGCCGTTCGGCGAATCCGAGTTCGTCGAGCGGATCCCCCTCGACCGAATCGAGGAGCGCTGAGTGGCCGCCCGTCTCACCGAGAGACCTCGGAAGTTCGATCGATCCGGTGATGAAGAGCTCACCGGTCTCGCCGATCGGGCCCGACAAGTCGCTGCCTTCGGGCATTGCCGGAAGGATCAGTGCGGAGGTGTTCGTCGCACTCGCAGCACCCTCTTGCGCCACAGCACGGGAGATCAGATCGTCGAACCCGCTCTCCTCGCTCTGCTTCTTCGCAGGGGCGCCCGGAGAGACCGTGCGCACGGCCGGGTCGTCGAACACCGAAATATTCTCCTCGAGCGGCGCGATATCGGGGAATGTGTACCCTTGCGTCGCCGCAGGAATCGCCTCGGTCGCCGCATCGCCTGCCGCAACGCCGGCGACGAAGTCGATGTCTGCCTCGTCCTCGAACACCGCGGAGATGTCTTGGGACTCGGAAGGAGCCTCGACGGTCTCTTCGTCTTCGAAAGAGACCGCTGCCGGCGCGACGTCATCGCTGGAATCCGCGGTTGCCTCCACCAGATCCTGCAGGTCGAAAGCCTGGGTCTCCGCGAGCCTCGAATCAAGATCGTCCGCCTCCGCGGCAGCCTCGACCTGAGCTTCCGAAGCTCCGGGCGTCGAGGCCTCTGCGCCCGAGGCCACCGCGGGCTCAGCTGCCTTCTGCCCGGGTATCGCTTCAGTCACCGCGTCGTCAACGCCGGACTCGGCCGAGGCCTCGGCTTCCTCCGCCTGCACTGCCGATGCCTCACGCTCGGCGAGTGCCGCCTCCCGAAGTTCACGAATCTCGCGACGCGTGCGGGTTCGACCGTGCTCATCGACAGGAGCGATAAAGATCTCGCCTTCCGCGTCCGCGCCTTCGGGCTCAGTGCTTCCGGCGGCGACCTCTGCGGTGATGACCGGCGTCAGACCCGTATCCGCCATCTGCTGAAGCCGACGTTCTCGTCGGGTCAGCGGGCGCTCTTCTTCATGGTCGGTCATCGCTCAGTCACTTTCTTCACTGTAAAGATTGTGCTTGGCGATGTATTGCACCACCCCGTCGGGAACGAGGTACCAAACCGGATACCCCTTGGCAACCCGGTTACGGCAATCGGTAGATGAAATCGCCAACGCAGGCACTTCCAACAAGCTTACGTGTTCATCTGACAATCCGGAAAGCGAGAGCTCGTGCCCCGGTCGGGACACCGCGATGAAGTGCGCGAGCCCCCAGAGCTCCTCCATGTCCTTCCAGCTGACGATCTGCGCCACCGCATCCGCACCTGAGATGAAGAAGAGGTCGGCATCCGGGTACTCCTTCCGCACGTCGCGGAGGGTGTCGACCGTATAGGTCGGCCCGTCCCGGTCGATATCGACTCGGCTCACACGGAAGTGCGGATTCGACGCCGTCGCGATCACCGTCATCAAGTATCGATGCTCACCCGGTGACACCTTGGTCTTCTGCCACGGCTCACCGGTCGGAACGAACAGCACCTCATCGAGCTCGAACCATTTGGCCACCTCGCTCGCAGCGACCAGGTGGCCATGGTGGATCGGGTCGAACGTACCGCCCATCACCCCGACGCGCCGCCTCCGCGGCACCGCGGTATCAGTGATGCTGGGTGTCGCCGTGCTCGCAGGCATATGCCTCCGCCTTCTCAGCATGACGATTCGCAACATCACGGAAGCTGAACGTCACGGCTGCAAGGGCGGCGAAGAGCACGAACATGATGACCCCGAAGAAGAAAGCGGGGAACCACAGCTCGTTGACGACGTGATGCCCCTCTTCGGCGGCAAGTGCGATCGTGGCGAGAACAGACATCAAGTATCCCCTGCAATCATTACGGTAAGTTGAACGACCCTAGTCTAGCGGTTTCCCAAGTGCGGCGCGGCACAGGCGTGCCGGGCTAGCGGATCTGACCGTTGCCTCGTACCAGCCACTTCGTGCTCGTCAGCTCGGCAAGCCCCATCGGACCGCGGGCGTGGAGCTTCTGCGTCGAGATTCCGACCTCGGCACCGAAGCCGAACTCGCCGCCATCCGTGAACCGAGTCGAGGCGTTGACCATGACGACCGCAGAATCCACCTCCGCGAGGAAGCGCTGCGCGTTCTCGTACTCCTCGGTTACGATCGCTTCGGTGTGCCGAGTCGAATAGCGCTCGATGTGCGCGAGCGCTTCGTCGAGCGAGTCGACGATCCGCACCCCCATCTCGAGCGCGAGATGCTCGGTCGCCCAGACCTCGGCGTCGGCCTCACCCATTTCCGGCGCGAGTTCGCGGGCGCCCGCATCACCGTAGAGCGCGACTCCCCCGTCGATCAGTTCGCGCGCGAGGCGCGGCAGCAGACGCTCCGCCGCATCCCGGTGCACCAGGAGCGTCTCTGCGGCGTTGCACACGCTCGGTCGATGCGTCTTTGCGTTCCTCACGATCGCAGCGGCCTTCTCCTCGTCGGCACTCGCATCGACGAAGACGTGCACAATGCCGGACCCGGTCTCAATCACCGGAACGGTGGATTCCTGCACCACTGTTGAAATCAGGTTCGCGCTGCCCCGCGGGATCAGCACATCGACATATCCGCGTGCGCGCATGAGGCGCTTCGCACCCTCTCTGCCGAAGTCGTCGACCGTCTGCACTGCACCGCCGTCGAGCCCCACACTGTCGATCGCACCCTGGATCAGTGCAACGAGCACGCCGTTGGAGCCCTCGGCTGCAGTGCCTCCACGGAGCACTACGCCGTTGCCGCTCTTCAGCGCCAAGGCAGCGATGTCGACGGTCACGTTGGGACGGGCCTCGTAGATCGCGCCGATCACACCGAAGGGCACGCGGACCTGACTGATCTGGATGCCGTTCGCGAGCGTGCTTCCGCGCACGATCTGACCGATCGGGTCGGGCAGCGCGATGACCTCGCGCACCGCATCGGCGAGCCCCCGCAGTCGCGCCTCATCGAGCAGGAGACGGTCGAGCAACCCATCGGCGAGCCCCGATGCGCGCCCGCGCTCCAGATCGCCGGCGTTCGCCTCGACTATCTCCGGGATCGACGCCTCGATCGCGTCCGCGATCGAGGCGAGGGCTGCGTTCTTCTGCGCGGTCGTGGCCTGTGCGAGCAGGCGAGCAGCCACGCGTGCACGGTCAAGACGTTCGACGAGCGGATCCTGGAGAGTCATGCCCCTCAGTCTATCGAGCCGAGACGAGGTCGTGCAGCCCGGAACGGGTCGCCCGCCCGATGGCGAGCGCGCGCTGATCGCATCGACCGGCTCGAGCAGTCGAGCCTCTCAGAGCGCCGTCGTGGGCCGCGCCTCGAAGCGAGTGCCGTGGGCGGCCCCGTCGAGCACGGCAGAGAGCAGTCCGGTCTCGGTGAGAAGCACCTCGGTGCCCGCGTCCGCCGCCAGCCGGGCCGCCTGCACCTTGGTCGCGGCTCCGCCGGTGCCCCATCCCGACCGGGTGGCTCCGATCTCCACGCCGGCGAGCTCATCGCCGAACGGCACGACCTCGATCGGGCGTGCCCCGGGCGTCTCCGGCGGCGCCGTGTACAGCGCGTCGACATCCGAAAGCAGCACCAGGTGATCCGCGCTCACGAGACGCGCGACGAGCGCCGCGAGCCGGTCGTTGTCGCCGAACCGAATCTCGTGCGTGGCAACGGTGTCATTCTCATTGATGATCGGCAGGATGCTCAGTGCGAGCAGGCGCTCGATCGCGCGCTTCGCGTTGCCGCGGTGCGTCGCGTTCTCCATG
>JBEBWI010000174.1:0-4440 GCA_040392345.1 Leucobacter soli | reverse complement strand
TCCCCCGCGCGCTCGTCGGCGACGGGCAGCTGTTCATGCTGAAGGTCGTGGGCGACTCGATGATCGACGCTGCGATCTGCCACGGCGACTTCGTCGTGGTGCGGCAGCAGCGCGACGCCGAGAACGGCGACGTCGTCGCCGCGATGCTCGACGGCGAGGCAACTGTCAAGGTCTTCCGTCGCCGGGACGGCCACACCTGGCTCCTGCCGCGCAACAGCGCGTTCGAACCCATTCTGGGCGATCACGCCGAAGTGCTCGGCAAGGTCGTCGCCGTCTTCCGCGCGATCTGAACCGGCATCCCGGGCACACGACGAGTCGCATCGCACCGGAAGGCATTCGCCTCGGATCTCCCGGCGCGGGGAGGGGGACTCGCTATTGCCGGGCGTCGACGGGCGCCGCAGCCACCCCCGAGATCGGGTCCGGTGTACGCTCGCCGAGCTCGCGCAGCACGGCCATCACCTGCTCGTGACGGTTGAAGGTGTAGAGATGAATCGAGGGCGCCCCGCCGGCGAGCAGTTCCCGCGCAAGCTCGACCGTGTGCGCGACTCCGAGCTCGGGCGCGTTGCCGCCTGCCGCCTCGAATGCCCGCACCAGTTCCTCGGGCGCCGGCCTCCCGGCGAGTCCCGCCACCCGCTGCAACTGGGTCAGCGTGGTCACCGGCATGAGCCCGGGAAGCACCGGTATGGTCAAGCCTGCCTGCCGCGCATCCGAAACGAGCGAGAGGTACTCGTCCGCGTTGAAGAACAACTGGGTGATGCCGAACTGCGCCCCGGCCTCCTGCTTCGCGATCAGCCAATCGATATCGGCGCCCCTGGAGCGCGACAGAGGATGCCCGTTCGGGTAGACGGCGACGGCGGTGCGCCCGACGCTGGTGAGCGGCGGTCGTTCTCCGCGCGCCTCCGCGATCACCTCGATCAGCTCCACCGAGCTGAGCGAACCGGCCACGAGCGGGTCGCTCTCGGTCCTGCCCTGTGGCGGATCGCCGCGCAAGGCGAGAAAATCATGAATACCGGCATCCATCGTCTCGTGGATCACGGCGCGCACCTCGTCGCGAGTCATCCCGACGGTCGTGAGGTGGGCCATGGGCAGCACCTCCGTGTGCTGACGCAGGTATCGCAGCAGATCGAGAGATGCATCGCGCGTCGATCCGCTCGCGCCGTAGGTCACGGAGATGAAATCAGGGCCCGCCGCGGCGAGGTGCTGCACCGCGTGCCCGAGGGAGAGGGCGGCTGACGCGGTGCGCGCAGGGAACACTTCGAAGGAGAATCGCATGCGCGTGGGCTCGGAGCCGGTGAGCAGTATCCCGCTCACGACACACCTCCGAGCGCTTCCGCTGCCAAGGCCGTGCCGCGCACTCGCGCGGCGATCTTCGCGAACGCCACGTCTCGAGCGTAGTCGGGCGAGCCGTGCTTCGGCTTCTCATCTACGAGATACGGGGAGAAACCACAGTCGTCGGTCGATCCCAGCAGCTCGGCGGGGATGAAGCGCGCCGCCGCCACCAGCTGGTCGCGCACCTGCTCGGGACTCTCGAGCTTCGGGCTCGTCGGGTTCGTCACGCCGAGCAGCACCCGCGGCGGCACCGCGCCGGCAGCCCGACCGCGCAACTGTGCGCCGACGAGCCTCGCGACCCGCAACGGGTCTTTCTCGCTGGCCGCCTGCACCAGGAAGTACCCGGCTTCGATCTGCAGCAGCTCGGGGATCAGCTCGGCGTAGTCGACGTCGGCGCTGTGCGCCGAGTCCCGGTCGTTGCCCGGGCAGGTATGCACGCCGACGCGGGCGCGGAGAGCCGGGTCGATGCGATCGAGCACCCGGTTCACGAGCTCGATGAAGCCACCGAGTGCCTGCGGTCCGGCCCAGGGCGCACGAAGGTCGCGTCGCAGCGCGAGCCGCCCCTCGGTGAAGTCGATGCTGACCCGTGCCGCACCGGCTTCGAAGCACCCGGAGATATCTGCGGCGCACCCGGCCACCACGTCCTCGAGAAAATCCGCCCGGCTGTAGTCGCCGAACCCTTCCTCCGGCATCATGAGCGAGAGCATCGAGGGCGAGATCACCGCCTGCTTGAGCGGCAGTGCTGTGAGCAGCTTGGCGGCGCGCACGTCCTCCGCAGCCCACCGGCGGTAGCGGAAGGGCGCATGCAGCAGACGCGGCACCACCCGATGATGCCCGTCGGCGAACACCGCGAACACCTGCCCGGCCTCGGCGTCACCGCGCGCCAACGGGTAACTCGAGAAGCTCGAACGCCGCTGCTCCCCGTCGCTCAGCACCGGCGACCCGGTCTGCGTCATGCGCTCGATCGTGTCGCGCACCGCCGTATCCTGCTCAGCGGCGAGTTCCTCGGTGCCGAGCAGCCCGGCCTCGGCCGCCAGCACCGCCTGCTGCAGCCGCGCCGGTCTGGGAAGCGACCCCACGGGCTCGGTGGGCAGGGATGCCCAGCCCGCAGGATCGATCCGCGCGTTCACAGGGCTCACGCCACCGATTCGCGCACCGCGCGGCTCGCCCGCACCAGGTTCTTCAGGCTGGCCACCGTCTCATCGTAACCGCGGGTCTTCAGCCCGCAATCGGGGTTGACCCAGAGCTGCTCACCGGGGATGCGCGCGGCTGCCAGACGGATCAACTCCTCCTGCTCGGCCGCGGAGGGAACCCGGGGCGAGTGGATGTCGTAGACGCCGGGGCCGATACCGCGGGAGTAACCGTGCGCGCCGAGCGGCTCGACGACATCCATACGGCTGCGGGCCGCCTCGATGCTGGTCACGTCGGCATCGAGTCCGTCGACTGCATCGATGATCTCGCCGAACTCCGAGTAGCAGAGATGGGTGTGGATCTGCACCTCGGCAGATGCGCCACCCGTCGCGAGGCGGAACGCTCCCACCGACCAGTCGAGATAGGCGGCCTGGCGGTCCGCGTCGAGCGGCAGCAGCTCGCGAAGCGCCGGCTCGTCGACCTGCACGATGCGGATGCCCGCGGCGACGAGATCGTCGATCTCATCGCGCAGTGCCAGGGCCACCTGCGCGGCGGTGTCGGCGAGCGGCTGATCGTCTCGCACGAACGACCACGCGAGAATCGTCACCGGCCCGGTGAGCATGCCCTTGACGGGCCGCTCGGTGAGGGACTGCGCATACGACGACCAGGCGACTGTGATGGGTGCCGGGCGCGAGACGTCGCCCCACAGGATCGATGGCCGAGTGGCTCTGGTGCCGTAGGACTGCACCCAGCCGTGCTCGGTCACCGCGAACCCATCCAGGTGTTCGGCGAAGTACTGCACCATGTCGTTGCGCTCGGCCTCGCCGTGCACCAGCACGTCGAGACCGATCTCCTCCTGCAAGCGGATCACGCGCTCGATCTCCTCGCGCAGGAAGCCGTCGTAGGCGACCTGGTCGATCTCGCCCCGAGTGAACGCGGCACGCGCGTTGCGGATCTCGGCGGTCTGCGGGAACGAGCCGATGGTCGTCGTCGCGAACTGCGGGATATCGAGAGAAGTCTGCGCCTCGCGACGGGTGGCCTCGCTCTTCCGAGTACGGTCGCCATCGGTCACGTCGGCCGCACGGGAGCGGATGTCGGCGATCCGCACCCCGGGGGCCGCGGCACGGTCCGCGAGCACACGGGCCGATTCCGCGAGTTCGGTCTCGATCGCACCCACTCCGGTGGCGAGCCCGCGCGCGAGCTGCGCCACCTGCTCGACCTTCTGGTCTGCGAATGCGAGCCAGGACTTCAGTCGCGCATCGAGCTTCGTCTCGTCGTTCACGTCGTGGGGCACGTGCTGCAGGCTGTTCGACGTGCCGACCACCGTCTCGATGCCGGCCGCGGAGATCGAGAGCGCGCGCTCGAACGCGGCGCGCAGGTCTGTGCGCCAGATGTTGCGCCCGTCGACGACGCCGGCGACGAGCTGGGTGCCCGAGAATGCGCGCGCCAGATCCCCCGAACGCAGCCCGGACTCATCGAGACCGCCGCGCACGAGGTCGACCTGCACCGCTTCGACGGGGAGCGCGCCGAGCCGCACCTGGGCGCGCGACGAGTCCCCGTAGGGGGCGGTGAGCAGGATCGAGGGCCGTTCTGTCGCCTCGCCCAGCCGGGCGTACGCGCGCTCGACGAGCGCAAGGGTCTCTTCGCGGGACACCGCGAGCGAGTCGGACACGAGGGCCGGCTCGTCGAGCTGCACCCAGCCGGCGCCGGCATCGGCGAGCACGCTCAGCAGTTCTGCGTAGACCTCGACGACCTCGTCGAACCGGTCGATCGGGCGGAACCCCGCAGCCGCCTCGTCGGAGGCCTTGGCGAGCAGCAGATAGGTGACGGGGCCGACGAGCACGGGCCGAGAATCGATGCCCTGCGCCCGCGCCTCGCCGATCTGGGCGGTGAGCGCCGCGGGGTTCGCGACGAACGGAGTGCGTTCGTCGATCTCGGGAACGCTGTAGTGGTAGTTCGTGTCGAACCACTTGGTCATCT
>JBEBWI010000173.1:0-4460 GCA_040392345.1 Leucobacter soli | reverse complement strand
TGATCATCCCGCCGACCGGCAACGAGGTCATCTCGATGCTGAAGACCACCTCGCTGGTCACGGCGGTGCCGTTCACGCTCGAGCTGTACACCCGAACGCGCGACATCGCGGCCGTGACCTACAAGCCGGTGCCGCTGCTCATCGTCGCATCGATCTGGTACCTGGTGATCACCTCGATCCTGATGGTGGGTCAGTACTACCTCGAACGTCACTTCGCGAAGGGCGTGGGCGCCCGACCCGACACCACGAAGGTGTCGCTCGCGACCGGCACCATCGGGCTGCCGGCCTCGGACAAGGCGAGTGGATCGGCCCGCACGACCGGTGCCGCAGAGCCGGGCGCGGGTTCCGCGCCGCCCATTCCGGGCGAAGGGGAGGGGGGCCCACGATGAGCGCAGCGAAGAATGTTCCCATGGTGAAGGCCGAGGCCGTCTCGAAGTCGTTCGGGTCGAACGAGGTGCTCAAGAGCATCTCGCTCGAGGTCAACCGCGGTGAGGTGCTGTGCCTGGTGGGGCCGTCGGGCTCAGGCAAGTCCACTTTCCTGCGCTGCATCAACCACCTCGAGGCCATCAGCGCGGGCCGGCTCTGGGTCGACGGCGAGTTGGTGGGCTACCGCCAGCACGGCGACAAGATCTACGAGCTGCGTCCGCGCGAGGCTTCCAAGCAGCGTCGTGACATCGGCATGGTGTTCCAGCGCTTCAACCTGTTCCCGCACCTGACGGCGCTCGAGAACGTCATGCTGGCGCCGGGGCTGCTGCAGAAGGGCAGCAAGGCGAAGCTGAAGACGAAGGCGATGGAACTGCTCGCCCGCGTCGGCCTCGCCGAGCGGCACGACTACTATCCGGCGCACCTCTCGGGCGGTCAGCAGCAGCGCGTCGCCATTGCTCGT
Organism: Leucobacter soli; assembly: GCA_040392345.1. Classification (GTDB taxonomy): domain Bacteria; phylum Actinomycetota; class Actinomycetes; order Actinomycetales; family Microbacteriaceae; genus Leucobacter; species Leucobacter soli_B. The sequence continues at coordinate 3,574 of JBEBWI010000173.1, read as the reverse complement.
GCGCTCGCGATGGAACCCAAGCTGATGCTGTTCGACGAGCCCACCAGCGCGCTCGACCCCGAACTCGTGGGCGAAGTGCTCGACGTGATGAAGGGTCTCGCCGACAGCGGCATGACGATGATCGTTGTCACGCACGAGATGGGATTCGCGCGCGAGGTGGCCGACACGCTCGTCTTCATGGACGGCGGCGTGGTGGTCGAGGCCGGTGACCCCGCAGAGGTGCTCGCGAACCCGCAGCGCGAGCGCACGAAGGCCTTCCTCTCGAAGGTGCTGTAGCGCGGGCATCCGGCGCGGTGATCCGCGCGTTCGATAGTGGATCGGCCCCCGGCGCTGTTCGCTCGAGCAGCCGGGGGCCGATTCGCTGTCTTGTGCGGTGAGGCGTACGTCAGCCCGCCGCGGAGAAGCGGTCGGGGAGGGGCGGCCCATCGGGGAAGTCGCTGCGGGTGAGATCCATGAAGAGCGCGTCTTCCAGGTGGCCGCCGGGTCTCACCTGGTAGTCGCGCAGCACGCCGATGCGCCTGAACCCGAGCCGCTCGTAACTGCGGATCGCGCCCTCGTTCGCAATGTTCGGGTCGAGGGTGATGCGGGTGATGCCCTCGGAGAACTCGTGGCGGATCGCGAGCGCGAGCACCTCTTCGCCGATGCGTCGGCCGCGGAATTCGGTGCCGAGGAAGATGTGCATGACGGTGGTCGGATACTCGGGGTCGTCGCCGCGCAGCACCAGGAGCACGCCTGCGACGCGACCCTCCACCTCGATCGCACGAGCGATCTCGGGTTCGTCGATGAACTCCTCGCACACACGCTCCGGAGTGTAACCGACCCACCACAGCGCCACCTCGGGCTCGGCGAGAATCGCCGCGAGCGGCTCGACGTCGGCCTCTGTCGGGTCGCGCAGCACGACGAGCGGGCCGCGAAGCTCGGGCTGGGACTTGCTACCGTGATCCACTATCTCGCCTTTCTCATGCACTGCGCCGCGATCAGGCGTTGACGCCGAGGTCGCGCTTGATCTTGGTGGTCGAGATGCCCTCGGTGCGGTCGAGGTACACCACGTCGCAGTAGTCGGTGAGCACTTCGAAACGGGGGTCGCCCTCCCAGTCGCCGCCCATGACGACCACGTCGATCTCGTACTTCTGCACGTCGTTGATCTTCTGATCCCACGTGTTCTCGGGAATCACGAGGTCGACGTAGCGCACCGACTCGAGCATCTTCTTGCGCGTCTCGAAGTCGTGGTAGGTCTTCTTGCCCTTGCCCTCGTTGAACTCCTCGGTGCTGAGGGCGACGACCAGGTAGTCGCCCTGAGCCCGCGCGCGCTGCAGCAGGCGGATGTGGCCCCAGTGCAGCAGGTCGTAGGTGCCGTAGGTGAGCACGCGCTTCATGGGCGTTCTCCGTTCGTCGTGTGGCGCTCCGGGAAATCGGGATCCACTCTGGAATGAGAGAGTAGTACACCCGACTGTGGCCGCACCGGGATGACGACCGGTGGCTCCGCTCGCGGGATCTCGGCTTTCGCTCCCAACGTGACGGGGGTGCGCAGGAGACCCGCCCGGCGTACCCTGAAGGGGAGGGCACGCGCCCGCGCGACCCTCGCTGAGGAGGGCATCATGTCGGTGAACGACGGGCAGCACCCGAGAGATCACGAGTCGGACCCCGCCCACACCCCCGGCGACGGGTGGGGCGAAGAGGGCGGCGCCTCGCACCTGGGCCCCGCGACGCACCTGCAAGAGGGGCGGCACGCCGCGCATCGATCAGACGACACCGAGCGGGAAGAGAGCGCTCAGGGGTCAGGCGACCAGCACCCAGATTCCGGCAACGGCTGAGGCCGCCGCGATCAGCAGCGCGATGCCGATGAGCACGGCGTGCACGCGGTAGAAGCGCGTCGTCTTGCCGGCCTCGTCACGGGCGCGCGGGTCCGCGGTGACGCGCTTCCAGAACTGCGGCCACACGATGACGTTGTAGAACGCGTTGACGAGGAGCAGAATGCCGGCGAAGACTGTCATGCCTTCATCGTAGGGCAGAGCGATCTCGGGGCCGGTCGGGGCCGGTGCGCAGGTCGGCCCGCTCAGGCCAGGCGCTCCACCTCGACGAACTCGACGATTGTCGCGTCGTCGCGATTCTCGACCCGGTGCTCGGCACCCGCAGTTCGCGTGTAGCTGCGGCCGGTGACGAGGTCGGCGACGATCTCGGTGCCGTCGGCGTTGACCACGTGCATCGTGCCGGTGAACAGCGGCACGACGACGTACTCGAAGTCGTGGCGGTGCATGGGTATCGCGCCGCCCGGCTCGATCGTCCACTTCGTGACGCGCAGGTGCTCGCTCTCGAGCTGGATCTCGCCCCGGGAACCGGTGTGCATCGCTGCTCCTTTCGGGAGGCCGTCATCGGGAGGCCCTCGTGAGAATCGGTGTGCTTCAGCGTATCCCCGCACGTCGCAGCAGGCCAGAGCTCTATCCGCGGGATATGCTGATCCTATGAGCGACTTCCGGCATGTCGTGCGCAAGTGGGTCAAACCCGAAGACCTGAACCAGCACGGCGCGCTCTTCGGCGGCCGACTGCTGCAGTGGGTCGACGAGGAGGCCGCCATCGTGGCCGTCGCCCAGCTCGGCACGATCGATGTGGTCACCCGGCACATCTCGGCGCTCGACTTCGTCGCCCGCGCCGACAGTGGCGACCTGCTCGAGCTCGAGTACGAGGTGATCGGATTCGGCCGTACCTCGATCACCTTGAGCTGCCGTGTCGAGAACGTCGTCACCGGGCAGGAAGTGCTCACGCTCGACCGCATCGTCTTCGTGGCGGTCGACGCGAACGGGCACCCCGTGCAGCACGGCCGCACCGAAGTGACCGCCGGCACCGAACGAGTGCGCCAGGTGAAGCGATGAGCTCGCACGAATCTTACGAACGCAAGAACCCCACAACGCAGTGAAAGGGACACCCATGAACGCAACTGACACCACCGCCCCGGGCGCGCGCCTGGTCGACGCGGTGCGCACCATGCTCGGCCTCGGCGGCCTCATCGCCCTCGTGGTCGGCATTCTCATCATGGTGAACCCCGTGAAATCGGGCGCCATCATGATGCAGATCGTCGCCGTGATCGTTGCCGTCTACGCCGTCGGCGTCGGCGCCGTCTATCTCGGTTCGGCCATCTTCTCGAAGACGATGAAGGGCTGGCCGCGCGTCGGCTACGGGCTGCTGGGTCTGCTCTACATCATCGGCGCCATCATTCTGTTCGCGAACCTCGCAGCCACCGCTGCGCTGATCACGGTCTTCCTGTCGGTGCTCATCGGCGTGCTGTGGATCTTCGAGGGCGTGGTCGCCTTCACCACGCTGAAGGGCTCGGGCCACAAGGTGCTCTCGGTGATCTACGCGATCGTCAGTATCGTCGCCGGCCTCGTGCTGATCTTCGCCCCGCTCATGGCCGCCGTCACGCTGTGGCTGCTGCTCGGCATCTCGATGATCGTGCTCGGCGCGATTCAGGTGGTGCGCGCCTTCCTGGTGAAGTCGCCCGCGGCCTGATTCGAGCCGGAAGCCGCTGAGGCATCCGAATCGTGAAACCGGGCGTCCGGCCCCGGCGGCGGCATTGACG
>JBEBWI010000172.1:0-4475 GCA_040392345.1 Leucobacter soli | reverse complement strand
CGGTTGAGAGACGAGGGTCATCCCGGGGTTCCGGTTTCAAGCTCGCTCTCGAGGATGATCTCGGTCGAGCGTTCGTAGTGCCGCCGCAGGAGCTTCCCGGCGAGCTTCACGTCGCGGTCGAGGGTCGCCCGCATGATGGCGGCGTGCTCGTCCTCGACTGCGCGGGTTGTCGCAGTCCTGCTCGGCGCTGCCCAGCGGCGATAGATCTCGGTGGAGTTCGCCAGCTGCCTGGAGAAGGAGATCAGGTGCGGCACGTCGCAGCCGGCGAGGAGATTCTCGTGAAACGCGCGGTGGGCGCGGGACCACTCCTCGTCGACATGGGACGGGTCGTCCGAGGTGCGGCGGGGGGTGCGGGCGAGCCGGTGATGCGAGGCGATGATCTCCGACTCCCAGTCGAGCCCTCCTCGCTCGATGGAGAGCCGGATCGCGAGCTCTTCGATGGTGCAGCGGACGGTGGTGAGGTCGCGCAGGGATTGAGCTGAAAGATCGGGCACGAAGAAGCCGCGGTTGGGCTTCATGAGTATGAAGCCCTCGCCCGCGAGCCTGGTGAGCGCCTCGCGAACCACCGTGGTGCTGTTCGAGTAGCGGCTGGCGAGTTGGGAGGGCTGCAGGCGCTCTCCCGGTCTCCACTCCCCGCGGAGCACATCGCGCCGGATGTCTTCCAGAGCCTGCGTGCTCTTGTTTCCGGGAGAGTCGTGTTGCATAGGTTAAATATACATTCCATAACGTCTGAAAAATAATGCATTATTTATTTACAAATGCACGATTCTCCTGGTAGCTTCGTCGGAGCGCACTCAGAGCGAGTGCTGGTCGAGGGTGATCGGAGGGTCTCATGAGGCGGAGAGTGCGAACGCACGCCTACCGGCTGAACAGCTTGGTCATCGCCCTGGTGGGGGTGGGTGCTGCCGTATACGCTCTCTCGCTGCCGATCGGAACGCTTGCGCAGCCCGGATCCGGCCTCTGGCCGCTGGTCGTCTCCGTGGTGCTCACTCTGAGCGCGTTGGCCCTGCTGGTCGCGGAGCGCGACCCGGACGACTACGAGCCGATGGTAGTGCGCACATTCATCGCGCTCGCCGGCTTCGCTCTCCTGGCGTTGTTCATCCTCGGCTTCCAGCTGATGGGGCTCACCATTCCGTCGCTCCTCCTCGTCTTCGTCTGGATGCGATGGCTCGCGCGTGAGTCATGGACGGTCTCGTCGCTTGTCGCCGTCATCTCGACCATCGTGTTCGTCGTCGTGTTCGTCGTGCTGCTGGGTGTCCCGATGCCGAAGGATCCGGTGCTCAGCCTGTTGATCGGAGGCCGCTTCTAATGGACTTCACCGATGTGCTCTACGGCTTCCAGGTCGCGCTGCAGCCGAGCAACCTGCTATTCGCCCTCGTCGGCGTCGTCGTCGGCATGGTCGTCGGCATCCTGCCCGGGCTCGGACCGCCCGCGACGATCGCCCTGATGCTTCCGCTCACCTACGTGATCCAGCCCGAGGCGGCGATCATCATGGTGGCGGGAATCTACTACGGCGCGTATTACGGGGGCACCATCACGTCCGTGCTGCTCCGGCTCCCGGGCGAGGCGGCGAGCGTGGTCACCGTCTACGACGGGCACCAGATGGCATTGCAGGGCAGGGCCGGGCCGGCACTCGGCATCTCGGCCATCGGCTCGTTCATCGGAGGCGTCGCCTCCACCTTCGGTCTCATCTTCTTCGCCCCGCTGGTGGCCCAATTCGCGGTGAAGCTCGGTCCACCCGAGTACGTGATCCTCGCGATCGCCGGCCTCGCGATGGTCTCCTCCCTCGGTTCGGCGCGACCGCTCAAGAACGTCATCTCCGCCTGCATCGGTCTGCTGATCGCCATGGTGGGGATCGACCTGATCACCGGATCGAGCCGATTCACCTTCGGGTCGTTCGACCTGCTCGGCGGCATCGACTTCGTCGCGGTGGCAATGGGCCTGTTCGGCCTCGGCGACATCCTCTACGAACTCGAGAAGGGAGAACTCGGCGCACGTGTGAAGGGCAAGATCGGGCGCATCCTTCCGTCGCGGCAAGATATGAAGGACTCGTCCGGGGCGATCGCACGCGGCTCGGTGATCGGCTTCGTTCTCGGCCTCCTTCCCGGTGGCGGAGGCGTCGTCTCCTCGCTCGCCTCCTACGCGACTGAGAAGAAGGTTTCCAAGCACCCCGAGGAGTTCGGTCGCGGTGCCATCGCGGGCGTCGCCGGGCCCGAGACGGCGAACAACGCCGGCTCGACGTCGAGCTTCCTGCCGTTGCTCTCGCTCGGCATCCCCTCGAATGTGGTCCTCGCGCTCGTCTACGGCGCGCTGCTGATCCAGGGCGTCACCCCGGGACCGAATCTGATCACGGAGCAGCCCGCGATCTTCTGGGGCGTGCTCGCATCGATGGTGATCGGCAACCTCATGCTCCTGCTGCTGAGCATTCCGCTCATCCGTCCCTTCATCGCTCTCGTGAAAGTGCGCCTGAGCATTCTCTCCAGCCTCGTCGTCGTCATCACGATGGTCGGCGTCTACTCCGTTGCGAACTCCACATTCGACATGTGGGTGATGCTCGCCTTCGGCGTCATCGGCTATGTGATGCGGAAGACAGGCTACGACCCGGGTCCGATGGCGCTCGCCATCGTGCTCGGCCCGCTGCTCGAGTCGAGTTTCCGGCAGTCGATGCTCATGTCGGGCGGCTCCCTCGGCGTCTTCTTCGAGCGGCCCGTCGCGCTGGTCGGCGTCCTTGCGATCGCTGCGGTCATCGCCGTACGGGTGTTCCTGGGGCGGAAAAACGTGTTCCGCAACCTCCCCACTGACTCCTGATCTTGAATCTCAACCGATAAATCCCCGATGAAAGAAGGAAATGATGAATATTGCTCGTCGCACGGCGCAACGAAGCGCCCTGATCGCGGCAATCGCCGCAACCGCACTCGCGTTCACAGGATGCTCGGGGCCGGCAAGCACCGGTGAGTCCGAGACCGAGGCGACCAATTACCCGGAGAAGACGATCTCCATCGTCGTGCCCTACGCCGCCGGCGGCCTGACCGATATCGCGGCGCGTGCCCTCGCGGCCGGCATGGAGGCAGAACTCGGCCAGACGGTGATCGTGGAGAACAAGGAGGGCGCATCCGCCATCACCGGCACCACCGAGGTTGCGATGTCCCAGCCCGACGGCTACACGCTGGCGTTCCTGGTGGACAACGCGCTCGCCCAATCCGAGATCCGCGACACGGCATACACGTACGACAGCTTCGAGCCGGTTCGCTCGATGTTCACGCAGCCATACGTGCTCGTCGCGGGCAAGGACTCGGGCATCGCGAGCCTCGACGATATCGCCGCCAAGGGATCGACGCCCTACGGTGTGAGCGGTATCGCCAATCCGCAGCACCTGGACGCGGCCGTCCTGCTTGACGAGCTCGGCGTCGAGGGAGCAGCGGTGCCGTTCGACGGTGCCGCCCCGCTGACGCAGGCGCTGATCGGCGGCAATGTGCCCTTCGCGATTGCCGACGTCGCCGCTGTGAAGCAGTACGTGGACAATGGTGATCTCGTCGCCATCGCGGTGATCTCGTCCGACGGCGGCGAAGTGGAGGGATTCGAGGGCGTTCCGAATCTCGAGGACCTTGGAATCGACACCTCTGAGATGATCCTCCCCGTCTGGGGCCTCATCGCACCGGCCGGCCTTCCCGCGGATGTGCTCAGCGCACTGCAGGCGGCCGTCGAGGCAGCCGTAGCGAGCGAGGGGTTCCAGAACGTGGTCACCACCAATGGGATGCCGATGCTCACCGGAGATGCCGCTGCGAACTGGTACGAAGACGCCCGTCAGTCGGGAGCGACCGTCAAGGCGCTCATCGACAAGTTCGACATCCAGATCGGCTAGACGGATGTCGCATCGATCCCTCGACAGTTCTGTCGTAGTCACCGGAGCCGGCAACGGGATCGGTGCTGCCATCGCCCGGGCGCTCGCGAGAGCGGGCGCCCGGGTGGGGGTGGCGGATCTCGACCTCGCCGACGCCGAGCGGGTGAGTGCCGAGATCGCGCGCGATGGTGGCGAATCGCTTCCACTGCACCTGGATGTGACCGATCGGCTCAGCGTCTCGGCGGGCTTCGCTCGTTTTGTCGAGCGCTTCGGCCCCCCGCAGGTGCTCTTCAACAATGCGGGGGTCTCTCGGGAGATCCCGTTCATGGAGCAGACCGAGGCCGACTGGGAGTTCACCCACCGGGTGAACGTGCTCGGCGTGCTGATCTGCACCCAGGAGGTGGCGAAGCTGATGATCGCAGCCGGGCGAGGCGGCAAGATCATCAACACCACCTCGATCACCGCCCGGAATGCGAATCCCCCGTTCGCGCATTACGCCGCGAGCAAGGCTGCGGTCTCCTCGCTGATCCAGTCGAGCGCCCGGGCACTCGCACCCCATGACATCACGGTCACCGGTTTCGCGCCAGGGGTCGTCGCCACCGAGATCTGGGAGAAGGTCACCCCCGACCCGGAG
>JBEBWI010000171.1:0-4501 GCA_040392345.1 Leucobacter soli | reverse complement strand
GTCGCGGTCGTTCTGCCCGCGCGGGAGCTCGAGCGTGATCGGGTCGCCCGCCGTGAGGAGTGCTTCGAAGAGGCGCGCGGCGTCGTCGTAGCCGCACTCCCCTCGCTCGGGAGTGTCGATGCCGATGAGGCGGACCGTGCCCTCGCTCGTCTTGATGGTGTCGCCGTCGATCACGGAGATGAAGGTGGGTGCTTCTGCGACGTCGCTCTGCGGCTCGGTGCGCGAGCCTGTGCCTGCCTCAAGCTCGGGCATGCAGCCGGTCAGGGCGAGTGCGGTCACGAGGGCGGCGGCCGTGAGAAGTGCGCGTCGCGGGCGGTGCGGGCGTGCCCGTGTTGCTTCTGTCACGGGCTCAGCCTAGCGAGGGCCGGGAATCAGTCGCCGCGGAGGCAGACGCCCGCTTCTCGCAGAAGGCGGATCGCCTTCGGGCCCACACCGTGGAGGGCGAGCAGCTGCTGCTCCGAGTAGTCGGCGAGCTGGCTTGCCTTCGTCACCCCGATTGCGGCGAGCGCACTCGTCGCCGGGCGGCCGATCGAGGGCAGCTCCTCGCTCACGGTCTCAACCCGATGGGCGATCACGCGTTCGATGAGCTCGGTCGGCAGCGGATCTGAGAGCGGGAACTGCACAGAGCCCTTGCCCTGCGTGTACTTCGCGAACTCGGCGGCGAACGCCTCGTGGCCGACGGGCGTCGCGTAGAGACCGATGTGGTTCTTGAACCCGCCGACGTAGATGAGCGGGTGACCACCCAGCTTGTAGCCGATCAGCCCGTAGCTCACGCTCTCGACCGCTCGCGGGCATCGCTCGCGCACCATCGCGCGCAGTGTCTCGAGCCGCGCGCGGGTCTCCCCCGGGAAGCTGTTCACGTATTCGACGACCTCGTCCATGTGGTCAGCCTAGTTCGGTCTCAGCGGCGGCGACCGGGCAGTTTCCCTTCCGGGCGAATCTCCTTCAATCAATGCGTCACGAAGTCCCCTCAAACCGAAGGAAAGTCGACATTTGCGACGCACTGACGCCGGTCGGTACTGCTGACCTGAGGCTGCATTCCATCGGCACGAACCACGAGGAATCCTGCTCCCCTTCGGCAAGGTGAAGCTGTGAGCATCTCGCAGTTGAAACCAAGCGCGATATTCAAAGAGCACCGCGAAGAGTCTTCCGTGCATTCAAGAGCTTCGGGGTGACCAGGAACTGCAGTTAGTAATACTTGAACAGCACTTACTCACGACGAGCCGTTCGGCGTTCGCGGTCAGTGGAGGTCGTTCGAGCAGATACCCGGCGCTCGGGTTCAGCGGGCACATAAGCTGCGCGCCTTCTCTCGAGACCCAAGACGTACCACCACGGCGGAACAATCGCCGACTTGTTCGAGTTGTGTTTGCGGCAAAGCGCTTGCCCATTGCTCACGATCGTCGGCCCACCCCGGGACCACGGATACACGTGGTCTGCGTCCGTCGCTGCCGCACCGCACCTCCCCCAGTACACGAACTCGGGTGCCTCGCACCGGCCCGCCGCTCGATCCATCACCTCTCGGCGCGCTGAGTACTTGAAGGTGCGCCACGGGTCACGGCGTCGAGATGCCGGGCCTCGCCCGGGCAGCGGCGCGAGCAGCGTGATCCACGCGATAACTAAAGCGATGACCAGCGGAGCGAGCGGCTCGAGCCCCTGCCACATCGCCGTCACGAGATCCAACATCCCCAGGTCGGCCATGCGCCAGACCGGCCTCACGACCGCCCGGTGAAGCGGTCCATCGACGAGTAGACGTGGAAGACACGGCCCGCCACCGCATCCCAGGCGCGCGTCGGCAGCACGCCGCGCAGCGCCATCGCGAGCTTCACCGTCCAGGGCTTCGTCACGAGAGGCGTGCCCGCGAGCATGCCCTCCCACGCCGCACGCACCGCCTGCCCGGGCCGCATGATCGGAGTGAGCAGCGGCCCGCGGGCCCCCGCGAACATGCCGGTCGAGATGTAGCTCGGGCAGAAGGTCGTCACCGCGACGTGCCCGTGCCCCTCGCGCACGAGCTCGAGCCGCACCGAGTCGCTCCAGCCGATCATCGCCCACTTCGACGAGGCATAGACGCTCATGCGCGGGTTCGCGAGCGTGCCCGCGGCCGAAGCGATGTTCAGGATTCGCTTGGGCCTGCTGCGATCCGAGATCATCGCCGGCAGCACCTCACGCGTCAGCCACATCGGGGCGAGCGCGTTGACCCGCATCGTGAGCTCGATGTCGCGCTCGGCGTCGTGCTCCCAGAACAGGGCGCCGCGCACGATGCCGGCATTGTTGATGAGCACGTCGGGGTCGCCGAGCTCGTCGCGGGTGCGCTGCGCGGCCTGCCGAATCGCCTCGCGATCCGAGATGTCGACCACGTAGGCACGCGCCTCGGGCCGCCGCCCGCCACTCGCCGCCACAGCCGTTCCACCGAGTTCGGCGGCGAGCGCCTCGACGCGCTCCGCGTCGACGTCCCACAGCGCGATCGCGGCCGCACCCTCGCGAGCGGCGCGGCGGGCGTACAGCTCCCCCATGCCGCGGGCTGCACCCGTGATGAGAACAGTGGATCCCGGGATCACGGCGTGCCGGTGCTGCTTCGCTGACATGATCCGATCCTACGGGCCTCTCTCCGGGGCCGCGCTATTCCCGATGTTACGAAATGCGTAGCTTTGTTACGCGCGGTTTTCGTATTCGAGGGCCGGAACCTGCATCTTTGTTAGCATGCCCGAACACGACGAGACAGCTCTGCCCGCGCGCGCAGGCCGAGTGAGCATCGCCGGTGTCGAGCGCACCTTCCCCACGAAGGAGGGCCCGCGCACCGTGCTGCGCGACCTGACCCTCGAGGTGATTCCGGGCGAAATCATCGCCGTAGTCGGCCCCTCCGGCTGCGGCAAGTCGACCCTGCTCAGGCTCATCGGCGGGCTCGACACCCCCACCGCGGGGTCGATCACCCTCGACGACCAGGTGGTGCGCGCACACGACGACTCGACCGCGATCGCCTTCCAGGAGCCGAGGCTGCTGCCGTGGCGCACCATCGCGCAGAACGTCGCGATCGGTCTGCCGCGCGGCACCCGCGGCAAGCAGGCGAAGGCGCGCGTCGCCGAGCTGCTCGAGCTCGTCGGCCTGACCCACGCGGCCGATCAGCGGCCCAGCGAGGTGTCGGGCGGCATGGCGCAGCGCGCCTCGCTCGCCCGGGCGCTCGCCCGCGACCCGCGGGTGCTGCTGCTCGACGAGCCTTTCGGTGCACTCGACGCGCTGACCCGGCTCAAGATGCACGACCTGCTGCTCGACATCCACCGCGCGCAGCCGACGACGGTCGTGCTCGTCACCCACGACGTCGAAGAGGCGCTGTACCTCGCCGACCACGTGCTGATGCTGCGCAACCTGCACTCCGCGCAGGCCGAGCCCGAGCGCCCCCGCGCGAAGGTCGTCGCCCTCGGTTCCTCCTCGGGCATCGGTGTGCTCGGCGCCGCCGGCTCGACCGGTCTCGCGCACGAGACCGAAGCGGAGGAAGCGGAGGAGTCGCGCCGCCGCAACGGCTCGATCTCTCGTCTCGTCTCGGTTCCGGGCGTTCGCCCCCGCGACCGCGGGGCGCGCACCTTCACAGACCTGCGCACCAGCCTGCTCGACGGGCTGGGCGTGCACAAGCTCACGACAAAGGAGAACGAATGAGCACCATCACCCGTAGAACCGTCCCCGCGGCCATCGTCGCCGGCCTGATGGCGCTCACCATGGCCGGCTGCGTGCAGGGCGAGGGCGGTTCGACCACCGACGCACCCGCCGAGGGCAGCGAGTGGTCGACGAGCACGCTCTCGATCGACTGGGCCACCTACAACCCGCTGAGCCTCGTCGTCAAGGATCAGGGCCTCATCGAAGAGGTGCTCGGCGACTCGGTCGAGGTCGAGTGGCTGCAGTCGGCCGGCAGTAACAAGGCCAATGAGATGCTGCGCTCGGGCTCGATCGACGTGGGCTCGACCGCCGGCTCCGCAGCACTGTTCGCGCGCGCCAACGGCTCCCCCATTCAGGTGATCGACATCTACTCGCAGCCCGAGTGGTCGGCCATCGTCGTGGGTGCGGACAGCGAGATCACCGAGGTCGCCGACCTCGCGGGCAAGTCGGTCGCCGCGACCAAGGGCACCGACCCCTACTTCTTCCTGCTGCAGTCCCTCGAGGAGGCGGGCCTCTCGATCAACGACGTCGAGGTGCAGAACGTGCAGCACGCCGATGGGCGCGCGCTGCTCGAGGGCGGCTCGGTGCAGGCCTGGAGCGGTCTCGACCCGATCATGGCCGCCGCTGAGGTGGAGTCGGGCGCGAAGCTCATCTACCGCAACGTCGACTTCAACACCTACGGCTTCCTCAACGCCACCGAGGACTTCATCAACAACCACGCCGATGTCGCGCAGGTCGTCGTCGACGCCTACGAGCAGGCCCGCGTCTGGGCGCTCGAGCACCCGGAGGAGACCGCGCAGCTGCTCGCAGACGCGGCGTCGATCGACATCGAGGTCGCGAAGACCGTGATCGCCGA
>JBEBWI010000170.1:0-4513 GCA_040392345.1 Leucobacter soli | reverse complement strand
TCGACTTCGACATCTTCTCGCCGCCGACGAGCAGCCAGCCGTGCGCGAACACGTGGTTCGGCACGTCGAGACCCGCGGCCATCAGCATCGCCGGCCAGATGACGGCGTGGAAGCGCAGGATGTCCTTCCCGACGATCTGCACGCCCGGCCAGTGGTGCAGGCCCTTCGTCGGATCAGCCGCGTCGGCCCCGTATCCGCGCGCGGTGATGTAGTTCAGCAGCGCGTCGAACCACACGTAGGTGACGTGCGAGCTGTCCCACGGAATGGGGATGCCCCAGTCGAACGAGGTGCGCGAGATCGACAGATCCTCGAGGCCCTGCTGCACGAAGGCGATGACCTCGTTGCGCGCGCTCGAGGGCTGCACGAACTCGGGGTGCTCCTCGTACAGCGCCAGCAGCCGATCCTGAAACGCGCTCATCTTGAAGAAGTAGTTCTTCTCCTGCAGCAGCTCCAGCGGCTTCGAGTGGATCGCGCAGACCTTCTCCCCCTCGAACGCCCCCTCGCCGTCGACGATCTCGCTCTTGGGCTTGAACTCCTCGCAGCCGACGCAGTACAGCGCCTCGAACTCGCCCGCGTAGACGTGGCCCTCGTCGTAGAGCTTCTGCAGAAACACCTGCACGCCGTGCTCGTGCCGCTCGTCGGTCGTGCGAATGAAATCGTCGTTGGAGATGTCGATCGTGCCGAGCAGCGGCTTCCACGCGCTGGCGACGAGGCGATCCGCCCACTCCTTCGGCTCGACGCCGTTGGCGGTGGCCGTGCGGAGAATCTTCTGCCCGTGCTCGTCGGTGCCGGTGAGGAACCACGTGTCGTCGCCCGACTGCCGGTGCCAGCGGGCCAGAACATCGGCGGCCACCTCGGTGTACGCGTGCCCGATGTGCGGGGCATCGTTCACGTAGAAGATCGGCGTGGAGATGGAGAACGACGGGGTTTTGGCCATGCGCTCCATTCTATGGTGAGCCGGGTGCGCGTTACGCCGCGCGCTCCCCCTCGCGGACTACTCCGAATCCCGGGTCGCGACGAGGATCGTCGGCTCGTGAAGCACGGGGAAGTTCACCGAGTTCGCGATGAAGCAGTTGGCGGCGGCGTCGACGTGGGCGATGCGCGCCCGATCCACCATCGAGGCGTCGGCCACCGTGACCACCGGACGCAGCACCACCTCGGTGAAATGACCGCCGAGCCCCTGCTGCTGCATCACGCCCTCGGCGTCATCGGTGTAGGCGGTCACGACGACGCGCTCGCGCACCGCCATGTGCAGGTATGAGAGCATGTGGCACTGGGCGAGGGCGGCGACGAGCATCTCCTCGGGGTTCCAGCGGTCGGCATCGCCGTGGAAGGTCGGGTCGGCCGAGGCCGCGAGCTCGCGCCCGCCCGCAGCCCGCACCACGAGCTGCCTGCCGTAGTCGCGGTAACCGCTCGTACCCGTGCCGCGATTGCCCAACCACTCGATTCCGACGCGGTACTCGTGCGTGTCTCCCATGCACCGAGTCTACGCGCGGCCGGAAGATCTGGGTCGTCTGCGGCGGCCGCGACCCACCCCCGCCCGCCCGGGCCATCGCCGAGGCGAGCCGCCGATACGGGGCGACCGCGGGGCGGGCCTCGGGCCTCGGGCTACCGCGAAGCGAGCCCGGAGCGACCCTGAAGTCACCGCGCGCCTGACAGGAGTAGGCTTGCGCGTATGACCGACAGCATCAGCATCACTCAGGAACCCCGCGTCGTCACCGAGATTCCCGGCCCCCGGAGCCGGGAACTGCACGCGCGACGACAGGCCGTGGTGCCGCCCGGAGTGCACAGCGTGATGCCCGTCTACATCGAGCGCGCGCACGGCTCGATCCTGGTCGATGTCGACGGCAACCAGATCGTCGACGTGTGCGGCGGCATCGGCGTCACCACCATCGGCCACACCGACGACGCGGTCGTCGCGGCGGCGACGGAACAGCTGAGCAAGGTGACGCACACGCTCTTCACCATGACGCCGTACGAGCCGTACGTCGAGGTCGCCGAGCACCTCGCGAAGCACTTCCCCGGCGAAGGGCAGTTCAAGACGCTGCTCATGAACTCGGGCGCCGAAGCCGTCGAGAACGGCGTGAAGATCGCGCGCAAGTACACGGGCCGCCCCGGTGTGGCCGTGCTCGAGCACGCCTACCACGGCCGCACGATGCTGACGTCGAGCATGAACTTCAAGGGTGCCCCCTACGCGGCCGGCTACGGGCCGCGTGCGGGCGACATCTACAAGGCCCCGAACTCATACCCCCTGCGCGACGGCCTGAGCGGAGCCGAGGCTGCGGCGCGCACCATCGCCTACCTGGAGAAGGTCGCGGGAGCCGAAGACCTGGCGTGCCTCGTCGTCGAGCCGGTGCAGGGCGAGGGCGGCTTCGTCGTGCCCGCAGAGGGATACCTGCCGGCGCTCGCGCAGTGGTGCCGTGACAACGGCATCGTCTTCATCGCCGACGAGGTGCAGGCCGGCATGGCGCGCACCGGCACGGTCTTCTCGATCGAGCAGTTCGGCGTGCAGCCCGACATCATTCTCTCGGCCAAGGGCATCGCCGGCGGTCTGCCGCTGGCAGGCATCACCGGCCGCGCCGAGATCATGGATTCGTCGCAGCCCGGCGGGCTCGGCGGCACCTTCGGCGGCAACCCGGTCTCGTGCGCGGCGGCCGTCGCGGTCTTCGAGCAGATCGAGCGCGAGGGCCTGCTCGCTCGGGCGAAGCACATCGAAGAGGTCTTCGGCGCCGGCCTGCGCGAGCTCGCCGCGAAGTACGACGCGATCGCCGAGGTGCGCGGCCTCGGGGCGATGCTCGCCATCGAGGTCGTGAAGCCCGGCACGCTCGAGCACGACGCCGACCTGGTGTCGCGCGTCATCGACCGTGCGGCGCAGCAGGGCGTGCTGCTGCTGAGCGCCGGTGCGTACTCGAACGTGATCCGCTTCCTGCCATCGCTGCAGTTCACCGACGAGCTCATCGCCGTCGTGGTGAGGGTGCTCGACGAGGCGTTCGCCGCCGAGATCGCGGCGTAGGCGGCGCAGGTCTTCCAGGCCCTTGCTCGCGCTCTGACATGCCCTTGCTCGCGCTCTGACTTCCGGGCTTGCCTGGGAGTAGGTGGCGAGCCTTCCGCGCCCGAACTTCGGAAGCTTGCCTGGAAATAGGTGGCGAGCCTTTCGCGAGCCAACTGCGGAGATTTGCCTTGAAGTAGGACGAATATCGCAGATTCCTCCGAAGTTGCGTCGTTTTACCTCCTGAAGGGAACCCCAAGCCCGAAGGGAAACCCCTCGGCGGCCAGACCGGCGGCGGCACGACGCAGCCTGCTGCGCGCAGGCCAGGGCTCGCAGGGCACACACCGGAAGTCGTCGTGCGCAGCAATCACGGGCTAGGTTCGCAGACGACGGGCCGCAAGGGCGCAGACCTCAAGCACAGGGCGCAGACCGGGCCACATCCGCAGACCACGAGGCGCAGTGCGCCGGCCGCAGAGGGGGGTGCGGATCGCCGCTGCGCCGCTCAGCTCAGCGCGATCTCGGCTGTGTCGGCGTCGTCGAAGAGCTCCGCGGCGCCCGTGACCATCGCGACGTCGCTCGTGTCGCGCGATTCGCCGACCGCGTGCACATCGATCACGACGACCGTGACGTTGTCGCGGCCGGCGTTGTCGAGCGCGTGCTTCATCAGCTGATGAGCGGCCTCCTCGGCAGTCGGCGCGGTTGCCAGGAAGTGCTGGATGCCGATGTCGGTGAGCTCCTTGGTGAGCCCGTCCGAGCAGAGCAGCAGGCGCTGGCCGGGAATCACCGCGAGCTGCGTGTAGTCGGGCGAGGGCTCCTCGTTGAAGCCGACCGCACGGGTGATCACGTTCGCGTGCGGATGCACCTCGGCCTCGGCCTCGCTGATCGCGCCGGTGTCGAGCAGGTGCTGCACGACCGAGTGGTCGACCGTGAGCTGGCTGAGCGCGCCTTTGAAGTACTGGTAGACGCGGGAATCGCCGATGTTGAAGACAGTCCAGGTCGGGGCGTCGGCGTACGCGCCCAGGCACACCCCGGTGACGGTGGTGCCGGCCCCGAGGTCGGTCTCCCCCGCGTCGAGTTCGATGTCGTCGACCGCGTCGCTGAGCGCGGTGTTGATGTCGGCCTCGGTGATCGGCTTCGTACCGCCGAGCTCCGACAGTCGGCGAACGACCGCGGCCGATGCGATCTCGCCGGCCGAGTGCCCGCCCATCCCGTCTGCCACCGCGAATACGGGCGGGGTCGTGACGTAGCTGTCTTGGTTGACCTCGCGACGGCGTCCGACGTCGGTCAGCCCGCACCATGAGAGTTCGATCTCGCGGGCGCTGCCCTCGAGGTAGGGAACTCTACGGCGCACCGCATCGACGCCGCGTACGCTCACCGTTCCACCCCAAAGTCCACCCGAACAGCCTACCGTGCCGCCGCCGCGGCCGGTTACGGCCCCTCAGCAGGTGCCGGCGCATCAGCCCGGCCGGCTGTCGGCGTCGGCGCACCCGCTCCGCCCGTCCACCAAGCCCGCTCAGTCCGCCC
>JBEBWI010000169.1:0-4585 GCA_040392345.1 Leucobacter soli | reverse complement strand
ATCTCCGCGATGCATTCCGGATCATCTGGACGTGTCAAGATGCGCCTCGCAGCCAGCACCCTGGCCGTTCCTGATCATTCTTGCATCTGGCTCTTGGCTCCAACGCCGCTCAGCACCAGGTCAAAGCTGGAACTGATCGCGTCGGAATCGAGCGCTCCCTCCTGGAAGAGCAGCCGGAAGTAGATCGATGAATAGATGCGATCCGCGATCTCGGTCGGCGCGTAGTCGTCACGGATCGAACCCTCCGCCATCGCACGGGCGACGAGCTTCTCGACCGCGCGTCGGCGCGGGTACCAGAAGTGCTGTTTGAACTCTTCCAAAGTGCTCGGATCATACTGGCATTCCGCGATCAACTGCGCCATAAGCCGGCCCTCGTGCCCGCTGTACACAGCGGCCACGGAGATGACGTGCTCGCGGAGCGCTTCGATCGCGGGGAGATCCTCACGTATCTGCGTTGCCAGGATGTGGTTCTCGAGGAACGTGTCGATGATGACCGCGGCTTTGTTCGGCCACCAGCGATAGATCGTGGTCTTGCTGACGCCCGCCTCACGGGCGATGCGTTCGATGGAGAGCTGCTGCACGGACATCGAGCCCGGTTCCCGCTCATCGATGAGCCTCATCGTCGACTGCAGGATCGCCTGCCTGCTCTGCTCGCTTCTGACCGCCATGTTCCAACGCCTCTCGCCAGTCCCACCCGATACGATACGTCTTCAATGGCGCGAAGGGCTACCGACGTGCCGCCGGAGAATGTTTCCGCCCGGCAAAAGCCGCATACTCCCGCAGAAGGTCCGGGTCGTCGACGGCGCCGAGATCTGCCACCTCGCTCAGCGCGGCTCCCTGAATGAGCCGCTTCACCGGCACTTCGAGCTTCTTGCCCGTCCGGGTATGGGGGATCCCTCGCATCACGACGAGCTCATCCGGTAGATACCGTGCCGAAAGGTGCCGCCTGATCGCGGCGACGATCGCCGATCGCGCCGCCTCTTCGCTCACCCCGTCGCTCAGGTGCACGAAAAGCGGCATGTAATAGTCTTCGTCGCCGATCTCAGCCCCGATGACCATCGCTTCGAGAACCTCCGGCAGCGACTCCACAACCGCATAGATATCGGAGGAGCCGAGCCTGATGCCGTTGCGGTTCAGCGTGGAATCGGAGCGGCCAAGGATCCGGATCCCCAGCTCGGAGATCTCGATGAAGTCGCCATGGCGCCAGATGCCGGGGTAGGTGTCGAAGTAGCTCCCACGATATCGAGAACCGCCCTCATCGCCCCAGAGGCCCAAAGGCATCGAGGGCATGGGCTCCGTGACGACGAGTTCACCCTTTCCTTCGGTTCGGAGGCCCGCGGAGTCCCACGACTCGACGCTCACGCCCAAAGCCGGAGCCTGGATATAGCCCACCCGCACCGGCTCCGTCACCGCGCCGCCGACGAAGCAGCCGATGATGTCGGTGCCGCCGCTCATCGATGCCAGCCAGACGTCGCCGACGTTGCGGTAGATCCAGCGGAAGCCCTCGGAGGAAAGCGGCGAACCCGTCACCTGGATCGTGCGCAGAGTCGACAGGTCGTGCGCCTCAGACGGCACCAGGTCCGTCTTCGCGCAGGCGTGCACGAAGCCAGCGCCGACGCCCAGCACCGTCGCGCGGGTGGCAGCGGCGAGCTCCCACACACGATCGACCGAGGGGAACGTCGGGTTGCCGTCCACCAGCACCGCGACCGCACCGACGCCGATCGAGCTGACGAGGGTATTCCATACGACCCAGCTGGTGGAGGCCACGGAGAAGAAGCGATCCCCCTCGTGTACATCGCCGCCGAAGAGCAGCAGGTTCACCTCTTCCAGTAACGCTCCGCCGTGTCCGTGCACGATGCCCTTGGGCAGGCCCGTGGTGCCTGAGGAGAACAGCACCCAGAGCGGATGGCTGAACTCGACGCTCTCATAGCTCGGCGCCACAGGGGTGCTCACGACCTCTTCCCACAGGCTCGCCTCGACCTGCACCTCGGGCGCCTCGACGCTCGGCGCATAGCCGGTCACCCATACGATGTGCTCGAGGCCCGGCAGCGCCGCGATCACCTCCCGCGTCTCTGCAGTGCGGTCGCGGTCGGCACCTGCGAGCCGGTAGCCGGGTGCGGCGATCAGCACCTTCGGCTCAAGCTGGCTGAAACGCGACGCCATCGCACCTGGCCCGAACTCTGGCGCGCACACCGACCACACCGCGCCGATCGACGCGGTGGCCAGCAGCGCGACGACCGCGGCGGGCACATTGGGCAGCACTGCGACGACGCGATCGCCCGGGCCGACCCCGAGCGACCGCAAGTGCGCCGCCAACGCTCCCACTTGTCCGCGGAGTTCCTCGAACGCAATCTCTCGGGGCTCACCACCCTCTTCGACTGCGATGATCGCGATGCCCTCGCGTCCCTCGAGCATATGACGCGCGAAGTTCAGCGTGCGGCCCGGGAACCAGCGGGTCGCGGGCATCGGCGCACCGTTGCGCGCGGGGCCCTCCTCGCCGTCGACCGCGATGCCCGCGAAGTCGATGAGCGCCGCCCAGAACTCGTCCGGCTCGGTGACGCTCCACTGCCAGAGCGCCGGGTAGCCGCCACCCACTTCGACTCCGCGCGACCGGAGGAACTCGGTGAAGCGCACTGTGTGAGGGATGCGGTCGGGGGGGTCATCAAGACGCCAGATAATCTCGCCCTCGCCCGCATCCCGGTTGACGATCACCTCCGGGCTCCCGCCTCGATCTCTCCGCGTTGAGCCGCGATCTCCGCGGGTGAGATCGGGTCGGTACCCACGAGAACGAACATCATGCGCGCATTGGAATCAGTCCTGTTCGACCACGCATGCGCGGTTGCCCGCTGGATCGCCACATCCCCGGCGCGCATCGTGACCTCGCCCTCATCGACGAGCAGCGTGATCTCGCCCTCAAGCACCACGGCGTAGTCGATCGACTCCGTGCGGTGGAACCAGAAGTGCTTATCCCCGCTGTGCTCGCTTCCCGCCTCGCGTTCTTCCTGCGCGCCGATCTCGTCGAACACCGTATCCCCGGCATTCTTCGGGTAGACCGCGTCTGGTGGAAAATCAGCGATGCGCACCACGGTCTCGCCCGCGGCGGGGAAGTCTATCTCGGCTCCGGCGGGAGCGGGATCCTCGTCAGTGACGTGGTCGACCGCCCCTGCAGGGGTGAACCAGACGACGGTAGCACCGAAGCCGGGGATCGTGTCCGAGCTGAAGCTGTTCGGAGCATCGGCATCATCGGAGAGGATCACCGCCCGCCCCTGGTCGTCATGGCCCGTGACGACTCGTCGTACAGGCTTGCGCACGGTCATGCCTGTTCCTCCTCGAAGGGGAAAGGCTGCGGCGAAGGCCACCATGCTGGAGCCTCCTTCTCGTCCGAGATCTTGTTCCGCAGCGTGCCGACACGCTCCAGCTCGAGTTCCAGCACATCGCCGGGCTGCAGGAACTTGCCGAGTTCGACCCCGGCCCCGAAGGCCATCGTGCCCGATCCGATGAGGTCACCGGGCTGGACCCCGTTGAGTTCCGAGGCGTAGGAGATGGTCTCTTCGGGGGTCCAGATGAAATCCTCCACCCGGGTGTCGGACCAGACCTCTCCGTTCACGCGGACCTGGCCCTTGAGCCCGATGACGGAGCCGAGCTCGTCGCGGGTGACGATCCAGGGGCCGATTCCGTAGGCGAAGTCCTTGGAATGCTGCGCCCCCATCCCGATCGGGGATTCGAGCTTCTGCACATCACGCAGGCTCCAGTCGTTGAAGATCGTGATACCGAAGACGTGATCCCAAGCATTCTCGGGGGTGAGATTACGACCGGGTTTGCCGATGACGTAGCCGATCTCGAGCTCGTAGTCGAGCATCTCCGTGATGCTCGGGTAGGGAATGACCTCATCGTGCCCATAGATGGTCGATGTCGTGCCTTTGAAATAACCGGGGCGCTCGTACACCTCGCGGGTCGGAATGGTCTTCATGACGTTCCCGAAGAAGTTCTTGATGTGACCGTTGAAGGTCAGCGAGTCGCGGATCACCGGCGGCTTGATCGCCGCGGTCCATGTGACCTCATCCATCGAGATAGAGGCGTCGTCAGCGACCTCGAGCGCCTGATTCGCCGCTTCGAGGAAGAAGTCGCCCGTCGAGATGCCCTGCGTGAGGTCGCAGAAGGTGGCGTGCGCAAGGTGCCGAGCACCTTCGACGGTTGCGCCGCCCTTCTGCAGCGACATCGCGTAGGCCTTTTTCAGATCGATTACGCGCCCGTGCTCCGGCTCTACCGCGACGACGCGGGTCTCGCGCCCGTCCGGGCTGTCTACGACAATACGCCCCAACTTCATGGTGGTCCTCCTTCGGCTCACAAATTCATCCTAAGTATACGACACGTTTAGTATCGGATGGCAAGGTGCAAACTCTGAAACTGCCCTCCGCAGTGCTCTCAACGGCTTGCGATCATGCAAATTCTGCACTTCTTCTGTGCGCGGTCTGCACCGCTCACTCTCTTGCCTCGGGAGCGCGATAGACATGCACCGCCGGTTCCCCGAACGGACCGGCCGAATGCACTCAAAGGAGAGAAACACGATGAGCGAGGACTCGCA
>JBEBWI010000168.1:0-4601 GCA_040392345.1 Leucobacter soli | reverse complement strand
GCGCGTCTCGGGCTACCAGGCGCTGCAGGGCGAGGAGAAGTGGGTCAACTCGATCGTCGAGCTCATGGAGGCCGTCGACGAGAGCATCCCCGATCCCGTGCGTGACAAGGACAAGCCGTTCCTCATGCCCGTCGAGGACGTCTTCACGATCACCGGTCGTGGCACCGTCGTCACCGGTCGCGCCGAGCGCGGCACGCTGAAGATCAACTCCGAGGTCGAGATCGTGGGTCTGCGCCCGACGCAGAAGACCACCGTCACCGGCATCGAGATGTTCCACAAGCAGCTCGACGAGGCATGGGCCGGCGAGAACTGCGGTCTGCTGCTCCGCGGCACCAAGCGTGAGGACGTCGAGCGCGGCCAGGTCGTCGTGCAGCCCGGCTCGATCACGCCGCACACCAAGTTCGAGGGCACTGCCTACATCCTGAAGAAGGAAGAGGGCGGCCGCCACAACCCGTTCGAGACGAACTACCGTCCGCAGTTCTACTTCCGTACGACTGACGTGACCGGTGTCATCACCCTCCCCGAGGACAAGCCGATGGTCATGCCCGGCGACACCACCGACATGGTCGTTGAGCTGATCCAGCCCATCGCTATGGAAGAGGGCCTCGGCTTCGCTATCCGTGAGGGTGGCCGCACCGTCGGCGCCGGCACGGTCACGAAGATCGTCGAGTAGTCTTCGACTCGTGAAGGGCCCCCGGGATTCGTCCCGGGGGCTTTTTGCATGCCCGTGTGCTGCTGCGGGTCCGCGGGCATGGGCAGTTCCTCCCATGTCAG
Organism: Leucobacter soli; assembly: GCA_040392345.1. Taxonomy (GTDB): domain Bacteria; phylum Actinomycetota; class Actinomycetes; order Actinomycetales; family Microbacteriaceae; genus Leucobacter; species Leucobacter soli_B. The sequence continues at coordinate 3,827 of JBEBWI010000168.1, read as the reverse complement.
CCCCCTCGGCGCGCAGTCTTCCCTAGGCTCTTCCCAGGGGGGCGTGCGGTGCCGCGCGCTGGGAAGGATCTGCTTGCCATGCACGTACGCAACTGGAGCCGAGTAGCGGTGCTCGTCGCATCGCTCGCGCTCGCGCTGGGGCTCGCCGCTCCGAGCGCCCACGCCGCAGACGCCCCGGGCATCGACCCGTTCGCGCTGCCGGCGCAGACCACTACGGTGTGGATCGAGTTCGAGCAGGCGGGCCTCGCGCCCGCGGCGCTCACCGTGCGCGCGACACACGAGGGTGCTGCAGCGCACACGGTCGCGATGAGCGCGACGACGTTCGGCCTGCACGGCGAGTTCGCGGCAGGCCCGGGCCTGCTCGTGCTCGAGGTGCTGCCGACCCGGGGCTCGCGTGCGGCGAGCCCCGATCTGGTCGTCGTCGCGCTCGACGCCTCCGGAGGGGTGCTGACGAGCACGAATCTGCGCCTCAGCGTGCCGGCGGGGCCCGCGGCCGATTCCGATGATCCTCCGCAGCCCGCGAAACCGGCGGGCGATGGATCGCTCGCGAAGAGCGGTGGCATCGATCCATGGTGGATCGCGTGCATCGGCCTCGTGCTGGCCGCGCTGGGCGCCGTGGTCGGCGTTGCGCGGGCCGCAGCCGGGAAGCGGACGGAGGCGAAGCGATGAGACAGCTCATGCGTATCGGCATCGGTGCGGCCACCGCGGTCGCACTGGTCTTCAGTACGGCGGTCGTCGCGCACGCGGAACCCGACGACTCGCCGGAACTGCAGCAGCAGACCGTGCTCGGCGACATCGCAATGGGGATTCCTTCTCCGGACGAACTCCCCGCGGTCGAGTCGGAGGTCGGCCGAGGCTCGGCGCTCTCGACCGACTCCGATGCACTCGTGGGGCTCGGAGCAAGCGCGGTCGGCTACTCTTCCGCACTCGTGCGAGTCGCGGTACTGTCTCCGGTCTCTGAGACCACGGTGTTCCGCTCGGGCGGCATTCCCGTGCTGCGTACGGCTCCCGGCGTCTCCGCCTCGTCGACGGCGCTGTTGCCGGTCGATGCCGCCACCGGTGAGGTGGTGCTCTGGGGCTCGGCCCCGGCAGACGTGCGCATCGAGGTGCTTGCCGCGTTCGGCGGCGGCCAGCAACTTCCCGGATCCACACTCGCGCTCGAGGAACCCGTGTTGCGCGCGAACACCGGAGAGGGCCTCGCAGGCAACGGTATCGGCGGGCAGGCGATCAAGGTCGGGCTCGTGGGCGAGGGCGGCGTGCCGAGCGAGCGGGTGCGCAGCGTCTACGTCACCGCTGAGCTCACGCTCGATGCGGCGGCGACGCTCGAATTCGGGGCGCAGCGCTTCCCGGTGGCCTCGGGCACGACCGTCTTCACGACGATCGTCGCGCCCGATGAGGACGGCACGATCGAGGTGCGGGCGGACGGAGGCAGCGGCCAGCTGAAGCTCCACGTGATCGGTTGGATTCCCGAGGCGCCCGAGCAGGCATCGCAGCTCAGTCTCGTGAACAGCTTCGTGCCGACCGCGCGACTCGACGAGCACAACACCCAGACCCTGCACCCGAACGGAAGCGGGGCCGCGCGTGATGATTTCGCGTGGATGGCGCGCAATTCCGACGCGATCTACACGGTCGGGTTGGTGACGCTCACCGCCACGGCCGAGACCGAGACGACGCTCTTCGACTTCGGCCCGGCGTACGAGGGTCGGGCCCGCGGCGCAGTGGTGGATCGCGCTGTCGGCACCGCACCGCAGCTCGTCGTGGTTCCCGTCTCGGATACGAGCGACGGCTTCACGCTGCGTCGAGGCGGTGCCAAGCTCGACTGGCTCCCGGTCGGCGACTTCCTCGGCGAGGAGCACTTCCGCCCGGCGGGCGATGCGCTCGCCATCGAGATCGACACCCATGAGCCGGGCCAGGCGGTCGATCTGGGCGAGCACGGCTACTTCACCCTGGGCGGCACGATCGGTACCTCGCGCGACACGGCGAGCATCGACCGGGTCGAGGTCTCGGGGCCAGAGGGGCTCATCGGCACCGCCGACGTGACGGTGGAGCGCGGCGAACTGCGCTGGTCGTTCGACGCGGCCGCGCCCGAGGACGGAGAGCACGAGTACACGGTCGAGGTGTTCGATCGCAGCGGGCACTCACGAGAAACCGGGATAGAGCTGGATCTCGAAGCGGCCGACGAGGACGACGTCGTTGTTACCCCCGATCTGTGGCTGCTGAACGACGAGGAGGGCATGCACGAGGTGCGGGTCACCGCCGATGAACCCGACACCGCATACGTGTCGGCGAACGTGCCGATCGCGCCCGGCGACATCCTGATCTCAGACGCCGACGCGAGCGCGGGGCTGCCGGAGGGCCTGCTCGTCGAAGTGGTCTCCTTCGATCGCATCGGCGACGAGTGGCGGGTGCGCACGGTGCCCGGCGCCATCGACAACGTCTTCTTCCAGGTCTCGGTCGACATGGAGGAGATGCTCGACGACGAACTGCTCGGCACCGAGATCGACGATGAGGTCGAGGATGCGAGCATCGTGGTGGAAGAGGAGGACGGCACCGAGATAGTCGGTGAGGTCAGCCGTGAGGACGGAGACAGCGGCTACGCGGTCGCGGAGGTGCTCAGCGGCGACGAGGTGGACGTCGACCCGCTCGAGTGCGTGTACCCGGTTCCCGAGGGCGCCGTTCCGCCCGAGGAATGCCAGAACATCGACGAGGGAGACATTCAGCCGGCGCTCGGGTACCTGACCGGTGCCGGTAACGGGCCGCAGGCGATCCCGGCGGCGATGCGCCCGGCGGCGACGCTCGATATCGGCAATACGTTCGGAGTGAAGGCGAACGTGACGCTGCTCTCCGGGGAGCGCACACTCTCGCAGAGCCCGAAGCTGAACGACCTCGCCAAGAACTCGAACGATCCTGACGCGGAGCTGCAGAAGGCGTTCAACGAGATGACGACGAAGGACGAGGCCGGGCTCACCGTCGCGCTCGCCGGTCAGATCTCGCCGAAGCTGACGTTCGTGCTCGAGACGCACATGACCTGGAAATGGGGATTCATCCCGACCGGCGTCGTGGTGGACAAGTTCAAGATTCAGTTCAGCGTCACCTTCAAAGGCCAGTTCACCGTACAGCTCTATTACAAGTTCCAGAAGACGCTCAAGGCCTACAACAAGATCGCCGGGTTCAAGCTCCCGACCATCACGATTCCGGCGGGCCCGGTTCCCATCGTCATCTTCAACGAGATCGAGGTGGCGCTGCAGACGCAGACCAAACTGCAGGCGACCCTCACGGCGAGCTACAGCATCACCCGCGTGGACACGTGGGGCACCGAGTACACCGACGCGAAGGGGAAGTGGGAGGCGCTCAGCGTGCCGACCCAGACGAGCTCCCAGGCGCCCATCATCGACGGGCTCTCGGGCGTCGAGCTGAAGTTCGCAGGCGAGTTCTCGATCGGCCCGGTGATCACGGCGAAGTCGCAGATCTACGGACTCGCCGGGCCCGAGCTCAGCGTCACGGCTGCGATCGGTCTCTCGGGCAGCCTGGTCTTCAACGACGAGTCGGGGTACCTGCAGTTCCTGCTCTTCGGCAGGCTCACCGCCGGCGCCAAGTTCAAGTTCGAGTTCTTGAGCTTGAAGTGGGAAGTCGATGTCTGGGGTGCCGAGACCACCCTCGAGATCTGGAAGTGGCGCCACTACTTCTACCAGCCGCCGAAGACGACTTCGACGGGGTGGAGGTCGCTCGACGGTATTGCGCCGGAACTTCGGCCGCGCGGGCATCCGCCGTGGCTGGAAGCTGACACGCCGGTGGCGGCTTAGCGCCGCGGAGACGGCTGAGGGCCC
>JBEBWI010000167.1:0-4686 GCA_040392345.1 Leucobacter soli | reverse complement strand
TACGCGGTGCGGTCGTCGACCCGCTCGGGCCGCAGCGCGATGACGGTGCACAGTACCGCGCCGATGCCGGTGAGCGTGACGGCAAGTGCCATCGGCAGCGCAGTCTCCTCGCCCCAGAGGCCCACGATCGGTGCCGCGATGCCGCCGAAGAGGAACTGCAGCGCCCCGAGGAGGGCCGAACCCGAGCCGCGCACCGTGGGCACGCGGGCGAGCGCCAGCGCGCTCGTGTTCGAGAGGATGAGCCCGCCGCCCGCGGTGAGCACGAACGCTCCGAGGATGAAGTTCCAAGGGGCGAGCGTGCCGGTGAGATTGAAGGCGAGCATGAGGATGCCGCCGCTGAGCAGCAGGCCGCTGCCGATCATCAGCATGCGCGCCGGGCCGACGGCGCCGACGACTCGAATGTTCACGGAGTTCGCGATCACCATCGCCGACGCGCTCGTCGCGAAGCTAAACGAGTAGGTGAGCGGACTCATTCCGAGCAGGCCCTGCCCGACGAACGGCGACGCGGAGACGTACGACATGACGCCGCCGAAGCTCAGCGCGAAGCCGATGGCGAGCGCCACGAAGCGGCCGTCGCGCAGGATGCCGCCGAAGGGGCGGAACACCGCGATGATGCTGCCCGAGGTGCGCCGCGCCGCGGGCAGGGATTCGGGGATCACGCGCCAGGAGAGCAGCAGCATCAGCACGCCGACCGTCGCGAGCGAGGCGAGGGCGCCCCGCCATCCCCACCACTCGTGCGCGAAGCCGCCGAGCAGCGGAGCGATCAGCGGGCCGAGCCCGCTCACCATCACGATGAAGCTGAGCGCCTTCGCCGCGGTCTCGCCCGTCGACAGATCCGCCGCGATCGCGCGGGAGAGCACGAGGCCGGCCGCTCCCGCGAGCCCCTGCACGAAGCGCAGCGCCAGTAGCATCTCGATCGTGGGAACGAAGACCATGGCGGTCGAGGCTGCTGCGAACACGACGAGCGAGGTGAGCAGCACGACCCGGCGCCCGCGGCGATCGGCGATCGGGCCGAGCAGCAGCTGGCCCGCACCGACGCCGAAGAAGAACAGGGTGAGCGTGAGCTGCACCTCGGAGGCGCTCGCGTCGAGGTCGCGGGCGACGTCGGCGAACGACGGCAGGTACATGTCGGTCGAGACGGAGCTCGCCATGGCGATGAAGCCGAGCGTCGCGAGGATGCCGAGCGAGAGCGGCTGCTTGCTGGCTGTGGTCACGGGGCTCCTCTGCTGGTGGCGGGAGGCGCCGTAGTCGGCTCCCCGCACCACTCGATCGTATATCTTTTCCGCACAGGATCTCGAACCGCCCTCCGCACCTCGCCCCGCTCGTCGGAGGCCCCGGCTCGCGTAGACTGGCCGTCTACGTCTACCCACGGAGGAACCCGCCAGATGAGCGACAACAACGCGCCCCAGAACGCGCCCGACGAGATCACCGAAGAGGAGATCTTCGAGCAGAAGCGGGTGCGGCTCGAGAAGCGCGAGAAGTTGAACGCGCTCGCCGCGGGCGACCTCGGCGGCGGCGCCTATCCGGTGGCGGTGCCGGTCACGGCCACCATTCAGCAGGTGCGGGAGCGCTTCGGTCATCTCGAGGAGGCTCCCGACAGCGCCTCGGGCGAGCACGTCGGCATCGCCGGCCGCGTCGTGTTCCAGCGCAACACCGGCAAGCTCTGCTTCGCCTCGTTGCAGGCTGGCGACGGCACCCGCATCCAGGCGATGGTGAGCCTCGCGGAGGTGGGCGAGGAGTCGCTCGCGCGGTACAAGGAGCTGGTCGACCTGGGCGATCACCTCTTCGTCAGCGGCGAGGTCATCTCGAGCCGCCGCGGCGAGCTGAGCATCATGGTGACGCAGTGGCGCATCGCTGCGAAGGCGCTGGCCCCCCTGCCCAACATGTACGCCGAGCTGAACGAGGAGACGCGGGTGCGCCAGCGCTACCTCGACCTCATTCAGCGCGAGCAGGCGCGCGTCAACGTGCGCACGCGCGCGAAGACGATGGCGAGCCTGCGAAATACCTTCGCCGAGCGCGATTTCATCGAGGTCGAAACCCCGATGCTGCAGACGATGCACGGCGGCGCATCGGCCCGACCGTTCGTGACCCACTCGAACGCGTTCGACACCGAGCTCTACCTGCGCATCGCACCCGAGCTGTACCTGAAGCGCGCCGCGGTCGGGGGGCTCGAGCGCGTCTTCGAGATCAACCGCAACTTCCGCAACGAAGGCGCGGATTCGACGCACAGCCCCGAGTTCGCCATGCTGGAGTCGTACCAGTCGTACACCGACTACAACGGCATCGCCGATCTCACCCAGGATCTGATTCAGAACGCTGCGCTCGCGGTGAACGAGGGCACCGAGCGCGAGGGCACGCACGTGGTGCTCTGGGCCGACGGCAACCTGTTCGATCTCGGCGGCGAGTGGGATCGCATCTCGATGTACGGCACCCTGTCCGAGGCGGCGGGCCGCGAGATCACCCCCGAGACCTCGGTCGAAGAGCTGCAGGCGCTCGCCGTCGCCGAGGGCGTCGAGGTGAAACTGCCGAACCACGGCAAGCTCGTGGAGGAACTGTGGGAGCACTTCGTGAAGGACGGGCTCACGCGCCCCACCTTCGTCATGGACTTCCCGGTCGAGACGAGCCCGCTCACCCGGCATCACCGCTCCATCCCCGGTGTCGTCGAGAAATGGGATCTCTACGTGCGCGGCTTCGAGCTCGCGACCGGCTATTCCGAGCTCGTCGACCCCGTCGTGCAGCGCGAACGCTTCGTCGAGCAGGCGGCGCAGGGCGCCAAGGGCGACGACGAGGCGATGCGCGTCGATGAGGAGTTCCTGCGCGCGCTCGAGCACGGCATGCCGCCGTCGGGGGGCATGGGCATGGGCATGGACCGCCTGCTGATGGCGATCACGGGCCTCGGCATCCGCGAGACCATCCTCTTCCCGCTCGTCAAGTAGCCGGGCGGTCGCTCGTAGCCCAGCCGGGCCGGGGGCGACACGCCGTCGTCTGATCGAGCGTGCCGCTCTGCGGCACGCGTTCGCGAGTGGATCGCCGCCGCCGCATCCGTCTCGGCGATTGACCGCGGTGCGGCCTCGGGCCTAGAGCAGGTGGCCGCCGCCTGCGCCTTTCATGCGGTTGACCAGGTTCTTCACGTCTTGCGCGTGCGCCTTCGAGGTGACGAGCAGCACGTCGGCCGTGTCGACGACCACGACGTCATCCATGCCGACGAGCGCGACGAGCCGGTCGCTCTCCGAGACCACGATGCCGCTCGACGTGTCGGAGAGCACCTGAGCACCGTCTCCGAGCACGGCGAGGTCGTTGCTGCGGCCGCGCGTGAGCAGGTTCGCGACGCTCGCGAAGTCGCCCACGTCGTCCCACTCGAAGTGCGCGGCGACGCACACCATCTTGCCCGCGGCCGCCGCGGGCTCGGCGACGGTGTAGTCGATGGCGATCTTCGGCAGGCCTGGCCACAGCTCCTCCCGCACCGCCGCGGCGCTGTCGGTATCCCAGGCCGCTGCGATGCGGCGGAGCGCCGCGACCATCTCGGGCTCGGCGAGCGCCATCTGGTCGAGCAGCACGGTCGAGCGGGCGATGAACATGCCCGCGTTCCACAGATACCCGCCCGAGCGGAGATACTCGGCCGCGGTCGCCTCGTCGGGCTTCTCCACGAACTCGGTCACGTCGTAGACGTCGAAGGGGGCGAGATCGCCGCGGGCCCCGCCGCAGGCGATGTACCCGAACCCGGTGGCCGGGTGGCTCGGATGGATGCCGATGGTGGCGATGTACCCCTGATCCGCCGCCTGTACCGCGGTGCGCACGGCCCGCTGGAAGAGCACGTTGCCGCGAATCACGTGGTCGGCGGCGAACGAACCGAGGATCGAGTCGGGGTCGCGCTGCTCGAGGATCGCGGCGGCGAGGCCGATCGCGGCAGAAGAGTCCTTGGGCTGGCTCTCGGTGACGAGGTTCTCGGGCAGCAGATCGGGCAGCTGCTGCACGACCGAGTCGCGGTGGGCGTTGCCGGTGACCACCATCATGCGCTCGGCGGGCGCGAGCGGCGTGAGCCGGTTCCAGGTCGCCTCGAGCAGCGAGTCGCCGCTGCCGGTCAGGTCGAGGAGAAACTTCGGCGCGTTCGCGCGGGAAAGCGGCCACAGGCGTGAGCCGGCGCCGCCGGCCGGAATCACGCAGGTAAAACGGTCGAGCGCGGTGGTCTCTGTCATGGGCACCAGCCTAGTCAATGCTCGCGCTGATCGCCGGGGATGCACGAGGGCCGCCCCTGGAGGCCAGGCGCCGGCACCGCATCGACGGGGAGCCGCTGCAACGTCCCGATCGGGCAATCATCTGATGAAAATGAGGTTCGCTTCACCTCGAGTTGATCGAATATCGAGCCGCTTCGGTGGTGTCAAGAGCGGCCTCAAAGAGGTGCCATAATAGGTGCGGGTGCGTTCCCAGGCAATGCGCAGCTTGCTGCCATTTCTCGGCCTGCGCGCATCGGATACCGGAGACGCCCGGTGCAACCCGACCCAAGGAGGAAGCTCGTGTCAGCCGAAACCGCACAGGCAGCGCCTGTGTCCGCGAAGAAGAGTCGCCCAGGCGGCACGCTCTACCGCGGTAATGAGGGAATGTGGTCGTGGGTGCTGCACCGCATCACCGGCGTCGCCATCTTCTTCTTCCTGCTGGTGCACGTGCTCGACACGGCGCTCATCCGCG
>JBEBWI010000166.1:0-4755 GCA_040392345.1 Leucobacter soli | reverse complement strand
GCTAGCCCGCGTCTGACGTTCCGGCTGACAGGCTGCACAGACCCCGCGTGGGGTAGGATGGTGAGGTTCAAGCGAAGGAGAAGCGCCAATGGCACAGGTGAACGGCATCATCGACCCCCCTATCGACGACCTGCTCGACAAGGTGGACTCGAAGTACGCCCTGGTCGTCTTCGCGTCGAAGCGCGCCCGTCAGATCAACGATTACTACACGGATCTGCACGACGGCAATCTGTTCGACAACGTGGGCCCGCTCGTCGACGTCTCGGTCGATGACAAGCCGCTGACGACCGCGCTGCACGAGATCGTCGAGGGCAAGATCGTCATGACCCCGAAGAAGGACGTGCCGGTGGAGACCGCACTGGAAGCTGCGCTCGACGAGGCCGAGGCGAGCAGCGCCGAGTAACACGAATATCGTTGTCGGTGGCGCCGGATAGGCTGGATTCGTTCCAGCTCCGGCGCCACTGGCGTTTTTCAGTCTGCGAGAGAGGCCAACCGTGTCACTGCGTCAGTTCACTTCGGAATCAGTCACCGAGGGGCACCCCGACAAGATCTGCGACCGCATCTCCGATTCGATTCTCGACGCCATGCTCGAGCAGGATCTGGGGGCTCGCGTCGCCGTAGAGACCCTCGTCACGACCGGTCTCGTGCACGTCGCGGGTGAGGTGACGACTTCCGGGTACGTCGAGATTCCGCAGATCGTGCGCGAGGCGGTGCGCGAGGTCGGTTACACGAGCAGCGAGATGGGTTTCGACGCGAACTCCTGCGGCGTCTCGGTCTCCATCGGCCAGCAGTCGCCCGACATCGCGAGCGGAGTCGACTCCTCGCTCGAGGTGCGAGAGGGCGAGGAGGTCGACGAGCTGAGCCTACAGGGCGCGGGCGATCAGGGCATCATGTTCGGCTACGCGACCGATGAGACGCCGTCGCTGCACCCGTTGCCGAGCTGGCTGGCCCACCGGCTGGCCGAGCGCCTCACCGAGGTGCGCAAGACCGGCGTGCTGCCCTATCTTCGCCCAGATGGCAAGACACAGGTCACGATCGGCTACGACGGCGACCGCGCAGCGACGATCGAGGCGGTGGTGCTCTCGACCCAGCACGCGGCCGAGATCGGTCAGGCTCAGCTGCGTGCCGATATCGAGCGCGAGGTCATTCGACCGACGCTCGACCGGGTGGAGCTCGTGAGCTCGAATACCGAGCTCTTCATCAACCCGGCCGGGCCCTTCGTCATCGGCGGCCCCATGGGCGACGCCGGCCTGACCGGGCGCAAGATCATCATCGACACCTATGGCGGGGCGAGCCGGCACGGCGGCGGCGCGTTCAGCGGGAAGGACCCCTCGAAGGTCGACCGCTCGGCGGCGTACGCCATGCGGTGGGTCGCGAAGCACGTCGTCGCTGCAGGCCTCGCCTCCCGGGCGGAGCTGCAGGTCGCCTACGCCATCGGTCGCGCGCATCCTGTGGGGCTCTACGTCGAGACCTTCGGCACCGAGACCGTGCCGCTCGAACGGATCGAGCGCGCGGTGCGCGAGGTCTTCGATCTGCGTCCGCTCGCGATCATCCGCGACCTGAACCTGCTGCGCCCCATCTACGCGCAGACGAGCGCGTACGGGCATTTCGGTCGCGAGCTTCCCGACTTCACCTGGGAGGCGACCCCCCGTGTCGCCGAACTGCGCGCCGCGGCGGGCGTCTAGGGTCTGCCAGGAGGGCGCACGTGACGGGCACTCCGCGGCCGGCCGACAGCCGCCGGGTCACCGCTGCCTGGGCGGTGCGACATGATTGAACCCGAGTGGATCGGGGCCGAACGCCCGGGTAACCGCAGGGTTGCGCACGTACTCCTCGATTCGTCACTGCCGCAACTCGACCACCTCTTCGACTACGCGGTACCCGAAGAACTCGCGGGCGAACTCCGCATCGGCCAGCGCGTACGGGTGCCGTTTCGCTCTGAGAACCGGCGCAGTCACGGTTACATCGTCGGCTTCGCAGAGCACAGCGACTTCGGCGGCGAGCTGCAGCCGATCGCCGAGATGGTGGGTCCCGTGCCCGTGCTCACCCCCGAGGTGTATCGGCTGGCCCGGGCCGTCGCCGATCGCGCCGGGGGCAGTGCAGGAGACATCCTTCGCCTCGCGATCCCCCCGCGCATGGTGCGCGTCGAGAAGCGGCACCTCGCCGCGGTCGCGAGCGACGAGGCTCGCTCCGCCGATCACCCCGACACCACCCCGTCGACCGCGGAGCACGAACTCGCCGAACGGTTGATTCTGGGCGCGCGGCTCGCCGTGACGGCCTCGCACGGCCCGGAGCGGCTGACGACGGGCGAGTGGGTGGGCGGCTGGGCCGTGCGACTCGCCCGCGCCGCGATCGCCGTGCACGGGCAGGGCCGCAGCGCGATCGTGGTGGCTCCCGACTACCGCGACATCGACCAGATCACCGACGCCATCGAATCGCTGGGCCACACGGGGCTGGTGCGGGTCGACTCGCGGCAGTCGGGAAGCGAACGCTACGCCTCGTTCCTGCGCGCGCTCGACCCCGAGCCCCGCATTATTCTGGGCAATCGCTCGGCCGTCTACGCCCCTGCCCACCGTCTCGGCGCGGTGATGATGTGGGATGACGGAGACCCGGTGCTGGCCGAGCACCTCACCCCCTACGTGCACGCCCGCGATGCGGCGCTTGTGCGCGCCGAGCAGACGGGCGCCGGCCTCTACTTCCAGTCGCACTCGCGCAGCGCCGAGGTGCAGCGGCTCGTAGACCTCGGCTATGTGCAGGCGGAGCTGCTGCCGCCGCGGCGCACGCGCGTCGTCGCGGCGGAGGCGGTTCGCACCCGTGAGTCGTTCGCGGGAAGGGTGCCCGAGTTCGCCGCCCAGGTGATTCGCGAGGGACTGCGTACGGGGCCGGTGCTCGTGCAGGTCGCGACCCCCGGTTACGCGCCGATCGCCGTGTGCGGCGATTGCGGCGACCTTTCCCGCTGCGAGCATTGCCGTGGCCCGCTCGGCTTCCGCGCGGGCGCCGTGTACGGCGGTTGCCGCTGGTGCGGGCAGCAGGCCGTGGGCTGGCGCTGCCCGACCTGCCACGGTGCGCGTCTTGAGATGCGCGGCGCGGGGTCGGAGCGCACCGCAGAGCAGTTCGAGCGGCAGTTCGAGGGCGCGCGCATCGTGCTGAGCGACGGCGAGCACCCGCACGAACGCGTCGACTCGCGCCCGGCCGTCATCGTCGCCACCCGCGGGGCCGAGCCCATCGCAGCGGGTGGCTACCGCGCGGTGGTGCTGCTCGACGCGGAGCGCCTGCTCGGCATCGAATCGCTGCGCGCAGGTGAGGACTGCCTGCGCTGGTGGTCGAACGCAGCCGCCTTCGCCGCCCCGGACGGCGTGTGCGTCGTCGCCTCCGGCGGCGGGCCGATCGTGCACGCCTTCGTCACCGGGCGCACGGAGGAGTGGCTGCGCGCAGAACTGCGCGACCGGCACCTCCTCCGCTACCCGCCGGCCGTTCGGGTGGCGAGCGTCACCGGTGGCCGGGCCGAGGTCGAGCGCGCGCTCGACGCGCTCGGCGAGCTCGGCGGGGTCGACGTTCTGGGGCCGGCCCCCTGGTCTGCGGCGCGCCCCGGCGACGTCGGCGACCAGTCCGGGGCACCCCTCGTGCGCGCCATCGTGCGCTTCGAGTACGCGGAGGGCTCCGAGGTTGCGAAGCGGCTGCGCGGGGCGCTCGTCGCCGACGCCGCCGGCTCTTCATCGCGGGTCGCCGGTCGCCGCTCCGGCCGCGCGCGCCCGGAGGCGTTGCGCCTGAGATTCGACGACCGCGGCGTATTCGACGCATGAGTGCCCCCGTATCGGTCGCTCCCGAGACCGCGAACTGCTGAAAGAATGGAACCCATGCGCATCGTCTTCGCCGGTACCCCCGAGTTCGCTGTACCGAGCCTGCGGGCGCTGGTGACCGCCGGGCACGACGTCGTCGGGGTGATCACCCGCGAAGACGCTCCGCTCGGTCGCAAGCGGGTGCTGACCCCCTCACCCGTCGCTCGGCTCGCGGAAGAGCTCGGGCTGCCGACGCTCAAGGCGAACCGGCTCGGCGATGATGCGACCGATTGGGTGGGCACCCTCGACGCCGATCTCGGGGTGATCGTCGCCTACGGCGGGCTCGTGCGCGAGCCGCTGCTCTCGCTGCCGCGACACGGGTGGATCAACCTCCACTTCAGCGAGCTGCCGCGATGGCGGGGGGCGGCCCCCGTGCAGCGTGCGCTCTGGTCAGGCGAGCAGCGGCTCGGCGTCACGGTGTTCCGTCTGGTCGAGGCGCTCGACGCCGGCGACGTGCTGGCGCGCGACGCCCGGGAGTTCCCGCCGGGCACGCCCGCGGGCGCCGCCCTGACAGATCTCGCCGATTTCGGCACGGAGGCGCTGGCAGCGGCGATCCGCTCGCTCGAGACGAACCCCGAGGCGGGGGAGCCGCAGCAGGGCGAGACGAGCTACGCCCATAAGCTCGAGCGAGGCGATGGCAGGCTCGAGCTCGACCGCCCTGCGAGCGAGGTGCTCGCACACTGGGCCGGCGTGACCCCCGAACCCGGTGCGTTCGTGCGGCACGGCGACGAAACGCTGAAGCTGCTCGAGATAGTGCCGGTCTCGGCGGCCGACGCCGATGCGGTGGCCGATGACGCGGTCGAGCATGCAGCCCACGGCTCGGTGCGGCTGCGCGCCGGCAGGCCCGTACTCGAGCTTTCGGGTGGCGCGCTCGAACTCGTGCGCGTGCAGCCCGCGGGCAAGCCCGCGATGGACGGCG
>JBEBWI010000165.1:0-4841 GCA_040392345.1 Leucobacter soli | reverse complement strand
TTGGTGCATCAGAACCCTCACAACCACTGGACCTGTTCACGGGGATCCAGTCACGATCATCGGCACATTGTTCGGTGTCGCGACCTCGCTCGGTTTCGGTGTGCAGCAGATTTCGGCGGGCCTGGATTACCTCGGCTGGGTGGAGACCGGCAACTGGCTGACGGTCGTTCTGATCACCTGTGTCACTGGGCTGGCAACGTTCTCTGTCGTGTCCGGAGTTTCCAAGGGTCTCAAGTGGCTCTCGAACATCAATATGGTTCTCGCAGCGAGTCTCGCGATCTTCGTCCTCGTGCTCGGCCCCACTCTGTTTCTGATGCAGTCCTGGGTGCAGAACCTCGGCGGGTACGTCCAAGCTCTGCCTGAACTGATGCTGCGCACGTCTCCGTTCGCCGAAGACGGTTGGGCTGGAGCGTGGACGATCTTCTACTGGGGTTGGTGGATGAGTTGGGCACCGTTCGTCGGTATGTTCATCGCGCGTATCTCGCGCGGGCGCACCATCCGCGAATTCGTCTTCGGAGTACTTCTCGCTCCCACAGTCATCGGCTCTCTGTGGTTCACGATCTTCGGGGACTCCGGCATCCTGCGTCAGCGCAACGACGGTGACATGCTCACAGCGGACGGGGCAGTCGACACCAACACGACCTTGTTCCATCTTCTGGACGGCCTTCCGTTGTCCACGGTGACCAGTGTCCTCGCCATTGCAGTGGTGGTGTTCTTCTTCGTGACCTCCTCGGACTCCGGATCTCTGGTCATCGACATCCTTTCCACTGGCGGCGATTTGGAGACACCGAAGATCACACGAGTCTATTGGTCGGTACTCGAGGGAGTGGCCGCAGCGGTGCTCCTCCTCGTCGGTGGAAGTGGCTCGTTGACTGCGCTGCAGACCGCGTCGATAGCGACCGCGGTGCCCTTCTCGGTCGTCTTGGTGCTCGCATGCGTGTCCATGCTCAAGGCATTCCGTTACGACGTGGCCACCACTCCGCGGTACGTACGCGTCTCCTCGCACGGTTCGGGCGCTACAACCCGAAAGGAATTACTGCCTACTGAGAAAGCCCGCGGAAAACGTCACCCCAGTGGCATCTCGGCCACCTTTGCCGGCCTTGCTCCGTCGACTCGGGAACTTCCGAAACAGGAGTCCGCCGAGCATCTCGTGCTCGCAGTGCACGAGGTGTCGTCGCACTCCATCGACGTGGATCCGGCGACCGGTGCGATCGCATACTCCGGTGACGGAATACTCGATGATCCGCTCGCCGGTGAAACATTCGATACCCCCGAATTTGCACAGTCAGCAGAGGGGCACGCCCAAGCGAGCGGCCGCGACGACACAGTCTAGCTCTCCGCTCGCGAACGGTAGGAGGGTTCTTGCCAGTGTCCATTGAAAGCAGGCTGCTCCATGGCTGAACTGCCGCCGTCCCATCCTCCTGTCGGCAAGCGGGCGCTCTTCGCTCGTGGCTCGTGGACCGAAGCGACGCGCATCGCCGCCCTGTTGCGCGGAGAAACCGTCGGTGGTGGCCTGTTGCTGGTGGCGACTGTGGTTGCGCTCGTCTGGGCGAATTCGCCGTGGTCGAATGCCTACGATGCGCTCTCCGAATTCCGGATCGGGCCCAGCGCATTGGGGTTGAATTTGCCGCTGGAGACGTGGGCAGCGGATGGGCTACTGGCGATCTTCTTCTTCGTGGTCGGGCTCGAACTGAAACGAGAGTTCGTTGCGGGCGATCTGCGTGATCCCGCCCGCGCGGCGCTTCCCATAGCGGCCGCGGTCGGCGGCATGCTCATGCCGGCTCTCATCTTTGTTCTGGTCAATCTTCGGACTGGGGACGGGGCGCTGTCCGGCTGGGCAATTCCGACAGCGACCGACATCGCGTTCGCCGTCGCCGTGTTGGCAGTGGTGAGCACTCACCTCCCTTCGTCCTTGAGAACATTTCTGTTGACCTTGGCGGTGGTGGACGATCTTCTCGCCATCACGGTCATCGCGATCTTCTATACCGACGATCTCGATGTCGCTATGTTGGGGGCAGCGGTGATTCCGCTGGCCTTTTTCACTCTGGCGGTACAGAAGAAGGTGAGATCGTGGTGGGTTCTCCTACCGCTCGCTGCCGCGACCTGGGTATTAGTACACGAATCCGGTATCCATGCCACCGTCGCCGGAGTACTCCTCGGGTTCGCAGTCCCTGTCGTTCGTAGCAGGGCTGCCGGGGGCCCGGACGCGGGACCGGGCTTGGCGGAACATTTCGAACGCCGTATCAGACCTGTCTCAGCGGGTTTCGCGGTACCGGTGTTCGCGTTCTTCGCAGCAGGAGTCACCGTCGGAGGAATATCAGGACTGACGAATGCCCTGACCGATTCCGTTGCGCTGGGCATCATTGCAGGGCTGGTGGTCGGCAAAACGGTCGGGGTGTTCGGCACGACCTACATCCTCGCCAGGTTCACCCGGGCCGTACTCGATGAAGGTTTGTCCTGGATCGACGTCTTCGGGGTGGCGATCCTAGCGGGAATCGGCTTTACGGTCTCTCTGCTGATCGGCGATCTCGCCTTCGGTGCAGGCTCCTTGCGTGGTGACCATGTCAAGATCGGTGTTCTCGCCGGTTCTGTATTGGCTGCTCTGTTGGCGTCGATCGTGCTTCGTCTACGTAACCGCGCGTACCGGATCATCGCCGAGAACGAGACCCGAGACGACGACGGTGACGGTATCCCCGATGTGTATCAGTCGACCGATTGAATTCGACTAGCTCAAACGGTATCGGGGAAGACTAGCTCAACGGCATCGCGGAATAAGCGGTTCACGACCGAAATTTCTTGCGCCACTGGATCGGGTAAGCGGTAGCATCGATCAGTTGCTGACGCTGCCGCACGCGAAGACCTCCGAGGCGGCGTGCAGTGTCAATTCCGATACCATCCAGTATATGTTGTGCGCCAACAGGTCCCACGCCAGGGAGCGATTTCACCAGGTCCACGACTTTGATGCGGGCGATGATCTCGTCCCGATCTGCCGCGTCGAGAACGCCGCACACTTCAATCTCACTGTCCTTGACTTGCTGGAGTATTCGCGCACGGGATACGCGGGCACGTTGAGCGTTGACGACCCCGAGGCGACGTTGACGAGCGGTCAGCGGTGGAGGTTTCACAATTCCCCTCAGTGCGCGGCTATTCTCGCACTGCCGGAACCCCGCCCTGAGGGTTCTCGAAGATTCGAACAGCTTGCGCGACAACAGCATAAGCAACAGAGGGAACCTGAGCATCAGGCGGCAGAGCCGACAACTTTTCCTTGGTCAGTGCCGAGTTCAACGCTCGCAATGGTGTCGCTGCTCGGCCCATCCAAGGCCCGAAGACCTCCACTGCGCTCGTGTGGGGAACGCCGAGACGCCCCACTTCGTCGACGACCTTGTCGAAGGTCAGCCACACCTGATCGTCGAGCTGTTCGGCAAAGAGGGTGTAAGCACCCCAGGACCATTGAGCACGTTGAAGATTCGCACTCACACTGATGGTGCCGTCGGCGGTTCGACCGTGCAACTGCCCGTCCTCCCACACCCAGTCGATCACGGGGTCGGGTTCGGTTCGCCTGTGCGGTGTGGACATGTCGATAGCATTCGCTCTCATCGTTTCCTTGCGCTCATGCAGGTGCTTGGGTGGCGCAGAATGGGGGTTCTGCGTCCCTCGGACTGGCGATCATGCAACCACGTTTGACGAGTGGTGTGAACTGACGAAACACGTCTTGAGCCACGCCTGGCTGTTGTTTGCGCAGGTATACGGTGTTTCCGCACGCCCGAAATTGATATCCGACTGTGACATTGTGCCCGTTGTGTGCGTCTGCGTGTTCAACATCGTTGTCTGGAACAACATTTGGACAGAACCCGCGTGAAAGACGGCGGTGTTGCTACCTCGATCACGGCTCGTGTTAGGTTCGAACCGAAGATCGCCGATCCCGGTCGAGCGCAGCGCAGCGCAGCGCACACGCTCGATCGGAGGTAACGGCGCCACGAGAAACACCGACCTGGGCACAGTTGACCTCGGTACAACGGGAAGGCTCGATTCATGACAGGCATGCACTTTCGCGGTACCTATCTGCGACGATCGTCGATCGCACTGGCAAGTGGTGCGATGCTCCTGACTGCCGTCACGGGGTGTACATCGACGAGCAACACCGACAGCGCCGATCACCTGCAGTCCCTTCAGGACAAAGGCGCGATCACGGTCGGGTTTGCCGGCGAAGCGCCGTACAGCTTCGAGGAGAACGGTCAACTCACCGGCGCAACCGTGGCGTTGCACCGCGAAATATTCTCCCGGTTGGGTATCGACACGGTCGAAGGGGTCAATGCCGACTTCGGCTCTCTGATCCCTGGACTGCAGGCGAACCGCTTCGACGCCGTCAGTGCGGGTATGTCCATCCTTCCGAAGCGATGTGAGCAGGCCGCGTTCGGTGACCCCGAATTCAACTACACGACGGCCCTGATGGTTCCGGCGGGCAACCCGCAGAACCTCACGGACATGGAGTCCATCGCGGCCTCCGGCGCGAAACTGGCCACCATGACAGGTGCGATCGAATCCGACTACGCCGATGCGCTGGCCATTCCTGCTGTCCAAGTGGCCTCACCGCAAGACGGGATGGACGCCGTTACCTCCGGTCGTGCTGACGTGTTCGCATTGACCGCCATCTCACTGAACTGGATGAAGAACAACAACCCCGGCGCTGCTGTCGACGTCACTGATTCCTTCGTCGCCACGATCAACGGAAAGCCACAGGTCGGGGCAGGTGCGACGGTCTTCCGCACCGATGACACCGAACTTCGTGAGGCCTACAACGCGGAACTTGCGAAAATCACCTCGGACCCGCAGAAATATCT
>JBEBWI010000164.1:0-4972 GCA_040392345.1 Leucobacter soli | reverse complement strand
GATGCGTCCGGTGGAGGAGCGCCTTCTGCCTGGCTCGAACGGCTTCTTGGTGCGCGAGGCGGGACTTGAACCCGCACGTCCGAGGACACTGGAACCTAAATCCAGCGCGTCTGCCAATTCCGCCACTCGCGCGTACTCGGTCCACTGTAGCGCGTGGGCGGGACCATGGAGCAGTCTCCACTGCCGCGGCGGGAGTAGGCTGTCGTCTATGCGTGCACGCGGTTGTGCGCGTGAGAGATCTGGTTGAAATAGAAGGAGCCCCAGTGACACGCACCATCAAGCTCGCGGTGATTCCCGGAGATGGCATCGGCCCCGAGGTCATCGCAGAGGCGGAACGTGTGCTGGACGCGGTGCTCGACGGCGGCGACGTCGTGTTCGATCGCACCGAGTTCAATCTCGGTGCTGAACGCTACCTGGCGACGGGGGACACGCTTCCCGAGATCGAGCAGGCCGCGATCGCTCAGCACGACGCGATTCTGTTCGGCGCGGTCGGCGGCGTGCCGGGCGACCCCCGTCTGAGGGATGCGAACATCGAGCGCGGGCTCCTGTTGAAGCTGCGGTTCGACTTCGACCACTACGCGAACGTGCGGCCGTGCAAGCTGTACCCTGGCGTCGAGTCGACGCTGGCCTCGCCGGGCGAGGTCGACTTCGTGGTCGTGCGGGAGGGCACTGAGGGTCCGTACGTGGGCAACGGCGGAAGGCTGCGCGCGGGTACCCCGGCGGAGGTCGCGAACGAGGTGTCGGTGAACACTGCGTTCGGGGTCGAGCGGGTGGTGCGCTTCGCATTCGACACCGCTCAGCGGCGTCCGCGCAAGAAGCTCACCTGGGTGCACAAGACCAACGTGCTCGTGCATGCCGGTGCCACGTGGCAGCGCATCGTCGAGACGGTCGCCGCCGAGTACCCCGACATCGCGGTCGACTACATGCACGTCGACGCCGCTACGATCCATCTGGTGCAAGACCCGGCGCGCTTCGACGTCATCGTGACTGATAACCTGTTCGGCGACATCCTCACAGATCTTGCCGGCGCTATCGGTGGCGGCATCGGGCTCGCGGCATCCGGCAACATCAATCCCGACGGCGCGTTCCCGAGCATGTTCGAACCCGTGCACGGCTCCGCACCCGACATCGCCGGGCAGCAGCTGGCAGACCCGACCGCGGCAGTCCTCTCCGCCGCGCTGATGCTCGATCACCTCGGCCTCGGAAGCGAGGCCGACCGGATGCGAGCGGCGGTGCGCGACGACCTCGCAGGTCGTGGGGGCGAGCGCCGATCCACCGCCGAAATCGGCGACGCCATCATCGCGCGACTCGCACCACGCTGAGGTCGCACCGGTTCACCTCGAGCACCCACCACCATCGCCGCCCGCGGGCGACAGAAAGCACACGCCATGACCGAACTCACGTTCACCCGTACCGAGGCCGACCGGCTGCCCGCAGCCGAGCGTGAGGCGATTCTCGCCGATCCCGGCTTCGGCAAGCGCTTCACCGACCATATGGTCTCGATCGTCTGGACCCGGGAGCAAGGTTGGCATGATGCCCAGGTCGTTCCGTACGGGCCGATCCCGATGGATCCGGCGTCTTCGGTGCTGCACTACGGCCAGGAGATATTCGAGGGGATGAAGGCGTACCGTCACCCGAACGGGGCGATCGCGGTGTTCCGACCCGAGGCGAACGCGCGTCGCCTGAACGACAGCGCGTCGAGGCTCGCACTTCCGGAACTGCCGGTCGAGCTCTTCGTGCAGGCGGTCGAAGAACTGGTGCGCGTCGACGCGGACTGGGTGCCGAGCGGTGCCGACCAGAGCCTGTACATCAGGCCGTTCATGATCGCCGACGAGAGCTTCCTGGGTGTGCGGGCCGCGGAACAGGCTCGCTTCCTCGTGATCGCGAGCCCGGCGGGTCCCTACTTCACCGGTGGGGTGAAGCCGGTGTCGATCTGGCTGTCCGAAGATCACTCGCGGGCCGGAAGCGGAGGTACGGGTGCGGCCAAGTGCGGCGGCAACTACGCGGCGTCGCTGCTGCCGACCCGAGTCGCGCAGCAGCACGGCTGCGCGCAGGTGCTGTTCACCGATGCGAGCACCGAGGATCGCATCGACGAGCTGGGCGGCATGAATCTTGTTCTGGTGCGGGCGGACGGCACGCTGGTGACGCCCGAGCTCAACGGCAATATCCTCGCGGGGATCACCCGTGACAGCCTGATCACGCTCGCGAAGGATCGCGGTATGAAGGTCGAAGAGCGCGAGGTCACCGTGTCGGAGTGGCGCGACGGGGTCGCAGACGGTTCCATCACCGAGGCGTTCGCCTGCGGCACGGCCGCCGTGATCACGCCGATCGCCCAGCTGAAGGGCGAGGACGGCACGATCGTCGACTTCGGTGACCGGGCTCCCGGCGCGGTCACGATGTCTCTGCGCGAGGAGCTCACCGGCATTCAGTTCGGCACAGTCGCAGACCGCTTCGGCTGGGTGCAGATCGTCGTGGAGGCGTAGCGAGATGAAGGTTGCGCGTTTCCGCACAGATGACGCGATCACCTTCGGCGTGCTCGACGAGGCCGAGCACGGTGAAGGCGTGGAGCTCGTGGAGCTCGTCGCCGACCCCATGGTCGCGGGCTACGAGACGACCGGCAGGCGGTTCCGGCTCGAAGACGTGAGGCTGCTCGCGCCCGTCATTCCGCGCTCGAAGGTGGTCTGCGTGGGCAAGAACTACGCGGATCACGTCGAGGAGATGCGAGGGGTGACCGGAGGCGATGCTCCCGAGGAGCCGCTGCTCTTCCTCAAGCCCAACACCTCGGTGATCGGGCCCGACGACGTGATCGTACGACCCGCGATTTCCGAGCGCGTCGAGCACGAGGGGGAGCTGGCCGTCGTGATCGGGGCGGTCGCGAAGGAGGTGCCCGTCGAGCGTGCGCTGGAGGTCGTCTACGGCTTCACCTGCGCGAACGACGTGAGCGCGCGCGACCTTCAGGTGAAGGACGGGCAGTGGGCGAGGGCCAAGGGCTTCGACACGTTCTGCCCGCTCGGGCCCGTCATCGAGACCGACCTCGATCTGACCGATGCACGTGTCGAGACGCGAGTGAACGGCGAAGTGCGGCAGCGCGGATCCACGTCGCAGCTGATCCACTCGGTCGCGCGCATCGTGGCGCACGCCTCGGAGGCATTCACGCTGCTGCCCGGCGACGTGATTCTGACGGGCACGCCCGCGGGTGTCGGCCCGCTCGAGGCCGGCGACACGGTCGAGGTCGAGATCGAAGGCATCGGTATTCTTCGCAATACCGTTCGATAGCACCGCGTGCATCGGGCCCCGGTCAGCTTCTGCTGTCACAATGGGTGAGTGGATCCCAACAAACTCAACCACGAGACGAAGCCTGCCGAGGGCAAGCTGATTCCCGTGCGAAGCAAGCGCGCCTCGGCCTCCGACGGGTCGAAGCCGAGTGCGGCGCGCCCGCAGACCAGACCGCGCGCGGAAGGCTGGACGCAGCTCACCGGCCCCGACGGCCGGCCGACCCTTCAGTTCGCGTCGCCGCGCGTGAAGCAGCCCTCGACGCACCTCGCCGATATGACGCTCGCGGAGCGCGAGGCGAAGATCGTCGACATGGGCCTGCCGAGGTTTCGGGCGAAGCAGCTGTCGAAGCACTACTTCGAGCACTACACGACTGACCCGGCCCAGCTTACCGATCTGCCGAAGGATCGCCGCGACGAACTCGTGCAGGAGTTCTTCCCGCCGCTGCTCACCGAGGTGAAACGGCTGAACACCGACGACAGTACGACGATCAAGTTTCTGTGGCGCCTGTTCGACGGCGCGCTCGTCGAGTCGGTGCTGATGCGCTACCCGGGGAGGATCACGCTGTGCGTGTCGAGCCAGTGCGGGTGCGGCATGAACTGCCCGTTCTGCGCCACCGGCCAGGCGGGGCTGACCCGCAACATGTCGACGGCCGAGATTCTCGACCAGATCGTGCAGGCCAATCGCATCATCGCCGAGGGAGGCCTCGGCCGCGGCCGTGAGGCGGGCAACGGCGCGGAGCCCGAGCGCGTGAACAACATCGTGTTCATGGGGATGGGGGAGCCGCTCGCCAACTACAAGCGCGTGATGAATGCGGTGCGCCGCATGGTCGCGCCGTCGCCCGAGGGGCTCGGGATGAGTGCGCGGGGCATCACCGTTTCGACGGTCGGCCTGGCGCCAGCGATCCGCAAGCTCGCGGACGAGGATGTTCCGGTCACATTCGCGTTGTCGCTGCACGCGCCCGACGACGAGTTGCGCGACGAGTTGATCCCGGTGAACAGCCGCTGGAAGGTCGACGAGGTGCTCGATGCGGCGCGCGGTTACTTCGAGCGCACGGGCCGCAGGGTGTCGATCGAGTACGCGCTCATCAAGGACATGAACGATCACGCGTGGCGCGCAGATCTGCTCGCCGAGAAGCTCAACGCTCGGGGCCGAGGCTGGGTGCATGTGAACCCCATTCCGCTGAACCCGACTCCCGGGTCGGTGTGGACTCGTTCCGAGCCCGGGGTCACGCGCGAGTTCGTGGATCGCTTGAACGCCGCGGGCATCCCGACCACTCTGCGCGACACCCGCGGCAAGGAGATCGACGGCGCGTGCGGTCAGCTGGTCGCTACGGAGCAGGATCGTGCGGATGCGGAGCTCTTCGCCGCCGCGAAGTGATTCTCTCGACGGCTCTGCCGGTCGATGCCGGCGGGCCGCCGCGCCGAGCCTGCGCATCGAGCCCCGATTCTGCGGCATAACGAACGCGAATGCTTCTGGTGCATTAGTTTCGCTGACGTTATCATGATGGGCATGAGTAACATTCGCAGCACCGATCCGCTCGGTTCGATCGACTCGACCGAACTGCGCATTCTGCACGCGCTCGCCACGACAGGCTCGCTCACCGCGGCTGCGATCAGTCTCGGTTTGAGCCAGCCTGCAGTGAGCCAGCGCATCAAGCGCGTCGAGACGCGGCTCGCGGTGCCGCTGATCGAGCGGC
>JBEBWI010000163.1:0-4985 GCA_040392345.1 Leucobacter soli | reverse complement strand
GATCTGGATCTCGACGCCGCCGAGCTTGACCCGCTCGTTGTGCTGCAGCTCGCCGGTCACGGTGATGAACGTGCCGTGGGCGAGGTCGCTGATGGTCTGCGTGCGCGGCACGAGGATGTCGGAGCGCGGGTTCTCGGGGTCGGGCTCGCGCAGCACGCCGCCGTTGACGAGCTGCACCGCACCGCTCTCGTCGCGCAGCACCACGAACTGCACGTAGCGCTGGTCGCGCACCTTCTCCACCCAGCCGGAAACTCGTACGACGCCGTCTTCGCGGGCGGCCAGGTCTTTGATCAATACACGCTCAGTCACTCCGTCAGTCTACGGGGTCGCGGCGTGCTCCTCTCGTGCTCCTCTGGCGCTCCCGATCGTCCTTCCACTCGCCCGCCATCGAGTGAACGGAGAAGCACAACCCGAGGGCGCACAGTTGTGCTTCTCCGTTCACTCGGCGAGGGGTGGCGGAGGGCGGCCGCGTACGTGGCGGGGCAGGGCAGAGGAATGGAGCAGGGACAGGGGCCGGGGCGGGTTCACTGAGTGTTCACGCCGCGTTCAATACGAGTACGGCAGTCTCGTAATTGCGTGTCACCTTGTGCGTCTTAGCTGTGAGTTGTCTCCGACACACTCCCCAGCGAAAGGCCTACCGCCATCATGAAGACACGCTCACTCCTCGGCCTCGGCGCCCTCTCCCTCGCCGGGTTGATCGCGCTCACGGGCTGCGCGGGCGGCACCGCCTCCGCCGAGGACACCGCGGCCGATGTGATCCGCATCGCGACGCTTCCCGCGGGCGACGACCCGACCGCAGTCAACCCGATCGAGGCGCTCGGCGAGCTGATCGCCGCCGAGACCGGCATGGAGGTCGAGATCATCGACGCACCCGACTACCTGGGCGTCGTCGAGGCGGTGCGCGCCGACCACGTCGACATCGCCATCATGAGCGCCTTCCCGAGCGCGCTCGCCGTCAACACGGGCGAGGTCGACGCGCTCATGACCTGGCCCGGTTCCCCGGACCCGGTGTCGAAGTGCTACGTGCTCGCCGACTCGCCGATTCAGTCGGTGGAGGATCTCGCGGGCAAGACGGTGGCCTTCGCGGACCCCGGCTCGAGTTCGGGCTTCTTCATGCCCGTGCACCTGCTCGACAGCGTCGGCCTCGAGCGCGACGTCGACTACGAGGCGATGTTCACGGGCGGCCACGACCGTAGCGCGCTCGCGGTGAAGGAGGGGCAGGTCGACGCGGCCTGCACCGCTTCGATGCTGATGCAGATGACCGGCACCGACTACTTCCCCTTCGAGGAGGGCGAGACGCGTGTGATCGGCGAGAGCATCACGATGGATGTCAGCATGGCGGTGATCGCCAGCCAGGGCATGAGCGATGCGAAGCGCCAGGCGCTGCTGCAGGCGCTGCCCGCGGTCTTCGTGGAGGAGAACGCCGATGTGCTGGGTGTGTACGCCGAGGCCGGCATCGTCGGGGTCGCGCCCACGATCGAGCCGGGCCGTGAGGCCTTCCAATCGCTCGTCGACGTGGCCGCCGTCGCGGGCGTCGACATCTCGGATCTGAAGTGACGACCGTGACGACCGAACCGGTGGGGACGGCGCCGGCCGCCCCCACCACCGGAGAGCTCCGGCGACTGATGCCGCTGGTGCGGGTACGCGAGCTCTCGGTCGAGTACAACCGTGCAGACGGGTTCGTGCTCGACGGGGTCGACCTCGACCTCTTCCCCGGCGAGACGGTCGCCCTGCTCGGCTCGTCGGGCTCGGGCAAGTCGACGCTGATGCGCAGCCTCACCGGCTTCGCGCCGATCACGAGTGGATCGGTGCGGGTCGCGGGCCACGATGTCACCAACCTGCGTCGCGGTGAACTGCGCGAGCTGCGCGCGAGCACCGGGCAGGTGTTCCAGCAGTTCAACCTGATCGACCGGCTGAGCGTGCTGACCAACGTGCTGACCGGAGGGCTGCACGCGGCGGGGCCGTTCAACCTGGTGGGCGGCTTCCGCAGCGAGCAGCGCAGGCGTGCGCTCGAACTGCTCGACCGGGTCGGCATCGCCCACAAGGCGAAGGATCAGGCCCGTTCGCTCAGCGGCGGCCAGCAGCAGCGAGTCGCGATCGCCCGCGCGCTCATGCAGAATCCGAAGCTGATCCTCGCCGACGAACCGGTCGCGTCGCTCGACCCCAAGCTCTCTGATTCGGTGCTGGAGCTGCTGCGCCGCATCGCCCGCGAAGACGGGATCCCGGTGCTGGTGAGCCTGCACGTGCTGCCGCTCGCGCTGCGCCACAGCGACCGCATCGTCGGGCTGAAGCACGGCAAGATGCTCGTCTCGGCCCCGACGGCGACCCTCGACGCGTCAGCGCTCGAGGTGCTCTACGAAGGAGAGGAGGAGCACAATGACGACGATCAGTGACCCGGTGGCAGGCGAGGAAGCGGATGCCGCGACGCAGCAGCGGCGCGAGCAGTCGAAGCCGCCGAAATCGAAGAAGAAGCACAAGAAGAGGTCGAAGAAGCAACTCGACCCCGCCGAACGTGCGCGCCTCGAACGCGCAGTATCGGTGCCGCGCACGCGCGTGGTCGTCGGGGCGGTCGCGGGGGTCGTGTTCCTGCTCTGGTCGTTCCAGGGCGTCGGCTTCGACTTCGCGAAGCTCGGCGACGGCACGATCAACATGGGCAGGTTTCTCGCCCGCCTCTTCCCGCCCGATTTCACGAAGATCGGCCTCATCATCGAGTTGCTCATCGAGACGGTGCAGATGGCGATCGTCTCCACTGTGCTCGGTGCGATCCTCTCGCTGTTCGTGGCGATGGCCGCGGCCTCGAACCTGGCCCCGAAGTGGGTGTACTACCCGGCGCGCTGGGTCATGAACGTGATCCGCGCCGTGCCCGACCTGGTGTTCGCCCTGATGTTCGTCTCGGCGGTGGGCCTCGGCCCCTTCGCCGGCATCCTCGCGATGACCCTCGGGTCGATCGGGTCGATCGGCAAGATCTACGCCGAGGCGATGGAGTCGGTGGATCAGGGCCCGCTCGTCGCGATGAGATCGGTCGGCGCCTCGCATCGCCAGGTGATCCAATACGGGGTGCTGCCGCAGGCGGCCCCGCTGCTCGTCTCGTACACGCTGCTGCTGTTCGAGGGCAGCGTGCGCGGCGCGACCATCCTCGGCCTCGTGGGGGCCGGAGGCATCGGCCTCGAACTCACCACTGCAATGCGCATGTACGACTACGGGCACCTGAGCGCCATCATCATCAGCATCGTCATCGTGGTGACGGTGATCGACCAGGCGAGCGCCTTTATCAGACGGAGAATCACATGACCACCACCAGTAGCATCATCGCCGGCCAGCCCGCTCCCGGGAACGGCCTTCGCGAGCATGACGCGCACAGCGGCACGCGCGTCGGCACGAGGGCGTCGGCCGCGATCCACCTCAGCGAACCCGTCAACCTGCGCGACCTCGGCGGCACGCCGGTCGCAGGCGGCACCATCGCGCACGGGTTCGCGATCCGCTCCGACGACCTCACGACGATTCCTGCCGAGACCGCCGAGCAGCTGGTCGCGGGCGGTCTCACCGCAGTCATCGACCTGCGTTCGCGCGGCGAGGTGCTGGCGACGGGCCGGGGCACCCTGATGGACCACGCGGTGATGTACCACCACGTGCCGTTCATGGCCGATATCTCGGCTGCCGGCGCGCTGAAGCTGGAGCCCGGCAAGATGCCGAACATGGCCGACTTCTACCCGGCGATGTTCGAGTCGGCCGCGGCGCAGATCGTGGCGGCGCTCGCCGTGATGGCGCACGCGCCCGGCGCGGTCGCGTTCCACTGCGCGGCGGGCCGCGATCGCACGGGTGTGCTCGCCGCCTCTCTGCTGCTCGCGCTCGGCGCCGAAGACGAGGTCATCGTCGCCGACTACGAACGCACACACCCGAACACGGGCGCGATCATGGAGCGCACGCGCCCGAACCTGCGACAGGTGATGCTGGCGGCGGGCTACGACCTCGATGCGGCCGCGAAGTTCGCGGTGCAGGATCCCGGTGCCGACGACGCGATGCGCGTCACCCTGCGCACCCTGCGCGAGCGCCACGAGGATCCGCTGGCGCCCCTGCGTGCGGCGGGGCTCGGCGACGGGCTCGTGGGGCGGTTGCGCGAGCGGGCCGGCGTGTGACCGAGCGCCGCCCGGGCCGCCCGCGGCAGCACGGCCTCGAGACGCGGGTGCTCGAGGCCGTGAACGAGCTGATCGACGCGGGGGCCGCGATCACGGTGAACGCGGTGGTGGCTCGCAGCGGCGTGAGTCGGGCGGCCATCTATCGGCGCTGGTCGACCATGGCCGAGCTCACCGCCGCGGCGCTCGACGTGGGGCGCGTGACCGTGCAGATTCCCGAGGCGCTCACCGTGCGCGAGGCGCTCGCGTTCGGGCATCCCCAGGCACACAGCGGCTCGGGTGCTCTCGGCGCCGCAGCGGGCGGCCCGGCGAGTGCAGACAGCGAGGGGTCTCGAGGCCGAATCGAGGCGACTGTCGGCGAGACGCTTGCGGCCTATCCTGAGGAGCGTCTGCGGCAGCGCCTGCAACTCGCGCTCGCCGATCGGGAGCTGCAGCTGGAGTACTGGCGCAGCCACGTCTCCCGCCGACGCCTGCCCCTGCTCGCGATGCTCGAGCGCGGGCAACGCGAGGGGGAGGTGCGTCGCGACGCCGACCTCGAAGCGGCGCTCGACCTGCTCTCGGGCGTGTACTACTACCAGGCGGTGGCCCGGGGCGACAGCCTCGGGGATCCACTCGTGATCGCGCGTTGCACGGCGGCCGTCGACATCATCTGGCGGGGGATCGCGACTCCGGAGGCGACCAAAGATAAACAAAACTGAATGTGACGCATCATTTTGCGTTATGAGCTTCGGCTTCCTAGGCTTTCCAGATGAAAAGTCACCGCGGCGATCCGGAATCGGATCATGCCGCACCGGAACCCAGAAAGCTGACCCCCTCATGACACGTTTCGCCCGCACCGCAGCCATCATCGGC
>JBEBWI010000162.1:0-5001 GCA_040392345.1 Leucobacter soli | reverse complement strand
GCTCGAGACCGGCGGCTTCAGACCCCAACTCCTACACCCCCGATTGGGATGAGCCTCCAAACCGGCAGAAATGATCTGAGGCGTTCATGCGAAGACGCCGTCGGCTGATGTCGTGGACGAACGAACCACGTGCGTGGATCAACGGCAACCACCGCTCTACAGAACGTCGATGCCGGTCAGAACGAGCACCTTCTCCTCAGTGAGATCTTCCATTGCCGAAAGGACTCCCTCTTTGCCTGTCCCAGAGTCCTTCACGCCCCCGTACGGCATCTGATCGGCGCGGTAGCTCGGGACATCACCGACGATGACTCCACCGACGTTCAGAACACGTGAGGCGCGAAAAGCGGTCTGCAGGTTTGAGGTGAAAACCCCTGCCTGCAAACCGAACCGAGACTCATTGACCTTCTCGAACGCATCCTCGTCCGAGGAGACCTTGCAGAGCGCCACGACAGGTCCGAAGACTTCGTCGTCGAGTACCCGCGCGCCGCGGGGCGCGTCCTCGATCACGGTGGGCTCGACAACGGCCCCCACTCGTCCGCCACCGGTGAGAACGGTCGCACCGCCTGCCACCGCCTCGTCGATCCACTGCTCCACACGCACGGCAGCACGCTCGTCGATCAGTGGACCGACATCGGTAGCGTCGTCGTCGGGTGCACCGGTGGACAACATGCCGATCCAGGACAGTATCCGTTGCCGCATGCTCTCGTAGTGCTTGTCGTGCAAGAATACTCGCTGCACCGCGATGCAGGACTGACCAGCTTGGTACATCGAGAACCGCGCAATTCGTTCGGCCGCGAAGTCCTGTCCGGCTTCATCGGACCAGTCTTCACACACCACGACGGCGGCGTTTCCTCCCAATTCGAGCGTGACGTGTTTTCGCGGCACCCGATCGCGGATGGCCCACCCCACAGGAACCGAACCGGTGAATGAGACCACCGGCAGACGCGGATCCTGGACCATCTCCGAAGCCTTTTCGTTCGAGACGGTCAACACGGACCACGCGCCTTCTGGCAGTGACGTTTCCGCCAGCAGCTCACCGAGCACCAGACTCGACAGCGGTGTCGCTGGCGCAGGCTTGACGATGATCGGCGCACCGACGGCGAGCGCCGGCGCAACTTTGTGGGCGACCAAGTTGAGCGGAAAGTTGAACGGGGCGATCCCGAGGATGGGGCCGCGCGGGACCCGGTGAACCAGAGCCAAACGACCGTCCGAGCCTGCATCGGTATCGAGTCGTTGCATGTGTCCACTCCAGCGCCTGGCCTCCTCGGCTGCCCACCGGAAGGTGGTAGCGGCGCGGGTAACCTCGACACGCGCCCACTTGATTGGCTTGCCGGATTCGGCTGAGATGAGCTGGGCAATCTCCTCGTGGCGGTCGTTCAGACGCGTTGATATGTGTATAAGAGCGTCTGCGCGATATGCACGGGTGTACTCGCGAATTCGGTGGCCACCGCCGAGGCAGCTGCGATCGCGGACTCGATGTGCACCGGATCCGCCTCGGACACAGTTGCGACAATCCGACCGTCGAATGGATTGCGGATCTCGATACGGCTATCGGTCGTCGTCGCCTCGCCGGCGATCAGGAATGGAAAGTGTTTAATGCTCATCGGTATTCCTCTTCGAAGTGTACAAACAACTGCTCGCCGACCCCCTTGTTGCGGTGGCCGGCGAGCGCGTTGATGTACTGGACAGGTCAGACGGATGCAGCGGTGGCTGCGTTCTTCTGGAGAATCTCGAGCGCTTGGATGAGGTAGGTGCGGAAGACTGCGTGGTTCTCGCTCATCGGGAAGTGACCGATGTCTTTCATCTCGATGAACTGCGCGTTCTTGATTTGCGCGGCCGTTCGGGCGCTGTCTTCCGGCGTGGTCAGGTAGTCGTAGTCGCCGGTCAACATCACGACGGGGCAGCGATCGCCGTCGATCTGATCGAGCTTGTCGCGCAGATCGTGATCGACCGAGTAGAAGTGCAGGTCGCCCTTGAACGCTTCGGATCCCTGGGTGTAATAGAACCAGGTCTTCCAGCGATCTGCCTCCGGTGACTGGGGAGCCATGAGATCCCACGTGCCGCTGGCGCACACCTGCGCTGCGTTCGCGTGCGGGTGCTGCCACCAGTCGAGGTAGAAGCCAGGCGAGTAGTCGGCACCTTCGACAGGGATGACGCCGGCGAAGCGATCCGGATTGCGCAGCGCAAGCTGCAGGGCGATGTTGCCGCCGAACGAGGATCCCATGAAGATCGGATTCTCGAGTTCGAGCGCATCAACGAGTGCAACGATGAAATTGGCGTAGTGGTCAGCCGAGAGTTTGTATTCCTCGGTCCACCACTCGGTGTTCTCCGGCGGATCGGACTTTCCATGTCGAGGTAGGTCGTAGGCGATGACGCGATAATTCGCGGTGATCTCTTCGTCTTCCAGCAGCCCGCGCCACTGATGGTTGTGAGCCCCGGCGGTGTGCTGGCACACCAAGGGCTGACCGGTGCCGTTCTCCAGGTAGAAGACCTTGTACAGCAGGCCGTCGACGTCGACGTCGACGTAGTGTCCCGTCACCGGGGAAATCTTGCTCATCTCGAGGGTTCCTTCGTTGGGGGGAGATTTTGAACTGGTTTGGGTGGCGCTGGTGAATCAGACCGGCACACCGACAGTGCGGAGCAGTTCGATCTGGCGTGTCACGCACCGCAAGTTCTGCATGAGAACCAGCACGTCGCCTTCGAGCTTCATGTCCCGTTGGAATGAGGCAGCCCAGATCCCGTGGTACATCGGCGCGGGTACGGGCACGCCGAACCCCTGCCAGGTCTTGGCACTGGCCCGGATGGCGAACTGGTACGGGCGGTCGAGGGGGCCGGGATCGACCGTGATGGCGTGTACTTTGCCGGTCGTCATCTCGACGACGAAGGTATGTGTGCCCATGTCCAAGAGGTACGAACAAGTGAAGTACTTGCCGTGCGCCTGGATTTCGGGATCCTGATCCGAGGCCTGCTCGAACGCATCGGCCCACTGCTGGGAGGTCTGAGTGATGGTGGCAGTCATTGTTTTCCTTCGTCGACTTGTGTGCCGGATTATTTCTGGAACGGGGATGATCGAAGGGTGATTGCTAGTGCTTCACCGTCGCGAACATGACACCCATCACACCGACAATCGACGGGTACGTCCAATACCAATGACCCTTCCGATCGATAGGAAACAACTATTGGTGTGCATCTACCTGGCCGAATAGCATCGGCGATGTGCGCTTACCCCTGGAGTTGAGGCCGCTGTCGTACTTCGTGGCGGTGGCGGAGGAACTGCACTTCGGCCGTGCGGCTGCACGGCTCCATATCGCCCAACCATCTCTGAGTGTTCAGATTCGAAAGCTTGAGCACTCTCTGGGGACAGCGCTGTTCATTCGTGACAGCCGTCATGTGGCCCTGACGCCGGCAGGGGTGAGGCTCTTGGAAGGAAGCCGTCAGCTACTCTCGGATGCCGAGCGCATTGCGTCGCTCACCCGGCAAGTCGGCCGCAGTGCGCGCAGCAATCTCGTGATCGGATTCCAGGCGAATGCTGCCGCTGAGCTGACCCCGGACATCCTGTCGGCATTTCGCTCGATGCACCCGGATGTCGAGGTGGAAATGCAATCGTTCGACTTCTCCGACCCCTACGTCGGACTAGGCGACGGCACGGTGGACGTAGCGTTCATCAGGCCGCCCGTCGTCGTTGCGGACTGGCTCGCGCTCGACACCCTTTTCATCGAACCGCGAGTGCTGGTCGTTAGCTCGGACTCCCCTCTTGCGCAACATGATTCGATCAGTGTCGAGGATCTCACAGGTCAGCCATTCGTTGCTCGTCGCAGTACCGACGAGTGGCGTGACTTCTGGCTCGCACTGAGCTCTCGCGATGGGCATGACGTTCGGCTCGGAGCCGAGGTTTCAACGGTCGACGAGTGTTTCGAAGCGATCTTGTCGAAGAAGGGCGTCGCGTTCTCGCAAGCATCGACGCAGCGGTTCTATTCTCGGCCAGGACTAGCGTTCGTTCCTGTCACCGGCATACCACCAACGCCGTTATCTATCGGTTGGCGATCAGACGTCGATTCTCTATTGACTCGCGACTTCGTAGAGGCTGCTCGCAGCGTTGCTACAGCCCGCCCTGTGCCGAATTCATGGATGCCCGCGGTCGAAGGTGTGACCTCCTTGCTCGACCGTTTTCCGGCCAAGCTCACTTCGTAACGTCTCGCCGCGCACTTGAGGATCAGGCTAGCCGGTCCTGGCAGTGAGCGCAGTCTGATCGCCGTGCGCACCTGGCAGCGACTTCCGCTACTACTAAATATTGGCGACGGCAGGATGAATCATCCGTTTTGTCGATGGTCAAAACGCACACCCAGGCCCACAGTGAATCGCACCGGCGAGTCCGGAGACTTTGATGTGCCCTCGGTTTGGCCGAGTCGGTGAACTTGGTTTTCTGGCTACGATCTTGTCCAAGGAGGCAGGACCATGCCGAAGAGATATCCCGAGGAATTTCGCCGTAAGGTCCTCGATCTGGTCGCCGCAGGACGGCCGATCGCGGAAATCGCCCACGATCTCCAGGTCAGCGACCAGACGATCTACGGTTGGCGCAAACAGGACCTGATCGACACGGAGCAGGTACCAGGACTCTCACGCCTCGAACAATCCGAGCTCACCTCGGCGAAAAGACGTATCCGTGAACTCGAGAACGAAGTCGCAATACTGAAACGGTCCCGTGAGCTGCTGAAAGAGCCACACGACCCAAAAGGCGATTCGCGGCCATAGCGACAATGGCCGCGGAAGGACTACCTGTGCAGGCGTCCTGTCGCCTACTGAAGGTGTCCGAAGCGGGGTACTACGAATGGCGCAACCGACCACCGTCACTACGCGCTCTGCGGCACACCTGGCTACTTGAACAGATCACCGCAGTGCATGCCGCATCTCGCGGTACATACGGCGCCAGGCGCATTCACGCCGAGCTCACCCTTGGACTCGGTCTGTCCGTCGGACACAACCAAATCGAGGCCGTGATGT
>JBEBWI010000161.1:0-5036 GCA_040392345.1 Leucobacter soli | reverse complement strand
CTGGCGACCCCTTCCTTACCATGGAAGTGCTCTACCACTGAGCTATCGGGGCGCGGCTCCCGTGCGGAAGCAACCCCGCAAGACTACCATTAAGTTCGTGACAGTGCGAAATCAGGTGCTCGGTGTTGTTGGAATTCTGCTCGCGCTCTGGATGGGCGTGGGCAGATGGGTGTTCGGGGTCGGCGGTGAGCTGACCTGGTGGTATCTGCCGCTCATCGGGGCCCCGTTTGCGTGGCTGCAACTGTGGACCATTCGCAGAATCCGTATCGCAGCGGATCGCGGCCGACGGGTGGGGCGCGCCGTGTATGTGGCGCTCGCGCTCTCCTGGGTGTGTGCGATCGCCTTCGGTCTCACGGTGCCGGACCTCGTCGGCGGCGAGCTGGTGTCGGTGCTCAGCCACTTCGGCGGCGAGGCCTGGCTCGAGATGTCGATCGCGCTGTGCAACCCGTTCGGCATCATCGCCTTCGCCACGACCATTGCCGCGCTCGGCTTCGCCGCGGCAGCCGGTCGTGAACCTCGCCCCGAGGAGGACGAGATCGACGATGCGCAGATGGTCCCGCATCCGCTCGACCCCAACGCCTAGGGTCGGTGCGCCTCCGTCGAGTGCCTCTGCCATTGACCCTTTCCGAACTACCGACCCTTCCCGAACCACCGACCCTTCCCTAATTTCGGAGTCTTGCCTAACTTCGGCGGTGTATTGCGAAAAACTCCTCCTCCAAGGCAAGTTTCCGAAATTAGGGCAGGGGTGGGAAGCGAGAAGGCGGAGGGAAGAGGGAGAGGAGGGGCGAGGCTCAGTCGCGCACGAAGACCGCGAGCGACTCGAGGTGGTGCGTGTGCGGGAAGAGGTCGAACGCGCGCAGCGCACTCAGCCGGTACCCGTGCCCGAGCAGCGTCTTGGTATCGCGCGCGAGCGCCACGGGGTCGCAGGCGACGTAGACGATGTTGGCGGGTGCGAGCTCGCCCAGCTGCCCGCTGACGTCGCCGCCGGCGCCGGAGCGCGGCGGGTCGAGCACGACGGTGGCACGGCGCAGCCGGTCGCGCACGGGCTGGGCGGCATCGAGCAGGTCGGCGAGGTAGCGATCCACGCGCGCGGTCAGCGCGAGCGCTCCCACGAGTTCGACCAGGTTCTCTGCGGCGTCGTCGGTGGCGCCGGGGTCGGCCTCGACGGTGGTCACCTTGAGCGCGGGACCGGCGGCCTCCGCCATGGCCGCAGCGAGCAGCCCCGCTCCGCCGTAGAGGTCGAGGTTCGGAGCCGCGGGATCGAAACGCCCCGCCTCGATCAGCTGGTGGATCGCATCCCGCACCGCCGTGAACAGCGTTTCGGGTGCCGCTCGATGCACCTGCCAGAACCCGCCTGCGCGCACGAAGAACTCGCGGCCGCCGACCGATTCGCGCACCCGGTCGCCCTCGCCGGCCCGCGCGCGCTCGCCGGCGTAGGCGATGAGCATGCGGGGGTCGTCGGCGCTGGGCGCCACGAGATCGACCGTTGCGACGTCGGGCATCGGCTCGCCGAGCGGCGAGATGTAGCCGACGCCTTCGGCGGCGAGCGGCAGACTCGACACCCTGATCACGGTGTTGCTGCGGGCGGCATACGGGCCGACGGTGCCCGTCTCGGGGTCGACGTGCAGGCGCACGCGGCTGCGCCAGCCGAGGCCGTTCGCCTCGTCGTCGCCGGCCGCTGCCTCGACCTCGAGCGCGCCGCCCGCGACGCGCGCGATCTCCTCATCGTCGAGCCCGCCGAAGCGGCGCAGCGCGTCGGTGAGCACCTCGGCCTTGAGCGACCGCTGGCGGGGCAGCGCGATGTGCCCGAACTCGGCGCCGCCGGCCCGGTGCTCGGGGTCGCGGCCGAGCGCGGCCTCGGCCCAGACGTGGTCACGACGGTCGGGCGATGGTTCGAGCACCTCGAGGGTCGCGGCCCGCGCGAACGATTTCTTGCGGGCCTCGGTGACGCGGGCACGCACGCGCTCTCCGGGGATCGCGTCGGCGACGAAGACGACGCGCCCCTCGTGACGCGCGACCGTGACACCTCCGTGCGCGATGCCGGTGATGTCGAGCTCGATCACGTCGCCGACGGCGAGGGGTGCGGTGTCAGTCATGCGCACCATTCTCCCACCCGCGGCGGGTGAGGCCATTCAGGAAGCCGGGCGGGGGTGATCCACCCCCGAAATCGGTGCGTGCACCCGAGGCCGGGCGGTTCGCGGCAGTGGCTCGGCCCTGCACAACGCAGCAGCGCCGCCCACCAAGAAGGGAAGGCGGCGCTGCGACGTGCGAAACGAGGCACTAGATGGCGGCCTCCGGGGCGAGCATGTTGCCGTCGAAGAACGCGGCGAGTTCGTCGTGGGCGCCGAGCGGCAGCACGCCGGCGACATACTGGTCGGGGCGCACGATGACGATGGCGCCGTCGCGCGAGATCTCGCGCTCGGCGAAGATGTCGCGACCGTGGCCCGAGGCGAAGATCTGGTTGATGTCGACCAGGCCGAAGGGCACCTTGACGGGCTTGAACGCGGCGGGCACGTCGTACGGCTCGACCTCGGTGTAGTCCTGCTGGTAGATGACCTTCGTGTCGAAGATCGCGTCCTCATCGCCGCCCGAGGGGGTGAAGCGCTTCCACGGCGAGGTCGCGTCGCCCCGCCACCACTCGGCGAACTCGGCCGTCGGGGTGCCGCTCAGCGCCGGGGCCGCGGCGTCTGCGAATACGTAGATGCGCCAGCGGCCGTCGGCCTCGTGCAGGTGGCCAAGATGACGCCAGCGGTTGTCGGCGCGGCGAATCACCTCGGCCGACTTGAAGCGCTTGCCGATGGGGTAGCCGGCCGCGAGCGCCTGGTGCTCAGTGCCGGTCGTGATCATCGATTCGGTGTACTCGGTCATGAACCCGGCGGGGAACTCGAAGGTCGAGACGTAGTAGCGCTCCAGCTCCTCCGGATCCTCCCACGAATCGGCCGGGCGGGCCAGCATCGTCGACCACTCCTTGTCGAAGTCGATGAGATTCTGAGCGACGACCTTGCGCTCGTCTGCGTAGGTCGACAGCAGTGACTCGGGGGCGCGGCCCTCGAGCACTGCGGCGAGCTTCCAGCCCAGGTTGAAGCCGTCTTGAATCGAGACGTTCATGCCCTGGCCGGCCTTCGCCGAGTGGGTGTGGCAGGCGTCGCCCATGATGAAGGCGTGCGGGGTGAGCTGCCCGCGCAACTCGGCGGGCACGTCGTCGAAGCCGGTGGTGATGCGGTGCGCGACCTCGTACACCGAGTGCCAGGCGACGGCGCGCACATCGATCGAGTAGGGGGCGATGATCATGTTGACCCGTTCGATCATGGCCTCGACCGAGGTCTGCCGCACGGCGCCCGCGTCGTCTTCTGCGACCTCGCCGAGGTCGACGTAGATGCGAGACAGGTAGCCGCCTTCGCGGGGGATCAGCAGAATACTGCCGTTGTCGTGAGATTGGATCGAGCACTTCACCTGGAAGTCGGGAAAGTCGGTGTTGACCATGACGTCGAGCACACCCCAGGCGTGCATCGAAGCACCGCCCTCGAGTTTGTAGCCGAGTGAGTGGCGCACCGCGCTGCGGGCGCCGTCGCCGCCGACGAGGTACTTCGCGCGCACCGTGCGCTCTTCTCCTGCGCGGGGGCCGGCGACGTAGCGGATCTTCGCGGCGACGGGGTACTCGGCTTCGCGGTCGATCTCGAGATCGAGAAACTCGACGCCGTAGTCGGGGGTGATCTTGCCCGGCGCGCGCTCGGCGTCGCGCAGGAAGTAGTCGAGGATGCGGGCCTGGTTCACGTAGATGTGGGGGAACTCGCTGATGCCGGTCGCATCGTCGGGGGCGCGCGATGCGCGAACGATGCGCGAGGGGTCTTCGGCGTCTGGCTTCCAGAAGCACATCTCGACGTTGCGGTACGCCTCCTGCACCACTTCCTCGGCGAAGCCGAACGCCTGGAACGTCTCGACCGAGCGCGCCTGAATGCCATCGGCCTGGCCGACCTCGAGGCGGCCGGGGCGCACCTCGATGGCCCGCGCGTTGACGGAGGGAAAGCGCGAGAGCTGAGCGGCGACGGCGACGGCGGCGGGGCCGGTGCCGACGATCAGCACGTCCATCTCATCCGGAATCTCGGCGGCACGGTCGACGCCGTATCCCTCCGCCTCCTTGATGCGCGGGTCGTGGTGAACGTATCCGCGATGGTGGATCTGCATTCGAACTCCTCCTTGAGTGACGCACGGCCGGTGCCACTTCGATTGTCTCAGGTGCTTCTGTTCGATATTTGAATCGTTCCCTCAAATATTGAACTAATCGTAAACGGTGGGGTTTCGTCGCGCAAGTGCGCGCAGCTTCAGGGGGTGGATCGCGGCGCGGTGCTGCAGTCGCAGGGCCGCCGGGGCGCCGCTGCAGAATAGACTCGCAGGCATGCGTCTCGTACTCGCCTCGACTTCGCCCGCCCGTCTCTCCGTGCTGCGGGCGGCGGGGATCGAGCCGGTCTGCTTCGCCCCCGACGTCGATGAAGAGGCGGAGGTCGCGCGCGAGGAGGAGCGGATCGGGCGCGCGCTCACGGCGCCTGAGACGGTGGTATACCTCGGCCGGCTCAAAGCGGAGGATGTCGCCCGCCGCCACGCCGCGGAGATCGATGGTCTGGTGCTCGGCGGCGATTCGGCGTTCCTGCTGGGCGGTGAGATTCTGGGCAAACCCCACTATCCCGATGTGGCGCTCGCACGGGCGAAGCAGCACCGTGGCGAAACGGGAGTGCTGCACTCGGGGCACTGGCTCATCGACTGCCGCGGCGGCGAGGTGCGCGGCGCGCTCGGCGCGGTCGACACCGCGACCGTCACGCTCGCGACCGACGTCACCGACGCCGAGCTCGAGGTCTACGTCGCGTCGGGGGAACCGCTGCAGCTCGCGGGGGGATTCGCGATCGACGGGCTCGCGGGGGCCTTCATCGAACGCATCGAGGGGGCGCCGAGTTGCGTCATCGGGCTGTCGCTGCCTGCGCTGCGACGGCTCGTCGTCGGCCTCGGCCACGACTACACCGCGCTCTGGAACCGCGGCTAGG
>JBEBWI010000160.1:0-5163 GCA_040392345.1 Leucobacter soli | reverse complement strand
GGGCTTGGTCGCGGGGCGGGGGGTCGATTCTCCGAGGGCTTTTGTATTCGGGGGCGCGGGGTTTGGCCGCCGCCCCCCCTTCCGCTGTCGGGCAGAATGGTCGCATGAGGCGAGTCGTCATTCTGGGGTCCACGGGGTCGATCGGCGAGCAGGCGCTCGACGTCATCAGGCAGCATCCGAACCGGTTTCAGGTGGTCGGGCTCGCTGCGGGAAGCCGGCACGAGCGGGTGCGGGAGCAGGCCGACGAGTTCAACGTCGAACATACGGCGATGGGCGCCGAGGAAGCGGCCACGCTCGTGCGCGAGGTGCCCGCCGATGTCGTGCTGAACGGCATCACCGGGTCGATCGGGCTCGGCCCCACCATCGCGGCGCTCGAGGCGGGCCGCACGCTGGCGCTCGCCAACAAGGAGTCGCTCATCGTGGGCGGAGACCTCGTCACCGGGCTCGCTGCGCCCGGTCAGATCGTGCCGGTCGATTCCGAGCACTCCGCGATCGCGCAGGCGCTGCGCTCCGGCGCCGCCGGCGAAGTGCGCCGTCTCGTACTCACCGCGTCTGGCGGGCCGTTCCGCGGCCGCAGCCGCGACTCGCTGCGCGACGTGACCCCGGCCGAGGCGCTCGCGCACCCGACCTGGAACATGGGACGAGTGGTGACCACCAACTCCGCGACCCTCATCAACAAGGGGCTTGAGGTCATCGAGGCCCACCTGCTCTTCGGCGTTTCGTACGGCGACATCGAGGTGGTCGTGCACCCCCAGTCGATCGTGCACTCGATGGTCGAGTTCTTCGACGGGTCGACGCTCGCGCAGGCGTCGCCGCCGGACATGCGCCTGCCGATCTCGCTCGGTCTCGACTGGCCGAGGCGGATCCCGGGCGTGGGCGCCCCGCTCGACTGGGCGAAGGCCACCTCCTGGCAGTTCGAACCTCTCGACGACGAGGCGTTTCCCGCGGTGGAGCTCGCGAAGGAAGTCGGGAGGGCGCGCAAGACCTACCCTGCCGTGTACAACGCCGCGAACGAGGAGGCGGTCGATGCGTTTCATGACGGGCGCATCGGCTTCCTCGACATCGTCGACACCGTGCAGGAGGTGCTCGCCGGGCATACCGCGCCCGAGCGGGTCGCGCTTGCAGAGCTCGCCGAGGCGGAGCGGTGGGCGCGCGAGCGTGCCCAGAGAGTGATCGCCGGCCGCAGTCGTTGATCGGGAACGCCCATTTCTGGGCGTTCCGCTCGCGCGCCGAGGCCGTCTCGGCCTCGGGTGGGTGTTGCTGCCGCTTTGAGCGTGCCCAGAGAGTGATCGCCGGCCGCAGTCGTTGATCGGGAACGCCCATTTCTGGGCGTTCCGCTCGCGCGCCGAGGCCGTCTCGGCCTCGGGTGGGTGTTGCTGCCGCTTCGAGCTGGTGATCTCGGGCCTCGCCGCCCGAGATCTGTATTAGAATCGCACTCGCAGGCATAATTCAACACGCCGCTCACCCGTTGCGGGAGAGCCCGGAACCGATCGGATCGGGGCCGGCGCCGTAGGAGCAAACCCTCCCCGGGAATCTCTCAGGCCCATGTACCGCAACGGCGAGGCAACTCTGGAAAGCAGCAGGCAGCGCCTGCTCACCGACGGTGCAAGGGACCCTCAGGCCCCGAATCTCTCAGGTTCCCTACAGAGCGGGGAGGATCTACGTCGCGCGACCCCTCGGTCGCGCTCGAACAGGAGATCCTTTGAGCATCAGAGCTGTCACCACCACCTTTCCCGACCGCCACATCGGTGTCGCGAACACCGCGGACTCGGCGGCCATGCTGCGCGAGCTCGGCTACGAGAGCCTCGATGCGCTCGTCGACGCGGCCGTCCCCGAGAGCATTCGCGAGCATGCGCCACTCGACCTGCCGCCGGCGCGCAGCGAGCAGCAGATACTCGCCGACCTGCGGCGCATCGCCGGGAGGAACGTGCTGAAGACCCAGATGATCGGGCAGGGTTTCTACGACACCCACACCCCGCCCGTGATCAAGCGCGGGGTGCTCGAGAGCCCGGCATGGTACACGGCGTACACGCCCTACCAGCCCGAGATCTCTCAGGGTCGGCTCGAGGCGCTGCTGAACTTCCAGACGATGGTCGCAGACCTCACGGCGCTG
The DNA here is from genome assembly GCA_040392345.1 of Leucobacter soli. Classification (GTDB taxonomy): domain Bacteria; phylum Actinomycetota; class Actinomycetes; order Actinomycetales; family Microbacteriaceae; genus Leucobacter; species Leucobacter soli_B. The sequence goes on along the minus strand of JBEBWI010000160.1, from coordinate 3,050 downwards.
CCCGTCGCGAATGCCTCGATGCTCGACGAATCGTCGGCGACGGCCGAGGCCGTGCTGCTGATGCGCCGCGCGAACAAGGCCGCCGCAGATGCCAAGACGGTGCTCGACGCGAACCTCTTCCCGCAGACGATCGCAGTGGTGCGTGGCCGCGCCGAGGCGCTCGGCTTCGAGGTCGAGGTCGCAGACCTCACTCTGGGGCTGCCCGATGGCGCCATCTCGGGCGTCGTGCTGCAGCAGCCGGGCAACGACGGCGCGGTCGTGGATCATGCCGCGATCGTCGAGTCGGCACACGAGCGAGGTGCGATGGTCACCATCGTCGCCGATCTGCTCGCGCTCACCCTGATCGTGCCCCCGGGGGAGCAGGGCGCCGACATCGCGGTCGGTAACACGCAGCGCTTCGGCGTGCCGCTCTTCTTCGGGGGCCCCCATGCCGCGTACCTCGCGGTGCGAGCGGGCCTCGAACGCTCGCTGCCCGGTCGCCTCGTCGGCGTGTCGAAGGACGCAGAGGGCGCCACCGCCTACCGTCTTGCACTGCAGACGCGCGAGCAGCACATTCGGCGAGAGAAGGCCACGAGCAACATCTGCACGGCGCAGGCCCTGCTCGCGATCACGGCGTCGATGTACGCCGTCTACCACGGACCCGCAGGGCTGAAGGCGATCGCCGAGCGCACCCACGCGCATGCCCGCACCCTCGCCTCGGCGCTGGTCGCAGCGGGCGTCGAGATCGCGCACACCTCGTTCTTCGATACCGTCTTCGCCCGGGTGCCCGGGCGGGCCGCGGCGCTGGTGGCCGCGGCGGCGGAGGCCGGGGTCAACCTCCGTTTCGTCGACGCCGACACCGTGGGCATCTCGACCGACGAGACCACGACCCCAGAGATCGTCGCGACGGTGGCCGGCGTCTTCGGCGCCCTCGGGCGACCCGGTGCGGCGACGGGTGAGCCGGCAGAGGCGGCCGCGATCCACCAGGGAGACTATGGGTTCGACCCCGCGCTTGTGCGCGAGAGCGACTACCTGACCCACCCCGTCTTCAACTCGGTGCGCAGCGAGACGCAGATGATGCGCTACCTGCGCAGGCTCGCCGACCGCGACCTCGCGCTCGATCGCACCATGATTCCGCTCGGCTCGTGCACCATGAAGCTCAACAGCGCCGCCGAGATGGAATCGATCTCGTGGCCCGAATTCGCGGGCATCCACCCCTACGTTCCGGTCGAGCAGAGCGCCGGCTGGCGCGAGCTGATCGCCGACCTCGAGCACCGGCTCGTCGAGATCACCGGCTACGCCGGCATCTCGCTGCAGCCGAACGCCGGCTCGCAGGGCGAGTACGCGGGCCTGCTCGCGATTCGCCGCTACCACCTCGCGAACGGCGACGCCGAGCGCGACGTGTGCCTGATCCCGGCCTCGGCGCACGGCACGAACGCGGCCTCCGCCGTGCTCGCCGGCATGCGGGTCGTCGTGGTGCGCAACACCGAGACCGGCGCCATCGACCTCGACGACCTCGACGCGAAACTCGAGCAGCACGCCGACCGCATCTCGGCCATCATGATCACCTACCCCTCGACCTACGGCGTGTACGACTCAGACGTGCGCGAGGTGTGCGACCGGGTGCACGCCGCCGGCGGGCAGGTCTACATCGACGGCGCCAACATGAACGCGCTCGTGGGCGTCGCGAAGCCGGGCGGCTTCGGCGGCGATGTCTCGCACCTGAACCTGCACAAGACCTTCGCGATTCCGCACGGCGGCGGCGGGCCCGGTGTCGGCCCCATCGGAGTGGCGGAGCACCTGCTGCCGTTCCTGCCGGGCGACCCGACCGCGGCTGGAACTGCAGGCCACTCGGTCGCAGCGGGCGGCGTTCCGGTCGTCGCGACGCTGTTCGGCTCGGCCGGCGTGCTGCCCATCTCGTACGCCTATGTCGCGATGATGGGCGCCGACGGCCTGACGCTCGCGACGAAGTCGGCGCTGCTCAGCGCGAACTACATCGCCGCGCGTCTCACCGAGCACTTCCCGGTGCTCTTCACCGGCGACCGCGGGCTCGTCGCGCACGAGTGCATTCTCGACCTGCGCGACCTGACTGCGAAGTCGGGCGTCACCGCGGAGGACGTGGCGAAACGCCTCATCGACTTCGGCTTCCACGCGCCCACCCTCGCGTTCCCCGTGACGGGCACGCTGATGGTCGAGCCGACGGAGTCGGAGGATCTCGGCGAGATCGAGCGTTTCATCGAGGCGATGATCGCGATTCGCGGCGAGATCGACCGGGTGATCGCGGGCGAGTGGGCCGTCGAGGAGTCGCCCCTGCGCGGCGCCCCGCACCCGGCCTCTGTGCTCGTCGCCGACGAATGGTCGCGCCCCTACACGCGCGAGGTTGCCGCCTTCCCGGTGCCGCGCCTGCGCGCCGACAAGTACTTCCCGCCGGTGGCACGCATCGACGGGGCATTCGGCGACCGCAACCTCGTCTGCGCCTGCCCGCCGATCGAGAGCTTCGAGGAGTAAGCCATGACCCCGCACCCCGCACAGCACACCGCGCTCCACGACGAGCACGCGCGGCTCGGCGCGACCTTCACCGACTTCGGCGGCTGGGACATGCCGCTGAAGTACGGCTCCGAGCTCGCCGAGCACCGCGCCGTGCGCGAGGCGGCCGGCCTCTTCGACCTCTCGCACATGGGCGAGGTATGGGTCGTGGGTTCGGAAGCCGCGACCTTCCTCAACACCGCGCTTGTCGGCGATCTCGCCGTGATGACGGTGGGCAAGGCAAAATATTCGCTCATCTGCGATGAGGACGGCGGAATCATCGACGACCTCATCGTCTACCGTGTCGCCGACGCCCGGTACCTGGTGGTGCCGAACGCGGGCAATGCGGAGACGGTGGCGGGTCTGCTCGCGGAGCGCGCCGCCGGTTTCGACGTCGAGGTGATCGACGCTTCGGCCGCGACGAGCCTCGTCGCGGTGCAGGGGCCCGCGGCCGAGCGGATCCTGCTCGAGGTGCTCGATGCCCAGCACCACGAGGCCGTGACAGGGCTGCGCTACTACGCCTGGACCGCCGTGTCCGTCGGAGG
>JBEBWI010000159.1:0-5266 GCA_040392345.1 Leucobacter soli | reverse complement strand
TGGTGGGTGTGCTGCTCGTAGAGCGCCACCGGGCAACCGACGTGCGTGCAGACCTTGGAGTAGGCGACGATCCCGTCGTACGACCAGCCCTTGCGCTCCTCCGACTCGTGCAGCTCACCCGGGTCCAAACGCATGAGCAACACGATGGCCTTGGCCTTCTCGTCGAGCACGTGCGTCGCCTGATTGAGGTTCTCGGGAACGACGTGGAACACGGATCCGATGGTGACGTCGGCCGCACGGATCGCATTGCCGACACCGCTGCCGCCGGTATCACGTGCGAGACGGATGCCCGTGTCCCACATGGTGTGCTTGAGCAGCGTGACCGGATCCTGATCCTGCGGGGCGAGGCCGCGCAGGAGGGTGATGCCTGGCAGTGGGAAAGCGATGAGCGCGCCGATGAGGCTGTTGCGCACGAGCGAGCGGCGCGAGAAGCCCGACTCCTCGTTCGCCACCGTGAACACCTCGGCCGACGCCTCGCGCGTGGCGGCATCGCTGGGAACCGGATGGCGCTCGTCGATGGACTCGTGATCCGCCATCAGGGCCTTGCCCCAGTGGACCGCCCCGATTCCCACTGCGAGCAGGGCGAGCGTCATACCGATGCCCACGAACATCGTGTGCAGTCGGATGTCCCACAGATCGCCCGACTCGATGGGGAAGAACATGTAGGCCAGAACGGCGCCCAGGCTCCCGGCAATGGAGAGGTAGAAGAGGGTGTAGACCGTGCGCTCGGCGCGCTTGTCCTTCTTCGGGTCGAGATCGGTGACGCGTTGACGGTGCGGGGGAAGGCCCGGGTTCTGCACCGCTTCGGGGGAGACTACCGCGGTGCCTACCGCCGCCTCACCCGCGCCGTGGCCCTGGGCGGGGACAACGGCGCCGTCGCTGCCGTTGCTCTTCGCTTCCTCTGCCATGTTGCTCCTTGATTCCTGACTATTCACTTCTGCGTGTATCTGTGTGCGCGAACGAACTGACTAGTTCGACTTGGCGGTGACCCACACGGTGAACGCGACGATGATTCCGAGGCCGATGATCCAGATGAACAGGCCTTCGGCGACCGGCCCGATGGACCCGAGGGTCAGACCGCCGACGGCGGGCTTCTCCTCGATGTACTTGAGGTAGCTGATGATGTCCGCCTTCTCCTGCGGCGAGATGTTCGCGTCGCTGAAGACGGGCATGTTCTGCGGGCCGGTGACCATGGCCTCGTAGACGTGGGATGCGCCGACGCCGATCAGCGAGGGGGCGAACTTGCCCTCGGTGAGAGCGCCACCGGCGGCGGCAACGTTGTGGCACATCGCGCAGTTGATGCGGAAGAGCGTGGCGCCCGTCGCGACATCACCGTCTCCCTGCAGGTACTGCGCCTCGGGAAGCCCGGGCCCGGGGGCCAAAGAGGCGACGTAGGCAGCCATCTGCAGCGTCTGCTCCTCGGTGAACTGCACCGGCTTGACCATGCCCTGTGGGCCCTGGAAGGCGAGCGGCATACGACCTGTGCCGACCTGGAAGTGCACGGATGCCGCACCGGCCCCGATAAGGGAGGGGCCGTCGTCAGTGCCCTCTGCCTCCATACCGTGGCAGGTGGCGCAGTTTGCGCCGAACAGCTTCTGGCCGGCCTCGATGGTGGCGGGAGCTGAGAGATCCACCTCAGCGGTGGCGGAGGTCTGGCTGAAGCCGGTGTAGGCGGCTCCCGTGACCAGTAGTCCTACTGCCACCAGTGCGACGGTAGCGAAGGGGTGCCGACGGCCTGACTTGCTGACGTTCTTCTTGGCGCGAGCCATGATGTCGTGTACTCCTGACCTATTTGACCATGTAGATGACGATGAACAGACCGATCCATACGATGTCGACGAAGTGCCAGTAGTACGACACGACAACCGCGGAGGTCTCTTCCTTGTGAGTGAAGTTCTTCACGGCGTAGATGCGGCCGATGACGAGCAGGAACGCGACGAGGCCGAGCGACACGTGAATACCGTGGAAGCCGGTGGTCATGTAGAAGGCGGAGCCGTAGGGGTCTGAGCCGAGCGTGATGCCCTCGGAGACGAACGTCGCGTACTCCCAGGCCTGGCCGGCGACGAAGACGGCACCCATGAAGAATGTGAGGTAGAACCACTCGACGGCGCCCCACTTCGCAGGGCTCTTTCCGGTGGCGCGGGGCTGCATGCGCTCTGCGGCGAAAACGCCCGCCTGGCAGGTGAAGGAGGACGCCACCAGGATCAGCGTGTTGATGAGCGCGAACGTGAAGTTGTGCTTCGCGGTCTGCTCAGCCCACAGCTCGGGATTCATTGCGCGCAGCGTGAAGTAGATCGCGAACAGGCCCGCGAAGAACATGACCTCACTGCCGAGCCACACGATCGTGCCTACAGCGACCGTGTTGGGGCGTTTCACCGCAGGCACGGCTAGCTTCGTATTCATAGTGGTTGTCGTCACCCCTCCATTATGGCTGAAAGTTTGGTGTGCATATTTCACATTCACACGGCGCGCCGAACTTTCCGCGACTTCTCCGCCAAGCCTACCGTGTTCGAGAGACGTCAGTCGCCGCCCCGCGTGCAGGGCGACGAAGGGGGCTGCGGCGCCGCGGCTCGCCGCGAGCCCGTCACCCCCTCTCGATATACTTCTCGGCATGATTGACGATCGCACCTGGCCGGAAGTACTCAGCGCACTGCTCGAGGAACGGGACCTCAGCGTCTCCCAGGCCGATTGGGCGATGGGGGAGTTCATGACCGGACGCGCGACCCCGGCGCAGATGGGTGCGTTCCTGATCGCCCTCCAGAAGAAGGGCGTCACGGTCGATGAGATCGTCGGTTTCCGCGATGCGATCCTTTCCGAGGCGATCGAGGTGCGGCTGCCGACGATGTCGCTCGATATCGTCGGTACCGGAGGCGATCGTTTCGGCACGGTGAACGTCTCGACGATGGCGTCGATCGTGTGCGCGGCGAGCGGCGTGCCCGTGGTGAAGCACGGGAACAAGGCCGCCAGCAGCCTCTCCGGCGCCTCCGATGTTCTGTCGGCTCTCGGGATCGACTACTCGCTCACCCCGGCGCAGTTGGTGCGGTCCTTCGACGAGGTGGGCATCGCTTTCGTGCATGCCGCGCGCTTCCTACCCGGTTTCAAGCACGTCGCCCCCGTGCGCGCCGAACTCGGGATCCAGACGGTCTTCAACTACCTGGGCCCTCTGTGCAATCCGGTGCGGCCAGAGGCCACCGCGGCCGGGGTCGCAGATCTCACGCGGGCTCCGCTCTTCGCCGACCTGTTCCGGTTCCGAGGTGCTTCTGCACTGGTGTTCCGAGGTGATGACGGGCTCGATGAGCTGACGACGACCGGCCACTCCCACGTGTGGGAGGTGAGCCGGGGCTCCCTCACCGAGCACGATCTCGATCCGCGAGATATCGGTATCCCGCGCGCGCAGATGAGCGATCTGGTCGGAGGATCGCCGGAGCACAACGCGGCGGTGGTGCGTCGCGTTCTCGAGGGGGAGCAGGGTGCAGTCCGCGACATCGTACTGTTGAACGCCGCCGCCGGCATGGTCGCCTTCGATCTCGCGAGCGTTCCGAGTAGCGCCGATGAGGCATTCCTCGACCGCATCGCCGCGAAGCTCGTGATCGCCGCGGAGGCCATCGACAGCGGCTCCGCGCTTGCGAAGCTCGATCAGTGGGCGACGGTCACCTCGCGTCTCGGCGCCGCCTGATCGCTGCGGCTCGACGTCTTCGAGGTTGACGGGCCGGCCGACGGGTTTCTCCGCGCTGCCGATTCGGTGCGGTCGCGGTGTCGGCTTCGCGAGTTCATGACCGGTGCTCGGCGCTATTGCTTCAGCTACGTCGCGCGGGTGAGGCGATTGTACTTCGCCAGGAACGGCATCGGGTCGACCGCTTCTCCGTCGATGGTGAGCGCGAAGTGGAGGTGCGAGCCGAACGAGAGGCCCGTGTTGCCGACGTTGCCGACCGGATCGCCGACTGCGACCGCATCGCCGACCTGGAAGGTGTGGGAGTTCACCTGCATATGGCAGTAGCGACTGGTGACGAGCTGGTCGTCGATCTCGTGTTCGAGTTTCAGGCCGAAGCCGCACCCGTCGCTCGCGAACCCGGCCTCCAGTACCGTGCCGTCGGCGATCGCCTGTACCTGCGTGCCGTCCGCAGCGGCGAAGTCCTGTGCGTCGTGCAGCCCGGCGACGGGCCAGGATCGTTCGCCGAACGGGTCCGACAGGGGCACTGCCTCCGCGAACGGGTACTGCACGGCGGCATCTCGGTAGTTGACGAAGGTGTCGAGCCCTTCGCCCGCCTCGATGATGACCGAGTTCAGCGCGTCGAAGGTGGCGGTGAAGTCTCCGACGTCATCTGCGCTGAGCCCCTGTCCATCGGCGAGCGTGCTGACATGTCCGGTGCCCCGGGGGAGCGGTTGCACACCGGGAAGCACAGTGGTGAGCATGAGCGCGCTTGCCGCCGCAAAGGCCGAAGTCGCGGCGAGTATCCGTTTCGGGCCCCAGCTTCGGCGCGTGATAGGGGCCGCCGGCAGTGTGGATGAGTGCGGAAGCGGTGTCACGAGCTCGATGCGCTGATCCGCGGTGGCGCGCTCGTCGCTGCTCGGTGCGTGCGCGTCGGCATACGGCGCGGAAGGGGTCGGGGCGTCTCCAATCGGCTCGGGGGGAGCCTCGGGAAGCGCGACGGGGGTGTGGGCAGTGAGTTCCGGCTCGGCTGTCGGCGCGGCGACCGTGTTCTCGATGGAATCGAACAGGCGAGCGAGTCCCTCCCCGCCGTGCGGCCCGATTGGAGCGAACGGTGTCGGGGGTGCAGGGGAGAGCAGCCCTGCGAGATCGACGGGCTGAAGTTTCGGAATGGGTTGCTGATCTGGAATTCTTGTGAGATCCTGAACTTCGATCGTCTCAACTGGCTGATTGTTGCGAAGTTCGCGTCGCCTGGGTAACTGAGGGTTCGGCGCCGCGTGTTTCGGCATTCAGACTCCTCGGTGGTGATCGTGAGAGCCGCCGGGGCGATGACGAAGCTTCAGACTCCCGACGGCAACAATAACGAACAGATTACAGTGGATCGCGCGTGATGCGCCACTTGAAGTTCGCGACTTCGTCGGATGCTCGCGAGCCGGGTTCTTCGGGCTCGGCTCATCGCGGTTCGCACCGTGCGGGCTGTGCCGTGCACCTCGCGCGCGGGACGTCGCTCGGGAGAGTACCCGACGCATCTAAACTGACATAATATAGATTATCCTCAGATGTGGATGCCTGGATGCCTGGATGCCTGGATGCCTGGATGCCTGGATGCCTGGATGC
>JBEBWI010000158.1:0-5324 GCA_040392345.1 Leucobacter soli | reverse complement strand
ATAGGCTCCTTCACATACGCTTTCTATACCCTCAGGGGTATCATAATACACATGCGTACCGACACGTCACCCGAGGCCCTCGAGGCCCAGCGCAAGATCGCCAACCGCCTGAAGCGAGCGCAGGGCCAGCTCGCCGCGGTCATCTCAGCGGTCGAGTCGGATGCGCCGTGCCGTGACGTGGTGCAGCAGCTCTCGGCGGTATCGAAGGCGCTCGACCGCGCCGGGTTCCTCGTCGTCTCGACCGCGCTGAAGGAGTGCCTGACCAACCCTGATGGCGATGGCGGGCTCGATCCCGAGGAGCTCGAGAAGCTCTTCCTGTCACTCGCCTGAGAGGAGCCTCCCGCGGCCGCGCCACCTCGCATTCAGCGTGATAGTTTTGCTGGATTGAACCGCACCGGCGGCAGCCGGAGAGTCTTAAGGGATTGAAATGGGCGAAGCCGAGTTCGGCGCTCTGGTCTCGCAGGTGAACGAGTGGATCGCGGCCGATCCCGACCCCGAGACGCGCGCAGAGGCGCTCGCCCTGCTGGTCGAGGCCGCACGCGGAGACGCCTCGGCCCAGCACCTGCTGGCCGACGCGTTCGGCGGCCGCCTCGAGTTCGGCACTGCGGGGCTGCGCGCAGAGCTCGGCGCCGGCCCGCGCCGCATGAACCGCGTGGTGGTCTCGCAGACGAGCGCCGGCTTCGCGGCGTTCCTGCTGGAGCGCGCCCGGCACGGAGACACCGCGAGCCCGCCGTCGGTCGTCATCGGATACGACGGACGGGTGAACTCCGATGTGTTCGCTCGCGACGCGGCCGAGGTCATGGCCGCCGCGGGAGTACGCGTCACGCTGCTTCCCGAGCCGTTGCCCACCCCGGTCGCGGCCTTCGCGGTGCGGCATCTCGGAGCTTCGGCCGGCGTCATGGTCACCGCGAGCCATAATCCGCCCCGCGACAACGGGTACAAGGTGTATCTCGGCGACGCCGACGGCGGCTCGCAGATCGCGCCGCCGACCGACGCGGCGATCGCTGCGCTGATCGACGGGGCGGCGCTCGCCTCGGCGGCCGACCTGCCGCGATCCACCGATTACACGATCGCCGGCCCCGAGATCGCCGAGGCCTACGTCGTCGCGACCGCCGCGGCCCTTCGCTCGGGAGCCGAGAACGTTACGAGTGCCGCAGACCTCGCGCGCGACGCGGCGAGCGGATCGCCGTTCGCCCCGGCTGCCGCATCCGCGACGGCCGCGCCCACGGTCGTCTACACCGCGCTGCACGGCGTCGGTTCCGACACCGCGCAGCGCGTGTTCGAGGCGGCGGGCCTGCCCGCGGTCACGATCGTGCCCGAGCAGGATCGCCCGGACGGGGCCTTCCCCACGGTCGCGTTCCCGAACCCGGAGGAGGACGGCGCGCTCGATCTGGCCTGCCGCACCGCGAGAGCCTGCGCGGCGGACCTGATCATCGCGAACGACCCCGACGCCGACCGGCTCGCGATCGCGCTGCCGCACCCGGCCGAACCGTCGGGGTACCGCCGGCTCACCGGCAACGAGCTCGGCCTACTGCTCGGTTGGCGCGCGGCGGAACGGGCCCGACGCGCGGCGGAGGCGGCGGGCGTCAGGCTCTCGGGAGCGCTCGCGAACACCATCGTCTCCTCCCCCGCGCTCGGCGCCGTGGCCGGGCAGTACGGCCTCGACCACGTCGAAACCCTCTCGGGTTTCAAGTGGGTCTCACGCGTGCCCGGTTTGATCTTCGGCTTCGAGGAGGCTCTCGGCTACCTCACCCACCCGAACATCGTGCACGACAAGGACGGCATTTCAGCCGCCGCGGACGCGCTCACCATGGTCTGCGAACTGCACGCGCAAGGCCGCACGGTGTGGGATCTGCTGGACGAGGCGAGCGAACGCTTCGGGCACTTCGCCAGCAGCCAGGTCGTGGTGCGACTCGGTTCGCCCGCGCAGGTGGCCGTGCTCGCCGATTGGGTGCGGCATCACCCGCCCTCCGCATTCGACGGCATCGAGGTCGCCCGGGTGCGGGATCTCCTCATGCCTGGCGAAGCCGAAGTGCCGGCGAACGTGCTCGCCTACGACCTGGTCGACGGCTCGCGCGTCATGATACGTCCGAGCGGCACCGAGCCGAAGCTCAAGGCCTACCTCGACGCGTTCAGCGATGCGGGAGCCGCGTCCGAGCGGCGGGACGCGGCGCAGCGAGCCCTCTCGCGCATCGAGACGGCATTGCGCGACTATCTCGCGGGAGCGGCGGCATGAGCCAGCAGTCGCAGAGCAGCAGACGGGCGCGGCGCGCCACCGGGCAAGGAGCGGCGATGGCCGCACCCGACACGAGCGCGCCCCTGCGCTGGGGCCCCGCCCCGACCGCAGCACTGCTCGTGGAGCCCGTCGCCGCCGACGACAAGTACCGTCGCGGCGTGCTCGGCCTGCGCACCGGTTCGTCGGCCTACCCGGGCGCCGCCGTGCTCGGCGCAGAGGCGGCCTGGCGAACCGGCCTCGGGCTGCTGCGCTACACGCCCCCGCTCGGCGACGCGCGCAAGGCGCTCGGGCTCCCCTCCCCCGCTGCCGCCGTGCTGGCGGCACGCCCCGAGACGGTGTTCATGGCCGACCCGACGAAGGCGCATTTCCCCGCGAGCGCCTGGGTCATCGGCTCGGGCACCGACCCCGCAGGCCGCTCGGAGAAGGAGCAGGCCGCGCTGCAGGCGCTGCTCATCGGCGACGCCCCGGTGGTCGTCGACGCGGGCGCCCTCGACCTGGTGCTGCCCGACTCGCTCGGCGGGCAGCCGTCGGCACCCGTCATCCTGACGCCGCATCGCGGCGAGTTCCTCGCCCTCTGGCGCGACTCCGGCCTCGGCGAGCGCCCGGCTCGCTGGCCCGTGCGCGGCCGCGCCGGCCGTGACCGCGTGCCGGCCGAGGGCCCCCTCATCGACGCGGCCAAACGGCTTGCGAAACACCTCGGCGCGACGGTGCTCCTGAAAGGCTCGACCACGGTCACCGCCACCCCGGGCGGAGTCGTCACCCTGGCAGGCCCGGCCACCCCGTGGCTCGCCACTGCGGGCACCGGCGACGTGCTCGCGGGCATCCTCGGCGCGCTCGCGGCTGCGCACTCGGACGCGGTGCGCGAGGACCCGGAGCTGCTCGCGGCGCTCGGCGCCAGCGCCGCCGTGCTGCACGACGCCGCTGCGCGTCGGGCGAGCCTCGCGCAGTGCACCGCAGCGCCATCCGCTGAGAGGCCGGGCCCGGAGACCATCGGCGGTCCGGTCACCGCGCTCGACATCGCGCACGCGCTCCCGGCGACCATCGCCGACCTGCTCGCGGCCCGCCGAGCCTCGTGACGCGCGATTCCGCACGGACACATGCGAGCCCGGCTCCGCGTTACAGCTGAGCTGGGGGGATAAACGCGGAACCGGGCTCACCAGTAACACTGCGAACCTCGGAGATCATGACGCGCCGTTGCGAAACATTTCTGCGAGCGCGCGGCAAAGATGCGATCGCCCCGCTTATCGCCGATACTTGAAGGAGGGGGCATGTCGCGAAGCCGAACGGTTTCCGGCGCGGCGGGCAGGTTGATTCTGCGCCGCTGATTCAGGCGACTGCTGAGGGGCACCACTTGACGTTCGATTCTGCGCGCATTGCCGAGGATTCGGCGCTGCTCGAAGCCTGTCGGGGCAGCGACCAGCTGGCCTTCGCGACGCTCTGGGAGCGCCATCACCGCGCGGGGCTCGCGGCGGCACGCAGCATCGCGCCGCACCTCGACGCCGACGATCTCGTGGCCGAGGCCTACACCCGCATCCTCGCCCTCGTGCAACGCGGCAAGGGGCCCACCGGCGCGTTCCGCCCCTACCTCTACCGCGTCATCACCTCGTTGACCGCCGACTGGAGCAAGACTCGGGAGACGAGCAGCGACGAACTCGACAGCATTCCCGACCTCGCCGCGAGCGGCCCCTGGGAAGACGAGGGCTTCGACCATCGGGCGACCGCGACCGCGTTCGCCTCCCTGCACGCCCGCTGGCAGGCCGTACTCTGGTACACCGAGGTCGAGGGGCTCGCACCTCGAGAGGTCGCGAGCATCATCGGGATATCCGCGAACAGCGTCTCGGCGCTCGCTCTGCGGGCCCGAGACGGGCTGCGCTCCGCCTGGGTCGAGGCCCACATCAACACCGCGCTGGCCGACGAGGCGTGCCGGCTCGCGCTCACCCGCCTGCAGCGGCACCAGCGGGGCAAGCTGACCTCCGGGCTCGCCCGCGAGGTCGACGCGCACCTCGCCGGCTGTCCGCGCTGCCGCAGTGCAGCGCAGGAATGCTCCCAGCTCAACGAGCAGCTGGCGCTCGTGCTGCTCTGGGTGTTCGTCGGCGGCGGCTCCGCCACCGCGCTCTACGCGTTGCTGCAACCTGCTGCGGCAGCCGGTGCGGCAGCAGGTGGCGCCGCCGGTTTCTTCCCCGCCGAGCCGGGCACGACCGCGTCGGCGACCACGGCGTCGGCGACCGCGACGGCCGCAGCACCCGCTGCCGGGGCCTCGGCCGCATCGATCGCCGTCATCGCGGGCGGCTCGGCTCTGGCGCTCGCGGTTGCCGCGGGAGTCGGGGCGTGGGCCATCACCGGTCCGTTCGCGCCCGCGACGCCGGTCACGACGACCGGGTCGAGCGAGGTCTCGGAGGTCACCGGATCGCCCTCGGCCTCCGGAGAGCGCGATCAGCAGACGCCCTCCGACGAGGCCGCTCCCCAGCCCGACGATGGGGCAGACGACGCCACGCTGCCGGCTTCGGCACCGGGTGGGGGCTCGGCCTCCGGCACGCGCACGGGAGCAGGCGCCGTATACATCCCGCCCGCCGCTCCCGATGCCACAGCCCCGGAACCGACCCCGCCGACCACGCCTCCGGCGCCGAAACCCGATCCGGAACCGGAACCAGGGCCTGGCTCCGGTCTGGGTTCCGAAGGCCCAGGCTCGGGCTCGGAAACCGACACCGATCCCGGCAACGAGCCAGGCACCGATCCCGGCAGCGGCGAGGAGGGCGGCTCGGGCACCGGCACCGGCACCGATCCTTCAGGGCCGGGCGAGGATGCGTCGCTCAGCCCTGGCTCGCCCTGCTTCATCACCTACGGTTCGAACGCGCACGCGCTCTTCGGCGTCGCCAAGCACTCCGGGGGCATCCGCGTACGCGTCACGACTGCGGGGGCACCGGTGCCGCTCGAGCTCTGGGACGGCGACGGCCACACGACCGATACCAGGTTCGGCGGCCTCTGGTTCACCCCCTCGCTCGCCACACTCGCGGATTGGGGTGCCCCAGAGACCACGTTCGAGATGCTCACGAGCATCGAGGTGCAGTTCGTGGCTTCCGACGGCCGC
>JBEBWI010000157.1:0-5335 GCA_040392345.1 Leucobacter soli | reverse complement strand
TGGGCGCTGCGGGACGAGGAAGACCTCCTGCCCTTCACCGATGTCGGCGAGGACGATGAGGTGCAGCCCGTGCTCATCCGCGACATCGAGAGGAACGTCTGGGTGCTGCGGGTCAACGTCGAGGATGGCGCGCCGCGCGCCTGGGTCTACAAGCGGGACCCGAGGTTGCAGCTGCCCTGGGACCGCGCGGTGCTCGACATCGACGGTATCCCGACCGGGGCGCCGGAAGTGCAGCTCGTCTGGAAGGCGCTCCGCCCGCGCCCGGAAGACGACCTGGACAAGGATGCGGTGGTGCCGCGCCTCTCCGATGAAGCGCGAGCCTGGTACGAGCGCTGCATCCTGTCGATTCACCCCCACTCCTCGTGGTCGATTCACGTGCGCACGCCGCTGACTCCGGCGAAAGCCAGCTGGAACCGCAAGCGCCCGAACTGAACCGAGCACCGTGATCCACACGCCCGTATAACCTGTGGATCGCGAAGCCGCTGGGCCTCGCTTCGTGGTGCCGCCGACCGCCGATTCGCGAGCGATCGGCCCGCATGCGGCCGACCGTCGAACCGTCAGTCGCCGAACCGACTACCCGCCGAAGCCCTGCTCCGAGACCGCGCCTACGACGAGCGAGCGGAACCATCGCTGGGCGGATGAGAGGCTCGCCTCGCGGCGCGTGTAGAGCGAGACCGGGGTGCTCTGACCCGGCCAGGGGAGATCGGCGATCTGCAGGCCGGGAAACCAGCCGCAGAACACCTCGGCGACGTGGCGGGGCAGCAGCACCACGAGATCCGTGGCCTCCAGCACCGCCGGCACAGTGGCGTACTCCTCGACCGTGAGCGCGACCTGGGCCATCAGCCCGTGCTCGGTCAGCGCCTGCAGCGGGAAGATATGGCCGCCGCGCGCCGAGACGCGCACGAAACGGCGATCCCGAAACATGTCCGGCCCGGTCTCGGGCAGCGGATGCGCGCCCGATGAGAGCGCCACGTACTCAACGGAGCGCACGTGGGTGCGCCACAGGCGGGGGCTGCCGATCATCGACACGGTCATCGCCAGGTCGATCGTGCCGCGGATCAGGCCGTCCTCGACCTGATCCGAATCGAGCCGCTCCACATGCAGGTGGGGCAGGGCGGCCTCGCGCGCCAGTGCGGTCATGATGGGCGGAAGGAACGTCTGCTCGCCGATCGATGTGAGGCCGAGCATCAGCTCGCCGCTGAAACCGGCGGGCTCGAAATCCTCGGTGTCGCTCACCGTCGCGTCGATCTGCGCGAGCGCCTCGTGCAGCGGGCCGAACAGCTGAGTCGCCTTCGCGGTCGGCACCATGTCGTGGCCCTCGCGCCTGAAGAGGTCGTCGCCGAAGCGCTCGCGGAGGCGCCGAAGCGTGTAGCTGACAGTCGGCTGCGTGACATGCAGGCGGTCGGCGACGGCGGTCACGCTGCGCAATTCGTAGAGCACGACGAAGGTGCGCAGCTGATTCAGATCGGGAAGCGCCATGTATCGATCCTATCTATGCAGAGAGGTTCCTGTATCTATTCGACTATGGTCGCGACCCGGCTTAGCATTTAGGCACACCGGTATCCAAGTGACAAGGACGACACCAGTTGATCATCGACATTCACGGTCATTACACGACGGCTCCCGCCCAGCTCGGCGCCTGGCGCGATCTTCAGATCGCCTTCACCGAGGGGAAGGGCGCCGCGCCCGATCCCGCGACCCTCACGATTTCCGATGACGACATCCGGGAGACCATCGAGGCCAACCAGCTGAGGCTCATGAACGACCGCGGTAGCGACATCACGGTCTTCAGTCCGCGCGCCTCCTTCATGGCCCACCACATCGGGGATCTCGAGGTCAGCAAGACCTGGGCCCGCATCTGCAACGACCTCGTCGCGCGGGTCAGCCAGCTCTTCCCCGACCGCTTCCTGATGGGCGCGATGCTGCCGCAGTCGCCCGGCGAAGACCCCAAGAGCACCATTGAAGAACTCACCCGCGCCGTCGAGGAACTCGGCGCCGTGACGGTCAACATCAACCCCGATCCCTCGGGCGGCAAGTGGAGCGCTCCCGCCCTCACCGACCGCTCCTGGTACCCGATCTACGAGAAGCTCGTCGAGTACGAGCTGCCCGCGATGGTGCACGTCAGCACCACTTGCCGCGGCGACGTGTTCCACACCACCGGTGACCACTACCTGGGCGCCGACACCACCGCGGTGATGCAGCTGATCAAGGGAGACCTGTTCAAGGATTTCCCCGATCTGAAGCTCGTCATCCCGCACGGCGGCGGCGCGGTGCCCTACCACTGGGGCCGGTTCCGCGGTCTCGCCATGGCGCTCGGCAAGCCCGAACTCGAGGAGCACCTGCTGGGCAACGTGTACTTCGACACCTGCGTCTACCACCAGCCGGGCATCGACCTGCTCACCGACGTGGTGCCGGTCGACAACATCCTGTTCGCCAGTGAGATGATCGGCGCCGTTCGCGACATCGACCCCCGCACCGGCCATTACTTCGACGACACCAAGCGTTACGTCGACGCGACCGCGAACCTCACCGACGCCGAGCGTCAACAGGTATTCGAGGGCAACGCCCGTCGCGTCTACCCGCGTCTCGACCGTGCACTGACTGCCCGCGGGCTCTAGAGCTTACAGAGGAGAAACTCACATGCGTTTGAACAATCTCGGCATAGTTCGCACCAACATCGACCGACCCGACCCCGCTGATGTCGCGCGCCTTTCGCAGTTCGGCGTCGCCACGATCCACGAGGCCATGGGTCGTGTCGGCCTCATGCGCCCCTACATCCGCCCCGTCTACACCGGTGCGAAGCTCTGCGGCCCCGCGGTCACGGTGCTGCTGCAGCCCGGCGACAACTGGATGTTCCACGTCGCCGCCGAGCAGGTGCAGGAGGGCGATGTGGTCGTCGCCGGCTGCACCACCGAGAGCGAAGACGGCTTCTTCGGCGACCTGCTCGCCACCTCGCTCACCGCTCGTGGCTGCAAGGGCCTCGTCATCGACGGCGGCGTGCGCGACGTGGCCGACCTCGAACAGATGGACTTCCCGGTCTTCGCGCGTGCAGTGAACGCGAAGGGCACCGTCAAGGCGACGCTCGGTTCCGTGAACATTCCCGTGGTGGTCGCGAACGCGGTCGTCAACCCCGGAGACGTGGTCGTGGCCGATGTCGACGGCGTGGTGGTCGTTCCGCGCGAGTTCGTCGCTGCGGTCGCAGATGCCAGCCAGAAGCGCGAAGACAACGAAGAGGCGAAGCGTCAGAAGTTCCGCGAGGGCGTGCTCGGCCTCGACATCTACGGCATGCGCGAGCCTCTGGCCGCGGCCGGCCTCGAGTACGTGGAGAACTGATCATGGCACATGGTGACACCAGCGGCGGCTTCGAGAAGACGCCCGGATGGCTCGACTGGTACGACGGGCCCGCAACGCCGGCGTTCCGGCTTCCGGCCGGGGCGGTCGACGCGCACTGCCACGTGTTCGGGCCGGGGGAGCAGTTCCCCTTCGCCCCCGAGCGCAAGTACACGCCCTGCGACGCCTCGGCCGAGCAGCTCTTCGCCCTGCGCGACCACCTCGGCTTCGACCGCAACGTCATCGTGCAGGCGACCTGCCACGGCGCCGACAACCGGGCGCTGGTCGACGCACTGAAGCGCAGCGGCGGGCGGGCTCGCGGCGTCGCGACCGTGCGTCGCGACGTGACCGATGAGCAGCTCGCCGAATTGCACGAGGCCGGGGTGCGCGGCGTGCGCTTCAACTTCGTGAAGCGTCTCGTCGACCGGGTGCCGACCGACTCGCTCGAAGAGATCGTCGCCAAGATCGCGCCGCTCGGCTGGCACGTGGTCATCTACTTCGAGGCGGAGGATCTGCCCGAGCTGTACGACTTCTTCTCCGCGATTCCTACCGACGTCGTCGTGGATCACATGGGTCGCCCTGACGTGACGAAGGATCCGGAAGGGCCGGAGTTCGAGTTGTTCCTGCGCTTCATGCGCGAGAACCCCAACGTGTGGACCAAGGTGTCGTGCCCCGAGCGCCTCACCGTTTCGGGCCCCCGAGCACTCGACGGCGAGCAGCATGCGTACACCGACGTGGTGCCGTTCGCGCGCCGCGTGGTCGAGGAGTTTCCCGATCGTGTGCTGTGGGGCACCGACTGGCCGCACCCCAACCTCAAAGACCACATGCCCGATGACGGCCTACTGGTCGACTACATTCCCCAGATCGCGACGACGCCGGAACTGCAGCAGCGCCTGCTCGTCGACAACCCTGGCCGCCTCTACTGGCCCGAAACGGCCGCCGAGGTCGCGGGAGCCTGATCATGGCGCATGGGGAGACCACAGGCGGCTTCGAGAAGTCGCCAGGGTGGCTGGACTGGTACGAGGGGCCGACAACGCCTCAGTTCCGGTTGCCCGCCGGGGCCGTCGACACGAGCACCCACGTGTTCGGCCCCGGCGAGCGATTCCCCTATGCGCCCGAGCGCAAGTACACGCCCTGCGACGCCTCGGCCGAGCAGTTGTTCGCCCTACGCGACCATCTCGGCTTCGATCGCACCGTCATCGTGCAGGCGACCTGCCACGGCACCGACAATCGTGCGCTGGTCGACGCGCTGAAGCGCAGCGACGGCCGTGCCCGCGGCGTCGCGGCGCTGCCCGACGACGTCACCGAGGCGGAACTCGCCGAGCTGCACGAGGCCGGGGTGCGCGGCGTGCGCTTCAACTTCGTGAGGCGTCTCGTCGACCGGGTGCCGACCGACTCGCTCGAGAAGATCGCGGCGAAGATCGCGCCGCTCGGCTGGCACGTCGCGGTCTCTTTCGAGGCGCAGGATCTGCCCGAGCTGTACGATTTCTTCTCGGCGATCCCGAGCGAGGTCGTCGTGGATCACATGGGTCGCCCCGACGTCTCGCAGAGCGTCGACGGGCCCGAATTCGAACTGTTCCTGCGCTTCATGCGCGAGAACCCGAACGCCTGGACCAAGATTTCAGGGCCGGAACGCCTCAGCGTGAGCGGGCCTCCGGCGCTCGACGGTGAGCAGCACCCCTACCGGGATGTCGTTCCCTTCGCCCGTCGCGTGATCGCGGAGTTTCCCGATCGCGTGCTGTGGGGCACCGACTGGCCCCGCCCCAACCTGAGCGATCACATGCCCGACGATGGGCTTCTGGTCGGCTCGATCCCGCAGATAGCGGGAACCCCGGAACTGCAGCAATTGCTGCTCGTAGAAAACCCCAACCGCCTCTATTGGCCCGAAGGAGCATGATCATGGCACTCGACAAGCCGTACAAGCACGTCCCCGGCACCATCATTTTCGATGCCGAGATGGCCCGCAAGGGATACCATCTCAACCAGTTCTCGATGTCGCTGATGA
>JBEBWI010000156.1:0-5426 GCA_040392345.1 Leucobacter soli | reverse complement strand
CGAGACGCGCTCAGTTCGCGCTAGAAACGCTATCCGCGTTTCTGCCTTCGGCCGCGCGAACCCATCTGATGACGCGGGTCGTGACCGGGAGGAGCACCACCTCGGCCAGCACTTTCACCACGTAGCCCAGCACCACGTACATGACGAAATCGATTCCGGTGATGATGCCGGCGAACGCGATCGTGCAGAACAGCAAGGTGTCGACGAGTTGCCCCACGAGCGTCGAAGCAATGAGGCGGGTGCGCAGGAGACGCCCCGAAGTGCGACGACGCATGCGGTCCAGCACCCAGGCGTTCAGAAGCTGGCCGGCGAGGAACGCGATCAGGCTCGCAGCGACGATTCGCGGAACGAATCCGAGCACGGCGGCAAACGCTTCCTGCTGATCCCACCCAGCGGCAGGAGGGGAGATCTGCACGGCGAGAATCGTGAGCGAAGCCACGAGCGCGAGAGCGAAAGCCGTGAGGATCGCCCGCCTCGACGCTTTCAAACCGTAGACCTCGGCCAGCACATCGCCCAGAATGTAGGCCAGCGGGAAGAGGAACACGCCGCCGTCGAACACCAGCGGGAGCGAGAGCCCGCCGAAGGTGATCGCCCCGAACGCGATCGGTTTCACCGCCACCACGTTGGAGATGAGCAGGATACCGACGAACACCGCGGAGATCGTGGCATAGCGCGCCCCCGAACTCGCGGCGCGCGCGCCGGGAGTCAGATACCGCGACGGGTCTGCAGGCTCTCCGGTCACAGCCACTCGTTTCTCTTCGATCTCAGCCATCGACCAACCCCACTCCCAGCGCGCCCCGAATCAGATCCATGTTCAGTTTCGCGGCGACGCGCGCGCCGCCGCCCGCCGCAATGATGAGCTGCTGCGGCCCGGGGGGAACGATATCGCCCACAGCGTAGATGCCGCGAATCGAGGTCTCACCGCGTTCGCTGACCTTGACGAGACCCCAGTCGTCGCGTTCGATCGGCTGCTCGCCGAGAAACTCGACCGGAGCATGCCAGCGCGGTCGCACGAAACCGCCGACCCGCGGAATCACAGTGCCGTCTGCGAGACGCACGCCCGTCATCTCCGCGCGCTCACCCACGATGTCATCGATCGGCCGACGCTCCACCCGAATACCGATGCTTTCGAGCTGCTGCTCCTGCTCCGCGCGGATCGTGTCGGCCCCGTTGGTGAACACGATCAGATCGGTGCTGAATCGGCTGATGAGCAGAGCCCGCGCGAACACATCCGTCGTCTCCCCGATGAGGGCAAGCGGCTTGTCCGTCTTCTCGAAGCCATCGCACTCGACGCAGCTGTGGAGAGCGGTGCCGTAGAACGCCCGGATCATGGGAAACGGCGGCAGCTCCTCAGTGAGCCCCGCGGTGATGAGCACCCGCCGAGCGAAGAACTCCACGTTCGCCGAGCCCCGCACGCCGTTGCCGAGCACGCGGAACCCGATGCCGTCAGGAAACCCCGTGGCGATCGCCTCATCGGTGCTGAGCGGCGTCACCTCGTGCACGATCGCCTGCGCGAACGTCGCGGTGGGGTACGCTTCGAATTCCTCGCGGCCGAGCCTGCGCAGTTCGAGCGGTGGCGCTCCGTCTCGAGTCAGGAAACCGTGCGACTGCAGCGTCGCCGAATGCCGCGGCCGGTTGGAATCGATGATCGCGATGCGCCGGTTCGCGCGCACCAGGTTGAGACCGGCGGAAAGCCCCGCGGGCCCGCCTCCGATGATCGCAACACCAACGGGCAGGTGCCCCGAGACCGACACCACCTCCGTCACGCCGCAGCCCCCTCCAGACGTGCGACCAGCCGACGGAGCCGCGCCAGCGATTCGTCACGGCCGAGCAATTCGAACGATTCGAACAGCGGCGGCGAGATGCGGCGACCCGAGGCCGCCACTCGGAGCGCGCCGAAGGCGACCCGCGGCTTCAGACCAAGACCGTCGATGAGCGCGGCCTGCAACGCCGACTGAATGCGTTCCGTCGCCCACTCCGACTCCGGCACCGCTTCGAGCGCCGTAAGCCCGGCACCGAGCACCTGCGGCGCATCGGCTTTCAACGACGAGAGCGCGTCGGCTTCGTAGTCGAGCGCATCTGCCGTAGTGAACAGGAATCCGAGAAGACCGGCGACTTCGCTGAGCACCGTCACGCGGCTCTGCACCAGCGGGACCGCCGCGCGCACGAGTGCCAGCTGCGTCTCGCTCGCCTCGACCGGCAGCACGCCGGCGGCAACCAGGTAGGGCAGAATCCGCTCGCCGAAGTCGGCCTCGGACAGCAGCCGAATGTGGTCGGCGTTGATCGCGTCGGCCTTCTTCTGATCGAAGCGCGCCGGATTCGGGTTGACGTTCACGACGTCGAACGCGGCCACCATCTCGTCCGACGTGAAGATGTCGCGGTCGGGAGCCAACGACCAGCCGAGCAGCGAGAGGTAGTTGAGCAGCCCCTCGGGAATGAATCCGCGCTCGCGGTGATGCAGCAGGTTGGACTCGGGATCGCGCTTGGAGAGCTTCTTGTTGCCCTCACCCATCACGTAGGGCAGATGACCGAACTGCGGAATCGCCGGCTCGATGCCGAGTTCGACGAGTGCCCGGTGCAGCGCGATCTGCCGCGGCGTCGAGGAGAGCAGGTCTTCTCCGCGCAGCACGTGAGTGACCCCCATCAGCGCGTCGTCCACCGGATTCGTCAGCGTGTACAGGGGTGCGCCGTTCGGGCGCACCGCGACGAAGTCGATCGTCGAACCCGCGGGGAAGGAGATGTCGCCCCTGACCAGGTCGGTGAAGGAGAGATCGATGTCGGGAACCCGGAACCGCAGCGCCGGCTCCCGGCCCTCGGCGCGGAACGCCGCTCGCTGCTCGGGGGTGAGGTCGCGGTCGAAGTTGTCGTACCCGAACTGCTTCGGCCGCTGGTTGGCCTCGTTGCGGGCGTCGATCTCCTCCGCCGTCGAATAGCTCTCGTACAGGTAGCCGGCATCGAGCAGGCGATCCGCGATTTGACGGTAGACCTCTCCCCGCTGCGACTGGCGGTACGGCTCCTGCGGCCCGCCGATGTCGATACCCTCGTCCCAATCGAGGCCGAGCCAGCGCAGCGAATCGATGATCTGCTGGTAGCTCTCCTCGCTGTCGCGCGCCGCATCCGTGTCTTCGATGCGGAAGATGAAAGTGCCGCCCGTGTGCCGGGCGTACGCCCAGTTGAACAGTGCGGTGCGCACCATTCCCACGTGCGGGGTGCCCGTGGGAGAAGGACAGAAGCGTACGCGCACATCGCTGCCCGTGGCGGAGGAGAACTGGGGTTCGGAGGTGATAGACATCGCCTCCAGTCTAGCCGGGCAACACCGCGCGAAGGCGCAGGATGACGCCGACACCCAGCACGAGCAGCACCGCCCCGAGAGTGGAGAGCAGCGGGAAGCCGCCGAGCGCGAAGAGCACACCCGAAGCCGCACCGGCGACGGCGGCCGACGCGTTCATCGTGGTGTCCGACTGCCCCTGCCGCTTCGGGCGGATGCCCGCGGGTGTGACCTCGGTGAGCAGCGCCGCGCCAGCGACCGTCACCGCACCCCAACCGAGCCCCAGCAGGATGAGTCCGATCTGAATCACCAGGTGCGAGTCGCCGCCGAGTGCGGTGCACACGGTCGCGGCGCCCAGCAGCACGAGCCCGCCGAACACGACCGGCAACGCGCCGACGCGGCCGCTCAGCAGGCCGAAGACCGGCGAGAGCGCGTACATTCCGGCGATGTGCAGGCTGATCGTGAGCCCCACGAGTGTGATGCTGCCGCCGTGCTCCGTGATGTGCAGCGGCGTCATCGCCATGATGGCCACCATCACCGCTTGCGCGATGGCGATCAGGGCGATCACCAGGAATTGGGCGATACGAGGGGCAGCCACCGCATCGGCAGCGCCGGCGGCGCGATCGCGCTGGGGTTCGGCGGCGGCGCGATTCACCGTCTGCAACTCGATCGCACGCGCCAGGATCAGCGGATCGGGGCGCAACGCCGACCAGGTGAGTGCCCCGGCCGCGGTCTGCGCGATCGCGGTGAACACGAACACGCCCGCGAGCTCGGGAAGCCCCAGCGCCGCGCCGACCACTGCGCCCGGCCCGATCAGATTCGGCCCGATGACCGCGCCGATGGTGATGGACCACACGACGAGCGAGAGATCGCGGGCCCGACGTTCGGGCGCCGCGAGGTCGGCAGCCGAGAACCGGGACTGCAACTGCACCGCCGACGCCGTGCCCAGCACCGCGAGGCCGGCGAACAACAGCACCTCGAGGTGAAACGCCGATGCGGCGATCACGACGAGCGCACCGAGCAACGCGATGAAGCTGCCGAGCGACAGCGCCACTCGACGGCCGCGCCGCGCCGCGAGCATCGCGAGCGGAATACCGGCGAGCGCCGCACCGACCGCGTTCATCGTGGCTGCGAGGCCGGAGAGCCCGGCCATGCCCGTGACATCGGTGATGAGCAACGCGCCGGCCGACAGGGCCGCGCCGATGCCGAGCCCGCCGAGGATGGTGCCGCCCGCGAGCACGACGACGGTTCGCCGCTGCACGCGGGGCAGCCGCTCGGGCGCCGGCACCGAGTCGGCCAGCCGTGCACGACCGCGCTGGGCGTCGCCCAGGCGATCCACCTAGGCCACCGACTCGAGACCCCACACGGAGCCGTCGACGCTCGAGAGCAGTCGTTTGCACAAGCGCACCTGCGGGCTCTCGTTCGCAGTGTCCATCGAAACCAGTCCGATCGTGCGATAGCGCGGCGGATCGAGCGGAAGCGCCGCGGCGTCTTCCGGGAGCGTGCGCGCAGCGGCCAGGGCGAGCCCGGGCACGAGCGCGACCGCGCCGCCCGCCGCCGCCATCGCGAGCATGGCCGGCACGTTGTCGGTCTCCTGAATGATGTCGGGCTCGAAGCCGTTCTCCGACGCCGCGGCGAGCAGGTGACCACGGCACTTCTCGCACCCGGCGATCCAGTGCTCCTCCGCATAGTCGCCGAGGTGAGCGGTATCGAGCCCCGCTGCCCGACCCTCGGAGAGCACGAGGCTCACCGTCTCACGCCACAGCGGAGTGAAGACGCTGCCCGCAGGAAGCTCGGCAGCCCCCTCGTAATCGAAGATGAGCGCGCAGTCGACCTCACCGTCGCGCAGCAGGCCGATGGCCCCGGGTGGCTCGGCCTCACGATACTGCAGCGAGACCTCCGGCGCCTCCTCCACCAACCGGCGCATGATGGAGGGCACGATCGTCGCCGAGGCGGAGGGGAACCCGACGAGCCTCAGCGCACCGCCGCGCTCGCCGCGAAGATCGTCGATCGCGGCCAGCGCCGCGTCGATCTCCGCCACCACCGTGCGGCCGTGCTCGGCGAGAATGTTGCCCGCCGTCGTCAGCCGAATCCCACGGCCCTGCCGCTCGATCAGCGGCACCGCGAGCCGCGTCTCGACGCGCTTGATGCGCTGGCT
>JBEBWI010000155.1:0-5431 GCA_040392345.1 Leucobacter soli | reverse complement strand
GCGGCGGCGAACTTTGCGGTTAAAACTCAATTAAGAACCGCAGAGTGCGCCGCCTCGACAAGCCAGGGAAGGAGCTTGCCTCGGCGAAGTAGTGAGAGGAGCTTCATCTGCATGAGATCACGCCCTCCTGAGCAGTTCACGCTGCAACCGGTGCACCCGTGTGGAGACGCCCAAAGCCTCGGCGACCCGTCGGGCGCTCTCCTCGGGCCTCCGCAGCACATCCTCGCTGAGCAGGCGAATCACCGTGTACCCAGCCGCGTGTGCCCGTTCCAATCGGCGAAGATCCTTGCGGTACTGAACGTTGTCGCGACGATGCTGTTCGCCGTCGTACTCCACGATGACCTTCTTCCGGCTGCACACGAAGTCGAACCGCCCGATCCACCCCCTCGCATCCTCGATGTTTGCCTGCATCTCGAAGTACGAATCCAACCCGTATGCGATGAGCAGCAGCCGCGTCAGCGTCTCCATACGGGATTCCGCACCAACGCGCGCGAAGGACAGCGCCAATCGGATCGCTCGCGCGCCTTTTCCGCGGAAATCGCCGGCGCGATCCACCAGCTGCCGCAGATCGACGACCGGTGGCACTCTGCCTCTGCCACCCGGTGAACGAATCAGATGATCGATTGCGACCACGAGTTCCGACAGGGTCAGCAGCGCAGCGCTTTGCAACAGCGCGGTAAGCGGATCGACCACAGGAACACCGCCGACCAAAACGATAGAGCCCACAGCGGCAGTTCGGTGGCCGATCACCCCGGATGTCCGGTTCCTGTCATAGGGGTGTGGAGCCGAAACATGCAGCCTCTCGCTGTAGCGGATCGGGCAGCCGACGATCAGCAGCGCGGTGACGTGGCTGAAGGCTTCTCCCGGGCGAATACGAGGGAGGAGCCTTCTGGCAGATTCGAGTACTCGTTCCCGCGCCGATTTCGCCTCGGTCGCGGCGTTCGGACTGCATCTCACCCCGAAGTGCGGTGCGATCAAGTCGGGGTGCCTGAGACTGCTGCGCGTCGCTCCGATCCCGAGAGCTTCCGAAACGCTGAATGCCCGATCGAACTGCGGCCCAGTGGGGCTTCGTGGTGTCATGCGCCAACTGTGCGCCTTCGCTCAGCTGTCGACGATGCCGCATTCACTATTTGTGGATATCTCAGCGGTTTCCAGGGAAACCTGAGGGTTGTGGACGGCGTTCCCTCGGCTGAGCGTCACGCACGTCCTACACGCCGACTTCTGCTGGGCGCCGGGCCGGGCGCCAAACGCAAGCTCAAGCGCAGGGCCGGGGCCGACCCCAAGATCTCGAGGCGGCGCACTTTGCGGTGAAACTGACGTCGCGGCTAACTTCACTCAAAACCCCCACTGTGCGCCGCCTCGAGAGCGTTCAGGCTAAAGAGAGTTCAGCCTCGAGAAACAGCTGGCAGATGCGACGCAGGCGGATCACGCCGAGCCGACTCTAGTTGCGGATCACGCCTGCTCCTCCAGCAGCTCCGTCACGAGCGCCGCAATGTCGCTGCGCTCGGAGCGCGTGAGCGTCACGTGCCCGAAGAGCGGGTGGCCCTTCAGCTTCTCGATGACGGCGGCGATGCCGTCGTGCCGCCCGACCCGCAGGTTGTCGCGCTGCGCCACGTCATGGGTGAGCACGACCCGGGAACGCTGCCCGATGCGGCTCAGCATGGTGAGCAGCACGTTGCGCTCGAGCGACTGCGCCTCGTCGACGATCACGAATGCGTCGTGCAGTGATCGGCCGCGGATGTGGGTGAGCGGCAGCACCTCGACGAGGCCCCGCGCCTCGACCTCTTCGAGCACGTTCTCGCTCACGATCGAGCCGAGGGTGTCGAACACGGCCTGCCCCCAGGGGTTCATCTTCTCCTGTTGGTCGCCCGGCAGATACCCGAGCTCCTGACCACCGACCGCGTAGAGCGGGCGGAACACCATGACCCGTCGATGCTGCTGTCGTTCGAGCACCGCCTCGAGGCCGGCGGCGAGCGCGAGCGCCGACTTGCCGGTGCCTGCGCGGCCGCCGAGCGAGACGATGCCGACCTGGGGGTCGAGCAGCAGGTCGATCGCGAGCCGCTGTTCGGCGCTTCGGCCGTGCACGCCGAACACTTCGCGGTCGCCGCGCACGAGGCGCAACGAACCCTTCCCATCGACTCGCCCGAGGGCAGAGCCCCGCGGCGAGGTCAGTACGAGCCCGGTGCCGAGCGGCAGGTCGCGCACGGGCGCGACATTCTCGAGCCGCTCGTCGTCCCACAGTCCGCTCATCTGCTCCTCGCTGACTTCGAGCTCGGCGATGCCGGTGTAGGAGTCGTCGCCGGCCTGCTCCGCTCGGTACTCCTCGGCACCGAGACCGAGCGCCGAGGCCTTCACGCGCATCGGCAGGTCTTTGGAGACGACGGTGACATCGAGCCCCTCGGCTGCGAGATTCTGCGCGACGGCGAGAATGCGGGTGTCGTTGTCGCCGAGCCGCATGCCGCTCGGCAGCGCTTCGACGTTCGAGTGGTTGAGCTCCACGCGCAACGTGCCGCCGTCTTCGCCCACCGGTACGGGGAAGTCGAGCCGCATGTGCTTCTCGCGCAGCGCGTCGAGCAGCCGCAGCGCGCGCCTGGCGAAGTACCCGATCTCGGGATCGTGGCGCTTCTTCTCGAGCTCGGTGATGACCACGACGGGCAGCACCACCGAGTGCTCGGCGAAGCGGAACAGCGCCCCCGGGTCGCTCAGCAGCACCGAGGTGTCGAGCACGTACGTGCGCTCGGTCTGCGGCAGCGACTCGTGCGTGCCCGTAGCGGCGGAGACGTCGCGCTCGGGCGCTGCGTCGCCCTGGGGGGCGGCGGGGGTGCGGGTGTCATGCGTTTCGGCCACGGTGACTCCTTCTGCCCGGCGGGTGCCGGTTCAGCGGGGCGACCTTTCGCTCGAGGGGTGAGAGGCCGCCTCGCTCGGGCGCTCTGCCCGATGCCTCACACGCTACGCCTCCGCCCGCGAAGGCGGTGGCGCGACACGCGTCTCGAATGTGAACCTTCGGTTACGAGAAGGGTGGATCACGCCGTTTCGATTTCACTCCTGTTTCGTTTGCGTTGCAAAGCGCAGGAGAGGCCTGATCGTGACACTCTGGCAGCTCGAACGCGGTAATCTGGTGGGCGGTGCCTGGAGTGCCGATTCGGGGTGCGCATACCGCGGCCCGACGGCTGAGCGAACATCGGAGGAGCCTTTCGTGCGCACGATCGATTGGGTCGACGGAGCTATCGAGCTGGTCGATCAGACCTTGCTCCCCCATCGCGTCGAGGTGAACCGGGTGACCGAGCTGTCGCAGCTGATCGCCGACATTCAGCGTCTCGCGGTGCGCGGGGCCCCGGCGCTCGGCGTCGCGGGGGCGTTCGGCGTGGCGCTGATCGCGCAGTCGCGCACCTCGGGCGGCGTGCTCGATGCGGTGGCGGCGCGCAGCGATGCCGCGTTGCTGCGTGAGGCGCGGCCGACCGCTGTGAATCTTTCCTGGGGTGTGGATCGCGCCCTGACGAAGCTCGACGAGGGCGCCGACGCGGTGCTCGCCGAGGCGCTCAGCATTCGAGATGAAGACATCGCTGCCTGCGTTTCGATGGGGCTGCGCGGCGCCGATCTGACGCGGGAGATCACCGGGAAGCAGAGCGTCAACGTGATGACGATATGCAATACCGGCAGCCTCGCCACGGTCGAGCGCGGCACCGCGCTCGGCGTCATCCAGACCCTCTTCGAACAGGGTTCCCTCACCGAGGCGTTCCCGCTCGAGACCCGCCCGCTGCTGCAGGGCGCCCGCCTGACTGCGTGGGAGCTGCAGCGCATGGGCGCCCCCTTCCGCCTGCTCGTCGATTCGGCGGGCCCGTTCCTCCTTTCGCGCGGCATCGCCGACGCCGTGTTCATCGGGGCGGATCGCATCGCGGCGAACGGCGATTCGGCGAACAAGATCGGTTCGTTCTCGCTCGCACTCGCGGCGAAGCATGCGGGCGTGCCGTTCTTCGTGGTCGCCCCCGAATCGACGATCGACATGGGTACCGCGAGCGGCGATGACATCGAGATCGAGGATCGCGGTACGGCCGAGGTCGCCGGTTTCGGCGATCTGCGCACCGCACCCGAGGGCATCTCGGCGATCAATCCGGCGTTCGACGTCACCCCGCACGAGCTCATCACTGCGATCGTCACCGAGCGCCGCGTGATCCGCACCGACCGAGGCGAGACGCTCGCCGGCACACCGCTCGCCGAACTTCGCGGTTGACGACGCTCCGCAGCCGTCGGCAGGGCCCGCTCCGAGCACGTTCCCGCAGACTTCCCTGAATCCCCAAGCCATCACGAAAGGAACCCAAATGTTCTTCACCCAGCGCCGCACCCGCGCGGCTGTCGCCGCCGGTGCGATGTCGGCCGCTCTGCTGCTGACCGCCTGCTCCGGCGGAAGCACCGATTCCGGCGACAGCGGCGAGGCCAACGCAGACGGCCCCCACTTCGTCTACATCACGAGCGACCCGATCGGTCAGAACGCCTTCCTCGAGTCCGGCAAGATCGGCATCGAGGCGGTCGCCGAGGCCAACAACGGCACCTCCGACACCTTCGAGTCGAAGGACGACGCGACTCGCCGTTCGAACCTCGAGGCGGCAGTCGCCGAGGCGCCCGAGGTCGTCGTGATGCTCGGCTTCCAGTTCGGCGATCTCGCACTGGAGTTCGCCGAGCAGTACCCCGACCAGGCGTTCGTGCTGATCGACACCTTCGTCGAGGGCGCGCCCGAGAACCTCTACCAGGCGACCTTCCGCGAGCAGGAGCCCTCCTACCTGCTCGGCATCGAGGCGGGCCTTCTGACCGAGACCGGCACCGTCGGCTCCGTCGTATCGCTCGACATCCCGCTGCTGCAGAAGTACTCGGTCGGTTTCGACGAGGGCGCGAAGAGCGTCAACGAGAGCGTCACCACTGTCACCCCGCAGGTCATCGGCGGCGAGAACCCGTTCGCCGACACCGCCCGCGCGAAGGAGCAGGCGATCGCATTCGCGGCGACCGGCGCCGATCAGGTGTTCGCCGTGGGCGCAGCGTCGAACGGCGGCATCTTCGAGGCCGCCACCGAGAAGGGCTTCTTCGCCTACGGTGTCGACGCCAACCAGTGCCCGATGGCGCCGGGCAGCGTCGTCGATGGCACCATCAAGTCGGTGAACAAGGTCGTCGAGACCGTCGTCGCCGAGATTCTCGAGGGCAAGACCCCGGCCGAGGCGACCAGCTCGTTCGGCCTGGCCGAGGAGGGCATGACCATCGTCAGCCTGACCGATGAGGCAGCCGACTCGCAGTGCGTGATCATGGATCACCCGGATGTGCTCGAGAAGGTGACCGAGGCTCGCGACGCGATCGTCGCCGGCGATATCGTGGTTGCCGACCCGACGGCCTAGTCTTCCGGCACGCCGGTGCGCCGCACGGGGATCTCCCGTGCGGCGCACCG
>JBEBWI010000154.1:0-5536 GCA_040392345.1 Leucobacter soli | reverse complement strand
AGCCCGAGGAGCTCGCCGCAGCCATCATCCGCTGGCTGAATGCGCAGGAACGGCATTGAAGGAATCCTGATCGAACGCTCGAGTGCGCGCCCCATGGCTGCTGCAAAAAAGCTAGATCTGCCGCACTATCGCCGCCGCCAATATCCCCGCCGCGATGGCCGGCAACGGCCTCTTCGACAACAGCATCACTCCTGCCGTGGTCAGCAATGCCAGGCGAGCCACCGCATCGCCTTCGAGCGCCAGCGGCGCGAGCAGCGCCACCAATTCCCTGGCGCTGCAAGGGCGCCGATATCGGGTGGTCTACAACAGCTCCAGCCTGGCGGGCCAGATCGCGGCGGTTGAAAGCGGACTTGCCGCTGCCGTACTGCCCCAGTGCAGCGTGCCGCCCCACCTGGAGATCCTGGGCGGCGATCACGGCCTGGGACCGCTCGAACCCATGGAGGTTTCCATCTATCGCAGCCCGGCCTCGATGGGATCGGAAGCCGTGGACAGTCTTTACGAGCTTTTGGCAAGGACGCTCAGGAGCTCGACGGTATCCTAGCGCTACCCGCCCGAAGCTCTACGACCGGCGCACCAGCATGGTGGACAGTTGATAGCGATCTCCCGCGTGATATGAAACGGACACCGACGCGATACTTCCCGAGTGATCGCGATATCGTCTGACGATCCGCAATGCCGGCACTCCCTCCGCCGCTTCCAGCACATCCGCCACGAACGCCGGCAGACCTACCGCTGAGGCAATCTGCTCGACCGACTCTATCAGGCAGCCGTACTTTTCTTCCACCAATTCGGAAATCAAGCGCTCAGGCTGTTTGCGCACCAGGCTTTTGATATCTTCGAAACGCTTATTGACATAGACATCGACCCACACCGCCGGTGTTCCGTCCTCGGCATCCCGCGTCGAACTGAAACGCACCCAGCGCGTGCCGGGAGCTACCGCAAGCAATTTTGCAAGCTCGACGTCAACCACGACCTCCTTGATGGACCGTACGGTCCTGGGCGAAGCCGCCGCCAGATACACCAGATCCTCCAGAGAGCCCAGGGACTGCTGAAATCCCGCGGAAGAAGGCCTTTTCTCGACCACTGTGCCCTTGCCGCGTTTTCTTGAAATCAGTCCCTGCGATTCCAGTACCGCCAGCGCCGAGCGCATGGTGTGTCTGCTGACGTCGAACTCCTCCATCAACTCTGTTTCCGCAGGAATCAGCCCGCCCTCGGGATAGATCCCGCGAGCGATCCGGGAAGACAGCTCATCGGCAACGATTTTGTATCGAAACTCGGACATAACAAGCGCCATGCATAAGAGAACCGCATTGTAGCCGCAGTGAAAAGCTTCAGCCTGAAGCGCGAGGTCTGCGCTTAGGCACACGGCCATTCCCGCTTGTCTCCCTGAATAAAAAACTTGCGCATCATATTTTTATGGTGCTAATATGTCCGGACATTAATAAACATACGTACATATTATGCCTACTTCAATGATCGAATCCAGCATCTTCAAGGACATGTTCGGCACGCCCGAAATACGTCGGATATTCGACGACCAGGCGACGGTGCGCCGATATGTCGAAACAGAAGTCGCTCTTGCCAAAGTGCAGGGAAAACTGGGCGTCATTCCTGCCTCGGCCGCCGAAGCCATCCTCAAGCGCGCCGATGCCGGGAAAATCGACATGGAAAAGCTCAGGCATGAAACGGAAATCGTCGGCTATCCCATTCTTCCCCTGGTGCATCAGCTATCCGAAATCTGCGGCCCTGAAGGCGAATACCTGCACTGGGGCGCCACCACCCAGGACATCATGGATACCGCTACTGTGCTGCAGGTCCGCGACGCCCTTCTCCTGATCGAGCGCGACCTGCATGCGCTGGACGGCATTCTCGACAGTCTGGCCGAGCGCTATCGCGACACCCCCATGGCTGGAAGAACCCATCTTCAGCATGCCCTGCCCATCACGTTCGGCTACAAGGCCGCCGTCTGGCTATTGATGATCCGCCGCCATATCGAACGCCTTGCGCAGCTGAAACCGCGCGTGCTCATCGGCCAGCTCGGGGGCGCGGCCGGCACACTGGCTTCGCTTGGCGAACCGGGTCTGGCGGTCAATGAGGCCCTGATGCAGGAGCTGGGCCTGCAAAGCAGCCCCGTCACATGGCATGTCGCCCGCGACGGCCTGGTCGAAACCGTCCAGTTTCTTGCGCTCGTCAGCGGCTCCCTCGGGAAAATCGCGCTGGACATCATGCTCATGATGACCAACGAGTTTTCCGAGGTCTTCGAACCCTTTGTCCAGGGCCGCGGCGCATCCAGCACCATGCCGCAGAAGCGCAATCCGATTTCATGCGAACTGATCTGGAGCGCATCGAAAACCGTACGCCAGCACGCAGGCCTGGCCATCGACTCCATGCAGCACGACTTCGAGCGCGCCACGGGCCCCTGGCATCTGGAATGGTCCGTGATTCCCGAGTCCTTTGTCCTGACCGCCGGCGCGCTGTCCCAAGCCAGGTTCATGCTGGCCGGGCTGGAAGTCGATACGGCAAGAATGCGGCGCAATCTGGATCTTTCCGCGGGACTGATCACCGCGGAGGCGGTCATGATGGGATTGGCGCCGCACATCGGACGCCAGACGGCGCACGACCTCGTCTACAAGGCCTGCAGAACCGCCGCCACTTCGGCGCGTCCGCTGGCAGACATCCTGCATGAAGAGCCGCAGATCGCCGCGCGTCTCGACTTCCAGGCCATCCAGCAGCTCTGCGATCCGGTCAACTACCTGGGCAGCGCCCAGGCAATGGTCGACCGCACCCGCAAATACAACAAACCCTGACCATTCACTTACAAGGAGACAAACTGTGAAGAAACTGATCTCAACCCTTGCCGTATGCACCGCTGCCATATTGCCCATCAGCGGCGCGCATGCCGCCGACTATCCTGAGCGCCCTCTGACGTGGATCGTGCCTTTTGCCGCGGGCGGCCCGACGGATGCCATGGCTCGCCATATCGCCAATAAAGTCGCGGGCGAGCTTGGACAGAGCATCATCATAGAGAACGCGCCCGGCGCCGGCGGCACCATCGGCACGATCAAGGCGTCCAGGGAAAAGCCCGACGGCTACTCGTTCCTGGTCGGACATATCGGCTATATGGCGGCAGCGCCTTCGCTGTATTCCAGCTTGAGCTACAACCCGGCAGAAGACTTCGAAGCCGTCTTCCGTTTCCCGGACACCCCATTGGTGCTGCTGGTGGGAGAGAAATCCCGCTTCAAGACGGCATCGGAACTGGTCGCCTATGGCAAGCAGCATCCCGACCAGTTGAACTTCAGCAATGCCGGTGTCGGCTCCACTTCGCATCTGGTGGCAGCCATGTTTGCCGCAAAAGCCGGCATCCAGGTGCAGTCCATCGCATACCGCGGCGCAGGCCCTGCGCTCAATGACCTGATGGGAGGACAGGTCGATGCCATGTTCGACCAGACGAATACGGCCCTTCCCCAGGTCAAGGGAGGAAAGGTCCGCGCCTTGGGCCTGACATCCGCCGAACCCATGGAGCAGTTCCCTGGCGTACCGGTGTTGTCCGCCGAATCCGTTCCTGACTTTACCGTATCGACCTGGTACGGACTGTATGCCCCGAAAGGAACACCACGGCATGTCATCGATACGCTATACGCCGCCTACCGGAAAGTCATGAGCGACAAGGCATTTACCGACACGATGGAAAGCCAGGGAATCATGCTGCTCGGCCAGGACGCCTACAGCCCCGATGCGCTCCAAAAGCATACGAAGGACGAGATCCTGCGCTGGAAGGACGTCATCGATCAGGCAGGCATCAAGCTGGATTGACATATGCCCGCGACCCGGATCATTTCTGCTGCCGACATAGAGGACAGCATTGCGGAAGCGCTGCAATTCTGCAGTTGCTACCACCCCGCGGATTTCGTCGAGGCGCTCAAGCGCGCCTACCAGCGCGAAACACAGCTCGCCGCACGCAATGCATTGCTGCAATTGCTGGTCAACAGCAGAATGAGCGCCGTCTCCCGCCGCCCCGTCTGCCAGGATACCGGCGTGGCGCATGTCTATTTCCGGGTCGGCATGGACATCAGGGTACATTCCCGCGAAAGCGGCCCTACCCCGTCCTTCCAGACGCTGGCCGATCGCGCAACGGCACGTGCGTATACGCATGCCGGCAACCCTCTCAGGGCCTCGATGATCACCGATCCTCTTGGTGCCCGCATCAATACCCGGAACAACACGCCCGCCATCGTCCATGTGGAGATGGTCGAAGGCGCTTCGCTGGACATCACTGTCGCGGCCAAGGGAGGCGGCGGCGACGTAAAAACCCGCTATGCCATGCTGAATCCCAGCGACTCCGTCGCGGATTGGGTCGTCAGCCAGATTCCCACGATGGGTGCCGGCTGGTGTCCGCCGGGCGCCATCGGCATAGGCATCGGAGGCAGCCCGGAACAAGCGGTATCCGCCGCCAAACGCGCCGTGCTGTCCCCTATCGATATGGACATGCTGCAACGGAAAGACGCATCCAATGCCGTCGAAGCCCTGCGTCTCTCTTTATATGAACGCATCAACGCGCTTGGCATCGGCGCCCAAGGCCTGGGCGGTGACACGACAGTGCTGGACGTCAAGATTGCGGCGCTGCCATCCCACGCGGCATTGCTTCCCATCGCCATCGTTCCCAACTGCGCGGCGACCCGGTTCGTCCGCTTTTCCCTCGACGGCTCGGGACCAACCGTCTTCACGCCGCCGCCAGACGAAATATGGTCGGATGTTCCAGACACGCTGCCCCCCGTCTCGGCAAGACGGGTCGATCTGGATACCCTGACGCGGGAAGACGTCGCACAATGGCGGACCGGCGAAACCCTGCTGTTGTCCGGCGCATTGCTGACGGGACGCGATGCCGCCCATAAGCGGATGGCTGACAGCCTGGCGCGAGGCGAGCCCCTGCCCGTTTCATTGAAGAATCGCGCACTGTATTACGTTGGTCCTGTCGATCCGGTCGATGGAGAAGCAGTCGGACCCGCCGGCCCCACTACCTCGACGCGCATGGATAAGTTCATGCCGGCTCTGATGTCCCGGACCGGGCTGCTGGTAACGATAGGAAAAGCGGAACGGGGGCCCGTTGCCATAGAAGCCATCAAAGCCGCCAAAGGCGCCTACCTGACCGCCGTCGGAGGCGCAGCCTACCTGATTTCGCGCGCCATACGGGAAGCGCGTGTCGTCGCTTACGAAGATCTCGGCATGGAGGCCATCTACGAATTCAAGGTGCGCGACATGCCGGTCACCGTTGCCGTTGACGCGAGCGGCAACACGATCCATCGGTTTTTTCCTTTGATGCCGGAATGAATACGGCCTACGAACTCCTGGCGAGGGCATTGCCCGTCGAGGTCAATGGCTTCTGGGCGAACAAAAGCTTTCACAACTATGCCGATTATGCGCTCTCGGAAGATTTTCATGCGGGACTGGAGCGCTTGATCGAGGCGGGAAGCATCCCGAAGCAAGTGCGTGAGCAAGCGGGGCTGCAGAAAAGGCTCGCGCGGGCTCAAGATGGGTT
>JBEBWI010000153.1:0-5623 GCA_040392345.1 Leucobacter soli | reverse complement strand
AACCCGCGCTGTCTGCTTGGGAAGCAGAAGTTCTACCATTGAACTACAGCCCCGTGGGGCGTCGGCCCCGGTGAGATCGGTGCGATCTCGACCTCACCACACTAGCAGAATCGCGACTACCCCTCGGGCGCGGACTCTTCTTCGGGCGCGGGCTGGCAGATCGCGGCGGCGGCGAGGGCGTTCGCCCGCTCCTCGGCGCTCCAGGTGATCTCGGGCCCGACGCCGGCCTCTGCGGCGATGGCGGCGAGCTCGAACGCGAGCGTGCGTGCGAAGCCCGCGCCGACGCTCGAGTTGTTCAGCACGACCACGACCGAGAAGCCAGTGGCGGGGTCGTGGTACGAGGCGGTGACGGTGCCGGTGATGGAGCCGCTCATGCCGTAGAGCGACTGCACCTTCTCGAGGCCGAAGCCCCATTTCTGCCCGTTGGGGTCGTCGATGGCGGCGATGCGCGCCGCGGCCTCCTCGCCTTCGCTGACCGCTTCCCCGTTCTCGTTGCGGATCGGGTTCGTGGTTGAGATGACCTCGGTGACGAGCCCGGGGTTTGCGGCTGAGCCGAAACCGCCGCCGAGGTAGCTGGTGTAGAAGTTCTTGAGATCGGTGATGGTGGTGACCGTGGCGCCGGCGCTGCCCAGCATCGACGGCGACACCTCTGAGACGTCGACGACGCCGACCTCGCACACCGGTGCCCCGCCGGATGCGGGGTAGGTGAGCCCTGTCAGGCCGCTCTGCGGCAGGGTCGTCTCGGTCAGCGGGTCGCTGGGGAAGTAGCTCGAGGGCATGCCGGCCTCGGCGAACACGTGCGTCTCGAGCAGCTCGGGCAGCGGCGTGCCGGTGACACTGCGAAGCGCGCGTGCGAGCAGCAGAGCGTCGGTGTCGGAGGCGTGCACGTCGAGCCCCGGCCACGACAGCGGTGAGTGCGCGAGCCCGTGGGCGAGCAGCTCGCGCTCGGGCCAGGGGCGCGTGGGGTTGTTCGTGAAGATGTCGCCGAGGCGGCCCTTGTAGTCTGCGAGGCCCGACTGCGCGGTGCAGAGCTGGCCGTATGTGACGCCGTCGATGCCCACCTGCCGCGGCAGGTCTTCCGACACCTCGCGATCGAGTGCGACGACCCCGTCGTCGACGAGGTCGAGCAGCAGGGCGCACAGCACCGGTTGCGTGGCCTGAGCTCCGCGTATGAGACTGTTGGCGGTCACGCCGTCGCCGTAGCCGTGCACGTAGTCGCCCGCTCCCGCGGTCCACACGCCGACGATCGCCGCGGTCGATCCGCTCTGCTGCATCGCCGAGGCGATGGCCGTGTCGACGCGTTCGGCGAGCGCGGCATCCATCGAGTTGACCTCGGCATCAGCAGCCAGCGCGCCGTTGCCGCTGCACCCTGTGAGCAAGAGTGCGGTCGCCGCGAGCAGGGAGATGGCCGCGACGCGCGTGCGTCGCCCAGGCTTGGGAACCACGGAACCGCCGATCACTTCTATGGGCACAGAACATTGCGATTCTAACCCGTGCCTGCCTGGAACCCGCTCGGAGGGGCCCGCGGCGCCCACGCGCAACTTCATCTGATCTATGGGCTAGGATAGCCAAACCTTACTACGATGAAGTTGTGACTACTTTCGAACCAGCCGTCGTCGCCGCTGTTACCGCGCACATGAACGGCGACCACCCAGAAGACAACCTCCTCATCGCACGCGCGTTCGGTCGCCCCGACGCGACCGCGAGCGTGATGGTCGGGCTCGACGGTGCGGTCGGCCGCTGGCTCGTCACCGACGCGACCGGCGAGAGCGAACTCGAGGTGGCTTGGCCTGGCGGCCCCATCTCCG
The DNA here is from genome assembly GCA_040392345.1 of Leucobacter soli. GTDB lineage: Bacteria > Actinomycetota > Actinomycetes > Actinomycetales > Microbacteriaceae > Leucobacter > Leucobacter soli_B. The sequence continues at coordinate 3,815 of JBEBWI010000153.1, read as the reverse complement.
AGCGCCCCGACATCCGTCGCGAGGTCGTGGTGCTCTACAACGCCGCGTGCGAGAAGCTCGGCGTGCCCGCGCGCGAGGAGCACGCTCCGGCGCAGCCCGCGGCTCATGGTTCTCACGGTGCCCACGGGGGTGGATCAGCCCACCCGCACGGCGGCGGTCACCCGCACGGCGGCGCGACGGCCCCCGAGGACGAGGGCTCGTTCGCCCAGGCGATCCGCGAGGCGACCTGGGGCGACCACTCGGACAGCGAGGGGTCGACCATCATGGAAGACATCATGAAGGCCGAGGCCGGCCTCGACGATTACGTCTCGCTCGTCGCGCAGCACTACTACATGTACGAGGCGCTGGAGGCGGCCTCCGAGCAGCTCGCGGCCGACCCGTTCTACGCGGCGTTCCATCCGGCGGCGCTCGTGCGCCTGCCCGCGATCGTCGAGGACCTCGAGATGCTGCTCGGCGCAGACTGGCGCGAGAAGATCGAGGCGGTACCCGCGACTCAGGCATACGCTGCCCGCATCGAGGAGATCGCGGCGGAGAAGTGGCTGCCCGGCATCGTCGCGCACCACTACACCCGCTATCTCGGTGACCTGTCGGGCGGGCAGATGATCGCCAAGCGCGTCGCGCAGCAGCACGGCTTCGAGCGCACCGGTGTCGCCTTCTACGATTTCGCCGAGCTCGGCCCGATCCCGGCGTTCAAGAAGGTCTACCGCGAGGGTCTCAACGCTCTCGGCGACAAGCTCGGCGACGAGGAGCGCGCCCGGGTCATCGCCGAGGTGCGCGCCGCCTATCACTTCAACACCGCAGTGTTCGTCGACATGGAGCGCGCCCGCGCCGCGGCGACCGCCGCGTAGGGCCGTCCCCCCGCGTTCGCACGCACCCACGCGCGCCACGGGTTCGGCGCGCAGCAGCAGCAATAGCAGTCACCGGCCCGAGGCCCGCGACCCCACGGCGAATCGCCCGTGAGGTCGCGGGCCTCTACGCTTGACCCGTGAGCACTGCACCCGGCACCATCGCCCAAGCCCCCCTGAAACCCCGGGTGGCGCTCTGGGACAACGCGCGTTTCGCGCTGATCCTCTTCGTGGTGGTCGCGCACGCGGTGTCGACGGTGCGCACCGACACGGCGCTCGGTTTCGGCGTCTACGCCTCGATCTACCTGTTCCACATGCCCGCGATGATCGCACTTTCGGGTCTCTTCGCGAAGTCGGATGCGTCGCCCAAGGTCGCGCGATCCACCCTGCAGCTTCTGGCCACCTGGCTCGTGTGGGAGGGCATCTGGGCGGCGATCCACTGGTTCGTCAACGGGCGCGGGCTGCCCGAGAGCTGGCTCGTCGTACCGGCGTGGACCCTCTGGTTCCTCGTGACACTCGCAACCATGCGCATTCTGCTGCCCTTCATCGCACGGCTGCGCCACCCGCTGATCGTGTCGGTCGCGGTCGCGCTCGTCGCCGGGCTCAGCCCCGCCATCGGCACCCAGTTCTCCGCGTCGCGCACCCTCTGCTTCCTGCCGTTCTTCGTGGCGGCATGGCTCGCAGTGGATCGCGGCTGGTTCGCCGGCGACTGGTTTCAGCGCCCGTCGGCCGCCGTGCGCGGGGTCGCCTGGGGCTTCTTCGCGCTCATCATCGCGGCGTTTTTCGCGTTTCCGCAGCTGCGCGGCTTCTGGCGCATCGACACATGGCTGACCTGGCGCGACGACTACGCGTGGCTGTTCGAGCGCGCGCCCATCGGCGGCTGGGCGCCGACGGAGTGGTGGGCGGTCGCTTTCGGCGGCATGGGAGTGCGGTTCGGACTGCTTGCCGTCGCGGCGGCCATGACCCTCGCCCTGCTGCTCGTGGTGTCGCGCCGGCACAGCGTCTTCACCGTGTGGGGCACTCGCACGCTGTACGTGTACCTGCTGCACGGCCCGATCATCGCCGCGCTGCGCGGTACCGGGGCCGTCGATTGGATGGGCGGATTCGGCACGCCCGGCGTGCTGCTCATCGTCGCAGTGGGTGTCGCGGTGACCGTGGTGCTGTCGCTCGGCTGGGTGTCGCGGCTCTTCCGGCCCGTGATCGAACCGAGACTCGATTGGCTCTACGCGCGTCTTCCGGCGCGGTAATGTCGATGAGGTGACTGCCTGCCAGTACTACGGCTGAGCGGGCGCGAACCATGAGGAGAGAGATGTCGCTGGGCCAGCCACCGCGTACGCGCGGTCGACGGCTTGCCGGGCTCGGCGCTCTCGGGGTCGCGCTGCTGCTGCTCGCCACGGCGTGCGCCGCTGAACCGGTGCCCGGGTGGCAGCCGCCGCAGGCGCCGCAGACCGTGGTGGGCGTGACGCTGCTCGGCGAAGATGCCGGGGGCGATGCCGGCGACAGTGCTGCGGCGACCCACGACGGCGGAGCCGCGCCTGCCGACGCGGGGGCCGAAGGGGCCGGGGAACCCGGTATCGACCCCGCCACGGTGCCCGACGCGCAGGCCCTCGGGCTCGTGAACGGTCGCATTCGCAACGACGCGCTGCCGCTCGCCGCACGCTACGTCTACATTCCCGGGGTGCCGGCATTCAACGAACGAGTGGATCGCCTGCTCTGGAGCGCCATCAGCGCCACCGGGCGCGCATACTCTCCGCAGGTGCACGGCGTCGATGCGGGGCTCGCGAACCGGGGGTGCCTCGCGGGTTCCACGGCGTGGCCCGCGGCCGACGTGCTGAGTCGGCCCGAGACCGGCCCGGCCGGGGGCGCAGGAACGGCGATCACCTGCGAGGTCGCGGGTGCGTTCGGCACGACCCTCGTGATGGTGCTGCGCACGGTGACCGGCAGCGCCGCGGGGGTCACCGGCGACGAGACGCAGACCTGGTACGTCGACCTCGCCACGGGCGGGGTCACCGCCGACATCCCCGAGTGGCGCGACACCGCGCCTGCCGAGTTGTGGAAGGCCGCCGTAGAGCTGCTGCGACAGCGGGTCGGGGCACTCAGCACGGCGCCGCTCGCCGACCCCGACGAGGCGCAGCTCGCGCTCGCGGCGTCGGCGCTCGCCGCGGCGAAGCACCCGCAGGGCGGAGGGCTCGTGGTCAGCCTGGCCCCGGGCATCGCCTCGCCGGAGCTGGCCGGGCTCGGCATCGAGGCCACGGCCGATCCACTCGATCTCGCGGTGACCTCGGAGGTCGCCTGGGCGTGGTCGAGCGACCAGCGGCGCGCGCTGCTCACCGGAGTCGAGCAACCGTTCGCGGGAGTCGCCGCCGGTGGCGGTGGCGTGCCGGTGAACTGCGATCTCGTGCCGTGCATCGCGGTGACCTACGACGACGGGCCGTCGAACTACACGCCGCAACTGCTCGATACGCTCGCCGCGCATGGCGCGAAGGCGACCTTCTACATGCTCGGCGGCTATGCACTTGGGGCCACCGATCTCGTCTACCGGGTGGCGGCCGAGGGGCACGAGCTCGGCAGCCATACGATGAACCATCGCGACCTCACCTCGATCGCTCCCGCCGAGGCGCGGGCCCAGGTGCACGATGCGGCGACGATTCTGCGCAACATCTCGGGGCAGACCGTCGCCACCTACCGCCCGCCCTACGGCGCCATCAATGCGGCGGCGCAGGCTGCGATCGACATGCCCGCCATTCTGTGGACGATCGACACGAACGACTGGCGCGGGCCCGGTGTCGACGCGCTCTACGAGCGCTCGGTGCCCGCCGCGGTGCCCGGTTACATCATTCTCTTCCACGACACGCATGCCGACACGGTGAACGCCGCGGGCGGCATCTTCCAGGGGCTGCACGACCGCGGCTTCACGCTGGTCACGGTCTCGGAGCTCTTCGGCGGCTCGGTGCCGAACGCGGTGGTGAG
>JBEBWI010000152.1:0-5658 GCA_040392345.1 Leucobacter soli | reverse complement strand
GATCCGCGGTGTCGACACCAAATGGTTCAAGACGCACCGCAGCGTGGTGACCGACCTCTTGGAGGTCGTTGCCCCACACCGCGACCTCAACGTACTTGAGAGCGACGAGCTGATTCGCATTCGCTTGCTCGACGCGGACCTTGCCCCGGGCTTACCGCACGACTTCGCGGCACCAGCCTGGCAGCTGGCGCAGCTCGCGCTCGACCCGCGGGTCGTCTTTGTCTTCGAGAACAAGGAGTCGGTACTCGCGATGCCCCAGTGGTCCGGCGCGGTCGCGCTACACGGAGGCGGGTACTCCGTCGCGCAGCTGATGGAACTGCCGTGGGTGCAGCGCAACCGGGTGATCTACTGGGGCGACCTCGACTCCCACGGGTTCGCGATTCTGCACCGGGCGAGATGCCATCACCATGGCGTCACCTCGGCGCTCATGGATGAAGCCACATTGCTCGCCCACCGAGACCTGTGGGTGACCGAGCCGAAGCCCACGCGCGGCGAGTTCCCGACGCTGCACCCGGCCGAGGCGCGAGCCCTCGACCGGCTGCGCGCCGAGGGCGATTCGAGGCTGGAGCAGGAACGCATTCCCTGGGAGATCGCGCTCGCGGCGCTGCGCGTGGCCGACGGGGCGCCCCGAGACCGCTGAGCCGCTTCCCCTGATCGGCGATCGGGCTCGCGTCGCTACGAGCCAATCACGTTGAGCGTGGCGTCGAGGCCTCCACCGACGAGCGTGAGCGTGAACCCGTCCGCAGCGCCCTCATCGAGTTCGCCGAACTCGATGATCGTCGCCCGGGGAACCATGTCCATGGTGCAGGGGCCGTCCTCGGTGGCGAAACCGACCGTGCCGACCTTTCCGTCGACCTCGACCGATTCCACGATCGGCACACAGGTGGATGAGCCCCAGGTGACCAGCACAAGGGCGCCGTCATCGAACCAGCCGGCGGAAGGCTCGAAATCGGTCGATTCGCCGGGAATACCGACGAGTGCCGGATTCCCGGCGAGCCCGACATCCCCGCTCGCCTCGCCGAGCGTCACAATCAGCTCGACATCCTTCGTGGGGTCGACACCTTCGGGCAAAGACACGAGACTGGCGCGCGCGGTCAGATCAGCCGTGCAGGCCCGATCGGGGTCGCCTGCGTTCAGCGTGACGCTCACGGTCTGCCCAGTGGCGGTGATCTCCTCCGCAAGGGGAACGCAGGTGGATGAGCCCCACGTAACGACGCCGACCATGCGCCCGTCATCGAGCCACGTCGCGTCGCGTTCGAGGTCCTCGACCGGCGCAATCGGTGCACTCGTCTCGGGTTCGGAATCATCGGGCGTGGCGGTGCAACCGGATAGGAGGAGAGCGGCAGCCAGCACTGTCGTGGCGGAGACGGCAAGACGACGTGAGATTCGCATACTCCCAGGCTATGCGATCTGCGGCCGATTCGTACCGAACACCACCCTCGAATCGCATCTGCGATCGCTGCGCTCAGGCACGAGCCCAGCCTTCGGCCCGGACGACCTTCCCGCCTCATGCGCGGCCGCGAACTCGGTCGCACGATCCACCGAATTTTCCGAATCGCAGAAATTTTGCAGAAATTCACCCCCGAAAGGTGGGCATTGCGCCCTTCATCGTGGCTCAGAGTGGAACTAGCCATCAAGATCACAGTGCTTGTGAGCTAGACGCCCCCACACGAAGGACAGAACATGACTGCCTACCTCAACGACATTGACGCCGTGACCGACCTCAAGGAGCAGCACGGCTCCAGCTGGAACGCGATCAACCCGGAGCATGTCGCACGCATGCGCACCCAGAACCGGTTCAAGACGGGGCTCGAGATCGCCCAGTACACGGCCGACATCATGCGCCGCGACATGGCCGAGTACGACGGAGATTCGTCGGTGTACACGCAATCGCTCGGTGTCTGGCACGGCTTCATCGGCCAGCAGAAGCTGATCTCGATCAAGAAGCACCTGAAGAGCACCAACAAGCGCTACCTGTACCTCTCGGGTTGGATGGTCGCGGCGTTGCGCTCGGAGTTCGGCCCCCTGCCCGACCAGTCGATGCATGAGAAGACCGCGGTTCCCGCGCTCATCCAGGAGCTCTACACCTTCCTGCGCCAGGCCGATGCGCGTGAGCTCGATCTTCTCTTCTCGCAGCTCGACAACGCACGCGAGGCGGGCGACGAGACGGCGATCGAATTCATCCAGTCGGAGATCGACAACTACGAGACGCACGTGGTGCCGATCATCGCCGACATCGACGCGGGCTTCGGCAACCCCGAGGCGACCTACCTTCTCGCGAAGAAGATGATCGAGGCCGGCGCCTGTGCGATCCAGATCGAGAATCAGGTGTCGGACGAGAAGCAGTGCGGTCACCAGGATGGGAAGGTCACGGTGCCGCACGAGGATTTCATCGCGAAGATCAACGCCGTGCGCTACGCCTTCCTCGAGCTCGGCATCGATAACGGCGTGATCGTGGCGCGCACGGATTCGCTCGGCGCCGGCCTCACCCAGAAGCTCGCCGTGACGCACGCCCCTGGCGATCTGGGCGACCAGTACAACTCGTTCCTCGACGTCGAGGAAATCTCGGAGGCCGAGCTCGGCAACGGGGACGTCGTGATCAAGCGCGACGGAAAGCTGCTGCGGCCGAAGCGTCTGGCGAGCAACCTGTACCAGTTCCGCAGCGGCACCGGAGAGGACCGTTGCGTGCTCGACTGCATCACCTCGCTGCAGAACGGTGCGGACCTGCTGTGGATCGAGACGGAGAAGCCGCACGTGGGTCAGATCGCGGCGATGGTGGATCGCATCCGCGAGGTCGTTCCGAACGCGAAGCTCGTGTACAACAACAGCCCGTCGTTCAACTGGACCCTCAACTTCCGCCAGCAAGCATACGACCAGCTCGCGGAAGAGGGCAAAGACGTCTCGGCGTACAGCCGTGACAGCCTGATGAGCGCCTCCTACGACGAGACCGAGCTCGCTCGACTCGCCGATGAGAAGATCCGCACCTTCCAGCGCGAGGGCTCTGCGCGCGCCGGCATCTTCCACCACCTGATCACCCTGCCCACGTACCACACGGCTGCACTGTCGACCGACAATCTGGCCAAGGGCTACTTCGGTGACGAGGGAATGCTCACGTACGTTCGCGACGTGCAGCGCCGCGAGATCCGCGAGGGCATCGCCACAGTCAAGCACCAGAACATGGCGGGCAGCGACATCGGCGACAACCACAAGGAGTACTTCGCGGGCGACGCCGCGCTCAAGGCGAGCGGCAAGGACAACACGATGAATCAGTTCAGCTGATCGCCGTTATCAGGAACGGGGTCCCGGCTGCAGCCGGGGCCCCGTTCCTCTGCGCCCGTCGCGACGAACGAAAACTGCGGATCAGCCGAATACGACCATGACCTTGTCTGCGGCACCGGGAGTCCTGGCGAGTTCCAGCGCATCCAGCGCTTGCTCGAACGGGAATGTGTGACTGATGATCTTCGCGTACTTCTCAGCATTCGCGATGATCGAGTCGGTCACCTCGAATATCTCAGTCGGGTATCCCATCGCCATGCGAATATCGACTTCCTGCATCAGGATCGTACCCAGGTCGATGTCGACCGGCTTCTTGTGAACTGCGGGGATCGTGATGACGGCGCGGTGCTTCGCAGCGTTCAGCGCGGTGTGGATCACGGCGGGAACACCCGCGGCATCGATGTAGACATCGGTGGCGGCCCGCCCGCCTCGACCGAGTCCGTCGAGTCCCTCACCCTGCAACTCGATGAGACGAGCGGTGACGTCTTCCTCGGCCGAATTGATGACCGCGTCGGCGCCTATCTCGAGCGCCACCTCGAGACGCGACGGAATGATGTCGACCACCACGACATGATCCACGCCCTTCGACTTCAAACTGATCGCCGCACCGAGACCGATCGGTCCGGCGCCGAAGACCACGGCCTTGCTGCCCGCGGCGGCCCCAGATCGATTGACCGCGTGATGAGCGACGGCCATCGGCTCGTTGAGCGCTGCGACCTCCCAGGGAATGTCTCGAGGGATCACGCGAAGCTGAGATCCGGGCACGTTGTCCTTCACGAGAACGTACTCGGTGAGTGCTCCCTGAGCTCCGCCCGAGCCCAGCAGGCCGTCGGAGAACGCCATGGTATCGATGACCACGTGGTCCCCCACCTCGACACCGGCGACCTCCGGGCCGATCTCGACGACCTCAGCGGCGGGCTCGTGCCCCAAGGGAGTCGCGCCCTCGCGCGGGGGGATACCGCCATTGTGACTGTACATCGCATCCGAACCGCAGATACCGCAGGCCTTGACCTTCAGCAAGACGTCGTTCGGCCCCACCGATGGCGCGTCGACGTCCTTCCACTCGATCGTGTCGGGTCCGGTGATGTAGACGGACTTCATGGTTCCTCCTTGTAGACGCTGCCTGATCTGTTCGGGTTGCCCAGATGCCCGCAAGCCTAATCACTAAATCCATTTAGTGAACTAGAGTCGACATCGTGGTCGAGGAGAAGCGCGCAACGATTCGGTCAGTGGCGACGGCAGCCGGCGTGTCGCCCGCGACCGTCAGCTTCGTGCTCAACAACACGCCGCGGCAGACCATCCCCGAGGAGACCCGCGAGCGGGTACGTGCCGCGGCGGCGGAGTTGAACTACACGCCGAACCGCATCGCCCGCACTCTTCGTGAGGGTCGGTCACGGCTCGTGCTGCTGAAGGCCGGAGGGTTTCGCGGCGGGAGCAGCCTGGACAGCCTGATCCACGGCATGGAGTTGGAACTGGCCAGCCACAGCTACCGCCTGATCGTGACCTACGGCGACGACGGACCCGATGCGGAACTGCTCGACACGGTCGCACCCCACACCGTCATGGACCTGTCCACGATGTATTCCTCGACGAACGCAGCGCTCGAAGACGGCGACTGGATCGATGGTCTCGCATCTCATACCGCCGCCCAGTTGCGTCACCTTCTCGATAGCGGGCACCGGCGCATCGCTCTCGCGATGCCCCTCGAACCCCGCCACGCGCAACTGGCGGCATTGCGAAACCGGCATGTCGCTGAGTTCGCCTCGCAGGAGTGCATTCCACCGCCGGCGGTCTTGAAACTGCCCCCGGATCCCGAGGATGCCGCCGCCGTGCTTGAACGCTTCCGAACGAACCATCCCGCTGTGACGGCACTCGCCGCGTACGACGATCACACGGCGTTCACCGCACTCGCGGCTGCAGCACGGCTCGGTGTTCGCGTGCCGCAGGATGTCGCCGTCATCGGATTCGACGAAACGCCCTATGCAAGACTGTGGGCTCCCCCGCTCACCTCCGTGTGGATCGATGCCGCCGAGTTCGGGCGTCGGGCCGCCCGTCGCGCACTCGATATTGATGTGGGCGACTGGCGGGGAAGCCCCTCACGAGTCACCCCGCGGGCAACCGTCTGAGCCTCGCCCCTCACCGAGTTCAGTCGGGGGCGCGGGCGCATCCGAGCACCGATCCCCTTGAAGATGCTGGTCGCCTGCGCAGACCGACCGCCCGCAGAAGCGACGCTACGGTAGGCGTTTGAATCGCCGATTGATTCGCGGGCGAACAGTAGCCCTGACGACATCTCCAGCCGCGTGTTGGCTGGAGCCATGGCGCAGAGCGGGAAATCGCTTCACGCGCGGGGAAATACCTGCTCAGAGGCTAGTTTTTTGGTGG
>JBEBWI010000151.1:0-5676 GCA_040392345.1 Leucobacter soli | reverse complement strand
CGGATGCCGCCTCGAAGCGCATCTGGAAGGCCCAGCACTTCTCGTGGTGGATGACGAGCATGCTGCACCTCGCCCCCGAGGCGAGCGACTTCGACCGGCTGCGCCAGCAGGGCGAACTGCGCTCGGTGGTCGAGAGCAAGGCGGGTCGCACCTACCTCGCCGAAGCGTACACGGGATGGCCGTTCCAGACCGAACTCTGAGCAGGTACCACGCGCCCAAACAGAGGCAAGCGCTTTTCTTCATCTACTCGAGGCCGCACACTGGCAGAAGCGGGAGGATCGTGAGCCGTAGAGCTCACGCTTCCTCTCGGCCGAGGTCGCGCAACGGCCCGACCTGCAACGCGCACAGATGAACCCGAAAGGCGCTCAGATGCCCCAGGCCCCGACTGTTCGCCCCCAGGATCTCGCCGAAGACGCGATCGCGCTGGTGAGGCGATGGCTGGCCGAGGCCGCCGAGTTGCCGACCGACTCCTCGGCGGCCCGCCTCGCCGGTGTGCTGCGCGACCCGAACGGACTCGACTTCACCGTCGGATTCGTCGACGGCGTCGTACGGCCCGAGGACACTCGGGCCGCCGCGAAGCGTCTGAGAGAGCTCACTCCCATCGTTCCGGGGTTCCTCCCCGCCCCCATACGGGCGGCGATCGGGCTGGGCGGCGCCCTGGCGGACCCGCTGCCGGGCATCGTCGTTCCCACGGCCCGTCGCGCGCTGCGACAGATGGTCGGGCACCTCATCATCGACGCGAGCGATGCCAAGCTCGGCCGGGCCATCGAGCGGATCACGCGCGACGGCGTGCGACTGAACATCAACCTGCTCGGCGAGGCGATTCTGGGCGAAGCCGAGGCAGAGCGCCGATTGGCCGGCACCCACCGCCTCCTGGCCAGGCCCGACGTCGACTACGTCTCGATCAAGGTCTCGTCGACGGTGGCCCCGCACAACCGCTGGGCCTTCGACGAGACGGTCGACCGCGTCGAAGAGAGGCTCGTGCCCCTCTTCGATCGGGCGGCGGCGGCATCTCCGAAGAAGTTCATCAACCTCGACATGGAAGAGTACAAGGATCTCGACCTCACGCTCGCGGTGTTCACTCGAATCCTGGAGCGGCCCGAGTTCCTCGGCCTCGAGGCCGGCATCGTGCTGCAGTCCTATCTCCCCGATGCGCTCGGGGCGATGATGCGGCTGCAGGAATGGTCGGCCGCCAGAGTCGCGCGCGGCGGTGCGTCGATCAAGGTGCGGGTCGTCAAAGGCGCCAATCTGCCGATGGAACTGGTGGAAGCCGCGATCCACGGTTGGCCCGCCGCGACCTGGCATTCGAAGCAGGCGAGCGACACGAGCTTCAAAGCGGTGCTCGACTACGCACTGCACCCGGAGCGCGTGCGCAACGTGCGCATCGGCGTAGCCGGTCACAACCTCTTCGATGTGGCCCTCGCCTGGCTGCTCGCGCGGGAGCGCGGTGCGGTCGAGCCGCGCGGCGTCGAGCACGGTCGGGGCCCGCGCGGTGTCGAGCACGGTCGGGGCCCGCGCGGTGTCGAGTTCGAGATGCTGCTCGGCATGGCCACCGGCCAGGCGGAGGCTGTGCGGCGCGAGGTCGGCGCCCTGCTCCTCTACGTGCCGGTCGTGCACCCCGAGGAGTTCGACGTCGCGATCGCCTATCTGATCCGTCGGCTCGAGGAGGGAGCGAGCCCGGAGAACTTCATGTCCGCGGTGTTCGAGCTCAACTCCAACGTGCGGCTGTTCGAGCGCGAGCAGGAGCGCTTCCTCGCTTCGCTCGCCGATCTCGAAGCGATCACGGGCGACGGCAGCGTCGAGTCCTTTCGCGTACCCGCGCCGCGCAATACCCAGGATCGCCGCGCTTTCGACGGAACGAACGTCGAGCGCCGGGTCGACGCCCGGGTGGCCGGCGGCTACGCGGGCTTCCGGAACACGCCGGACACCAACCCCGACCTGCCCGGCAACCGCGCGTGGGGTCGGGCGATCGCCGATCGGATGACGGGTACCGAGCTCGGCGCCGAGGCCCTCGACGCGGCCCTCATCCCCGACGCAGACGCGTTGAATGCCGCGATCGAACGCGGTATCGCCGCCGCCTCGAGATGGCAGGAGCTCGGCGCGGACGAGCGCGCACGGATTCTGCACCGCGCCGGCGAGCGGCTCGAGGCACGCCGCGCGGATCTGCTCGAGATCATGGGCGCCGAGACGGGCAAGACGCTCGACCAGGGCGACCCGGAGGTGAGCGAGGCCATCGACTTCGCGCACTTCTACCCCGCGCTTGGCCAAGAGCTCGAGCGCGTCGACGGCGCAACCTTCGTGCCCCAGCGGCTGATCGCCGTGATCCCGCCCTGGAACTTCCCGGTGGCCATTCCCGCGGGCGGCGCGCTCGCCGCACTGGCTGCGGGCTCGTCGGTCATCATCAAGCCCGCGACGCAGGCAGCGCGGTCGGGCGCCGTGATGGTCGAGGCGCTCTGGGAGGCAGGCGTACCGCACGAGGTGCTGCAGCTGGTGAGATTCGAGGATCGCGGGCTCGCTTCGGCTCTCGTCTCGGATGCGCGGATCGATCGGCTCATCCTGACCGGCTCCTACGAGACGGCCACGACCTTCCGCGAGCTGCGTCGGAGTCTCCCGATCCTCGCGGAGACCAGCGGCAAGAACGCGATCGTCGTGACCCCGAACGCCGACCTCGACCTCGCCGTGCGAGACGTCGTGCACTCGGCATTCGGCCATGCGGGGCAGAAGTGCTCGGCGGCGTCGCTCGTGATCCTCGTCGACTCCGCCGCGACCTCGACTCGCTTCCGCAACCAACTGCTCGACGCGGTGCGCTCGCTCGAGGTGGGCACCCCCGACAGGCTGGAGAGCGTGATGGGACCGTTGATCGCTGCGCCGACGGGCAAGCTCCTGCGCGGTCTCACGACGCTCGCGCCGGGTGAGAGCTGGCTGATCGAGCCGCGCAAGCTCGAGAGCTCGAGCCCGCTCGCACGCGACCGCGACCGCGACGGCGACCGCGACCGCGACGGCGCGAATCGTCTTTGGACGCCCGGAGTGCGGGACGGCGTGCGTCGCGGCAGCGAGTACCACCTGACCGAGTACTTCGGCCCGATTCTCGGCATCATGACGGCCGCCACGCTCGACGAGGCGATCGACATGGTGAACGAGATCGACTACGGTCTCACGAGCGGTCTGCACTCGCTCGACCGAAGCGAGATCGACCGGTGGTTGAGCCGCATCGAAGCGGGCAACCTCTACGTCAATCGCGGCATCACGGGCGCCATCGTGCAGCGCCAGCCCTTCGGCGGCTGGAAGAAGTCGGCGATGGGGGCCGGAGCCAAGGCCGGCGGCCCGAACTACCTGCACGGCCTCGTGGACTGGGCTGATGCGCCGATCGCTGCGGCGGGGCAGCCGCCCCGACCCGCCGCCGCCCCGCTGCTCCGGGCCTTCGAACAGTCGGCGCAGGAACGCGGCGCCGAGGCCGACGCCCGCACAGACGCAGACGCCGACGAACTGGCATGGTTGCGCTCGGCGCTCGGCAGCGATGCCGTCGCCTGGGAGCAGGAGTTCGGCATGAACCGCGACGTCTCGCAGCTCGGGGTCGAGCGCAACGTGCTGCGCTACCTGCCCGTGACGGTGTTCGTGCGGGCCGCGGAGGGCGCGCGGCTCTCGCGGGTCGTCCGCGTGCTCGCCGCCGGGCTCGCGGCAGGTGCGACGCCGGTGCTGAGCATCTCGACCCCGTTGCCGCGCCCCGTCTCCGAGGCGCTGTCGCTCGCCGAGATACCGGTGCATCTCGACGACGATGCGGCGTGGTCTGCGCGCGTCGCGGCACTCGCCGCGCGTCGCGGGCCGCATGCCGGGGTGCGGGTGCGAGTCGTCGCCGGCGCTTCGCGGGCATCGGCGGCCGAGGCCGTGTACGAGGCCAGTGGCGGCAAGCCCGACGTCGTCGTTTACGCCGGCGAAGTCGTCTCAGCCGGCAGGGTCGAGATGCTCCCCCACCTGCGCGAGCAGGCGGTCTCCATCACCGCACACCGCTTCGGCACGCCCGACAGACTCGCGGACGGGGTGATCTGAACGGGTATCAGGCGTGTGGATCAGCGCTCGCGGCGGCCCGCTGGGCCACGCGAGCGCTCCACTTGCCTGTGATGCGCGCGACGACGAAGAGGAGCACCCAGGTGAGCTGCCCCCAGTTCGCCCCGAAGAGGTACGCCACCGGTATCGAGACGAGGAAGACGGCGATCTGCGCGCCGACGTCGACGCGTGTCGTCCACACCGCCGATTTCGGCACGTCCTCGTCGAGCAGGCCGTGCGACCTGCCGATCTCGAGCATCATCGTGTGCGAGAGAATGACGAGCGCGACGTTCAGCGCGTAGAGCGCGGTGGGCAATGGATAGCCGTTTACCTCGGGGTCGCTGATGCCCTGCGTCGTGAACGGGATCATGACGACGAACGCTGCGGTGACGAGGTTCGCGGTGATCACGGGGCCGTCCATCGCGCGGAACCTGCCGAGCAGCTCGGTGTTGTTGCGCCAGAACACCGCGATCACGATGAAGCTGATGGCGAAGCCGAGCAGCTGCGAGCCGATGCCGTGCTCGAACAGCTCGGGCAGGCTGTTCCAGGCCTCGGCCGGCGGCACATCGATGTTCGTGACGAGCAGCGTGATGGCGAAGCCGTAGATCGCGTCGAAAAAGCCGAGCCCGCGCCCGAACTCGCTGCCCTCGCGCCCGAATCGCTTTCGCACGATCGCGCCTCCCACTCGCCGCCTCTGCGACCTTCGCCGCACATAGGGGGCCTGTGCCCCTCGCCACCTGCGATTCTATGCTGGGCCGCCGAGATGCCTCAGCAGTGCTCGGCCTAGCCCGCGCTCTGACGCGAGTGCATGAAGACCGTCGCCATCGCGATGACCGCGCCGACCGCGGTGTCGACCACACGTTCGAGCGCGACCGCCGACATGTCGGTCGCACCGGTCGCGGCCTCGGTGATGAACAGCACGATCGGGGTCACGAAGACCAGTGTCATCGCGTAGTTGCGCACCACGATGAATTCGATGGCGAACTGCAGCGCCACCACCACGGCGAGCAGCAGCAGCGGGTACTGCCCTACCGGGGCGACGGCCATGAACAGCAGCGCACCCAGCACGGTGCCGACGGTGCGGTGCAGACCGCGGGTGAGCGAGAGGGTGCGGATCGCGAAGAGCCCGACGACCGCGACGCCCGAGGCGACCGTCCAGTAGGCGCGCGACGGGTCGAGCCACAGCTGGCTCGCGGCGGTGCCGACGACCGCGACCACCGCGATCCGCGCGAGGAGCACGCGCTCACCCGGTCCGAGCCACGGGCCCGGAAGCAGTTCGCGCAGTGGCCGCGAGGGTTCCCGCCTGAACCTCGGCAGCAGCAGCGGGGCGACCGTGACGAGGTAGGAGGTGGCCGCGCCGAGCGCGAACATGCCGAGGAAGAGCCAGGGGTCGGTGCGCCGCTCGCCGTCGACCACCGCGGTGATATTCGCGCCGAGCCCGTAGACGAGCACCATGAACACGGGCCCGGGCGGGCCGAAGCGGTAGGCGAATGAGACCGTGCAGAGCAGAAGGGTGATGCCGACGAGCCCGACGAGGAAGGCCCAGTGCCAGGGGGCGAGCAGCACGCCCGCGGCGGCGCTCGCAAGCAGCAGGAGCGCGACGACGGGCAGTATCTTCGCCCGCTCGCGGGT